>CAZEBZ010000053.1:0-12098 GCA_964510775.1 uncultured Thermodesulfobacteriota bacterium
TTCCCTTAAGCCCGGCCCCCCCGGACTTTTTCATTTTCTTCATCATCTTACGCATTTGCTGATACTGCTTCATAAACTTGTTAATATCCTGCACCTTGGTGCCGCTGCCTGAGGCGATACGCTTTCTCCGTGAGGCATTAAGGCATGCAGGGTTTCTACGCTCCTCACCTGTCATGGAGTTTATAATAGCCTCAATTCGAGTCATCTCCGACTCGTCAAAGTTAATATTCTTCGCTTTTTTCATAGCCCCGAAACCGGGTATCATAGAGAGTATATTCTCAATGGAGCCCATCTTACGGATTCGTTTGAGCTGATCTTTAAAGTCCTCAAGGGTAAAGGCGTCTTTTTTTATCTTCTTATGTAGAACTGCGGCTTCTTTCTCATCAATCGTGGTCTGGGCCTTCTCCACAAGTGTGAGAACATCGCCGAGGTCGAGAATCCTTCCCGCTACACGCTCAGGGTGAAAGACCTCGAGGCAATCTACTTTTTCGCCCGTGCCGATGAACTTAATGGGTTTACCGGTAATCATACGCATGGAGAGGGCCGCTCCGCCCCTTGCGTCTCCATCGAACTTTGTAAGTATTACACCTGTCACATCAAGAGATGCGTCAAAACCCTTTGCCGTATTTACGGCGTCCTGCCCTGTCATTGAGTCAGCGACAAAGAGTATCTCCGCGGGATTTAAGATGGACTTTAACCCCGTAAGCTCGCCCATAAGAGTCTCATCTATATGGAGGCGTCCTGCGGTGTCGACGATAAGGGTATCAAAGCCCTTTAAGGAGGCTATTCTCTTTGCCTCAGTACAGACCTCTGCCGGGGTGCTATAATCAGTACTGTCAAAGCAATCTACGTTTATATCTGAGGCGAGGGTTTTTAGCTGATGAACGGCTGCAAGACGGAAGAGGTCGGCAGGGACGAGATATGGTGAACGACCCTTCTTTTTCAGGGCATAGGCGAGCTTTGCGGCAGTAGTCGTCTTACCAGAGCCCTGAAGGCCGCAGAGCATAATAACGGCAGGCCTGCCCGATAACTCAAGAGTGGAGTCCTCACCGCCGAGTATTGCCGTAAGCTCGTCATGGACAACCTTTGTAAACTGCTGACCTGGCGTTAGGCTCTCAAGGACGTCTTTACCGAGGGCCTTATCACGAATAGAGGCAATAAAATCCTTAACAACCTTGAAGTTGACATCAGCCTCAAGGAGGGCGAGACGCACGTCTTTAAGGGTATCATTTATATTACTCTCGCTGAGAGTACCCTTGCCCCTTACGTCGCGCAGGACCTTACTGAATTTATCAGAGAGTGATTCTAACATGTCTATCTGTGATTTAAGTTAATATTAATATTGATTTAATAGGGTATTCTATATAAGAAAGTGGAGTAATGTCAAGGTGTTTGTGCTATATTAGAAAATAAATCAAGGCTCATTAGGCTTATCCCCCGCAGCATAAGCAATCTTGGGCGTTGACAGAGACAAGTTTTTACTGGTAACCTTTATACCATGAATACAGAATATTCCATATTCCTGCTCATTCTTCTCACTCTCTTTGCCTTTACCCTTAACCTTCCATTTGGATACCTGAGGAATAGGACGAAGAAGTTCTCCTTTTTATGGTTTCTCTACATTCATCTGCCTATTCCCTTTGTTATAGTCTTCAGACTCATAGCGGGGTTCAGCATGAAGATAGTGCCTATTATACTCATCGCATCAATAGCCGGTCAGGTCATCGGCGCGAGAATTGACAGATACAGGTCTAAAGCGCAGAACTCCATAGATGGTGGGGCAACGAAATGAGCAGGGATAGATACCCTTCAAGAGAGAGTTGGGCTCAGCGAAGAGGCAGGGCAATTAGCGCAAAGTCTGTAATAGCCGGCGCTATACCAAAGATAGCAATAGCGCCGAGGCTGCGTGAATACAGGATAAGGCAAGAGTGGCCAAAGATAGTAGGCGAGGCCATAGCAAAACGTACCATGCCTAAGGCGCTGATTAAAGACACCCTCTACTGCGTAGTCACATCAGCTGCGTGGATGACAGAGCTTAACTTTCAAAAGCCCCTTATTATTGATAAGATTAACAACGCACTTGCCTCCGGCTCTATTAAGGCCATTGTATTTAAACCAGGTGTGCTGCCCAAGGCAAAACCAGAAGCACCAGAAGCTCCCGCCGTAAAAAACACCCTCTCCGAGAAATGCATAAAAGAGGCGACATCAACGATAAACGACGATTCGCTAAGAAAACTCATTAGCCGGGTTATGAAAAAATCCCCTTTTTAAGATATTTCTTCCCTTAAAGCGTTTCTTTACCGCAGCTAACTCATTTTTAAGATAACAAAATTTAAAAGGCTCTCACACCGTACCCTTACCGCAGATATAGAGGCTCTTCAAGAACCTCATCTCTCACCCACTCGCCTTTTTGCGCCTCTACAAGGACGCGGCAGGCAGGCGCGCCCTTAAAAGGGTGGACAAATCTTAACCTCTTAACCCTTAAACCGTTGTCCTTCATCTCAACTAAGAGCTCACTTAATCTCGAAAGGGTAAAGATGATGTAAATGCCCCCTACATGACCTGCAAGATGGGTTAAGACGGGAATAAGGTCTCTTAACTCGCCAAAGACCTCGCTTCTCGCCACTCTACGCTCAAAGACAGGGCTAAGGCGGCCCTCCCCCTTCTTTACAAAAGGCGGATTTGCCACAACATGTGTAAAAGCACCGGCGGGGAATTTTTCAGTAAGAGCCCTATAGTCAATATTTAGAATAGATAGGCGCTCTGTTAGGTTATTCGCCTCAATATTAGCTCTCGCCGCCGCTGCTCGCTCCTCTAATATCTCGACTGCGATAATTGACACCTTCTTATTCTTATAAGCGAGTTTCAGGGCAATCGCACCTGAGCCTGAGCATATATCAATAACACGATCTGCTTCAGATAAGGGGGGGATAAAATCAGCGAGGAGGAGCGTATCAGAGGTAATCTCGTCAAAGCCGCCATTCTTAAATGTATAAGTGCCTATATGTTCCATATTAATAATATAAAAAAACCTCACACCGAGGTTGGTGTGAGGTTTTTTTAAGTTTAGCTGCGCGAAACCTCACACTACAAGCAAGCCTCGTCATGAACGTTTATAATAAGACCGGTGAGAAGTTTGGGGTAGAAATAAGTGGACTTTTGCGGCATCTTGCACCCCGCCTCGGCTACGGCCTTTACATCATCAACACGCGTGGGGTTTAAGAGAAATACTATCTCGTTAGAGGCATCTTCCATAGCGGCAAAGGCGTCCTCGTAGTTCTTTACGTAGATGATATTCTCCTGGCGCTCCTGCGCCCCCCGTGAAATTCCAAGAAGCTGTGAGAGGATAAGCTCATGGAGTACGGTAACATCGAGGTTTTTGTAGACCTCAGGCATACTCTCGTCAAAGATATCACCAAGATCCACACCATCTAAAGAGGTAAGCTCATAACAGCGGCTCTCGCCCTTGAAATGCATACCAAAACAATTTGCGCCAATGCCGTGGCCTTCCATAGATGATATAAGGGATGCGTAAACCTCATCCTTAGTATTATCATTATATTCCAATATTCTGATATTAAAATACTTTTTTAAGTTCTCAACAAACTCGTCAGTCTTAAAGCCAGCTAAGCTGTGAATTACCCTGTGCGTTGGCCAGACAGTCATGCCCTCATCATCCATATTGGAAAAGTACATCATTACAAAGTCATAGGGCTGATCCCCCACTGTATCAGGGTTCTGCTCATGTCTGAGTTTTTTGTAGTTAAGGGCAGTCTCATACCGATGGTGGCCATCGGCGATAAATAGAGCCTTACTACTCATAACCTCAGCAACCTTTGAAATAACCTCGCTATCATCTATCCTGTAGACGATATTCTCAACACCCTCGTGGTCGAGGACATCAATATCAGGCGACTTACCCTCTATAAAATTATCAAAGATTTTGTTTATCGTAAGCTCAACCTCAGAGTAGAGGGTAAATATACAGCTAAAATTTGAGGCGCAGGCCTCCATTAACTTTAAACGGTCGGCCTTAGGGCCTGAGAGTGTGCGTTCGTGGGCGTGAATACCGCCCTTACCGAGGTCTTCAAGGCGTGATAGGGCCATAAAACCCTTTCTCGTACTTGTAGAACCATCAAGTTGGGTATAACGCTGTTTGTAATAGTAAATAGAGGGGGTATCGTCTCTCTTAAGGACGCCGCTGCTGAGCCAATCCTTCAAGTCGGCGGCAGAGCGTGAGTACCTGTCCGAGCCCGGGGCATCATTATCAGTTTTTTTCCCAAGTATAAGGCGCGACACGTTATTTGGGTGGCTCTCATAGAGTTTATCGAGAAAAGCCGGGGAGATTACATCATAAGGCGGGGCCATCACGGCCGTTACGTCACCTGTCTTTTTCTCATCAAAGCGTACTGCCCTAAAGGGTTTAATATCTGCCATTTTTCTCTTTCTTACCTCTCTTCGTTGATTTTAGTTTAAGTACTATACCCTAATTAAAAGGGTAATAAAACCGATTTTTTGCTAACTGAATGAATTTTTCTACGCGATTCCCGCAAGCTCCAGCCTATCGCTCCAGCGGGCCTTGAGGGCCGCCGCTACAAGGGGCCCTGCGCCGCGTGTAAGCCCCTTACTCTCTGCGGCAAAGGCCTCAGCAGCGGACTTTGCCGCCTTTACCAGCTCATAATCCATAAGGGCCCAGGCAAAACGAAAGTCCGCGAGCCCTGATTGCCTCTCGCCGAGATAATCCCCTGGGCCGCGTATTTTTAAGTCCTCTTCTGCTATACGAAAGCCGTCTGTTGTCTCCTCCATAACCCTTAGCCTACGAAAGGAATCCTCTCCAGTAAAGGTGTTTTTCATAAGCAGACAATATGCCTCTCTCTCGCCGCGGCCAACCCTGCCGCGAAGCTGATGTAACTGGGCGAGGCCGAACCTCTCGGCGTGCTCGATTAACATAACAGTAGCGCGAGGCACATCAAGACCAACCTCAATGACAGTAGTAGAGACGAGTATATCAACGTCACCGTCCCTAAAGGCCCTCATCACAGAGTCCTTATCAGCCGGACTCATACGACCGTGTACAAGAGCGACTCTAAGGCCGGAAAAAACCTCAGTCTCCAGCCGCACCTTCTCCCTCGTTGCGTCTCTCAAGTCCAGCTCTTCAGACTCCTCAACAAGGGGGTAGACAATATAGGCCTGAGCGCCCTTATCGACCTCTTTACGTATAAGTCTGTAGGCTTTATTTCTTCGTGTTTCGCCAATAAGAGACGTCTTAACAGGCGTCCTGCCAGGCGGCAGCTCGTCGAGAACAGAGACCTCAAGGTTTCCAAATACTGTCATAGAAAGCGTTCTTGGAATGGGAGTCGCCGTCATTACAAGGACATCGGGAGGCCTATTATCAAGACCCTTTCGCCCAAGCTCCGCCCTCTGCTTGACTCCGAAGCGGTGCTGCTCGTCAATGACAACAAGACCAAGAGCAGCGAACTCAACATCTTTTTGAATAAGTGCGTGAGTGCCTACGATTATCTGAGCCTTACCCTCTCTTATCTCCTTTATTCTGCCCCTTCGCTCTTTAGCGGCCATACCGCCGAGCAATAGGCAGGTGCGTAGGCCAAGCCTTGCGGCAAAGGAGTTAATAGTTTCGTAGTGCTGCTCTGCAAGGAGGCTTGTCGGTGCCATAACAGCCGCCTGAAGCCCACAATCAACGGCAAGGAGGGCGGCGATTAGACTTACTATAGTCTTACCTGAGCCTACATCTCCCTCAAGAAGCCTGTTCATTGGAGAGCTGCCCGCCATATCGCCCTTAATCTCTCTTATTACGCGCTCCTGCGCCTTAGTAAGTGAAAAGGTCAGCATACTGCGAAGATCTCCCTCAAGGCCGCCGCCTTTATTCTCATAATAGGAGCGAAGCCCTCTCTCCTTTCTCTGCTCCCCGCGCTTTATCCCAAGGGATGACTCAAGGAGGAATAACTCATCAAAGGCAAGGGCCCTCATAGCGGGCACAGCTGCGGCGCCCTTATCGACATCAGGCATTTTTTTTGGAAAATGAGCCTCCAGAAGCGCCGAGGGCAGATCGAGGAGCCCATTTTTAGTAAGAACCTCCGGTGGCACTCCGCCCGGCGCAAGAGGTGCGTACTTTTTCACAGTCTCGGTGATAATCCTTCGAAGTGTCTTCTGATGAACTCCCTCAACCTCTGAGTAAATGCCTACAATACCCTCTTGTACTACGGCATCAGTATCCTTATCGTTAAGAAACTCTATATCAGGGTGTATTATCTCCATGGCGCGGCTGTATCCTGACCTTGAGACATGACCATATACGCGAAGCTTCTTTCCGGGGGTGAAGCGCTTGGTATAAGCGCCTCGGTAATGGAACCATTTTAGGTGAAGCAGAGCAGAGCCGTCATCTACGACAACCTCAAAAATCTTTCTGCGCCCGTACCCGCCCTCACCTGCGGCGGCGACTACTGCCACTACCTGCGCGCTCTCACCGGCAGTAAGGTCTCTTATTCTTACCAACCGAGTGCGGTCCTCGAATCTTCGCGGAAGAAAAAAGAGCAAGTCGAATATAGTATTTAGACCTTTTTTTTTGAGCTTCTCCGCGAGCTTTGGCCCTACGCCGCGAAGCTCTAAGATGGGCGCCTGCACATCACATATATTCACTAAAGCCGCCGCCGCTACAGCCCTTAACATGGCAGGCCCTGTTAAAGAGAGGGCTTTATTGAGTCTCATCTTTTTTTCATCTAAAGAAGCAGAATCAAAACCCTTAATAACCTCTGATAGGGCGATAAAACTCTCCCTGATTTCCCCGATCGGCCCCATGGCAATGGCCTCATCAATAAGAGGAGATGCCATGGCCTCAAGCCCCTTTAGGGCGTGAAGATGGGCGAAATCATCAAGAGCGGCAAAGTGAAGGGGTTTATTAAGGGCCGATATAATAGCCCATAACCTTTGAATGTTTATTCTCATAACAGATGTTTTTCGAGTCTGCGCCCTTTACCTACATCTCAACTCTTGTTATGACGCCGTGAAGTTTGTTGTGGGGCAGTTTATAGAATTGAATATACGTAGGCGTTATCTTCTTGATAAGGGAGAAAATCTTCCAGATGATATTATTGGAGGCAACCTCGTCATGGCCGTAAAAGATGACCTTGGCCTTAATGCCGGCGGTCTTTAGTATTCCCGCAACATCAGGAACTTCCATATAACCTACGCGTATCTCAAAGACACGAAGGCCCTTAGAGAGGTCTTCCTTGAAAAAATAATTAAGTCCAAAAGGCTCATCAAGACGTACTATTGAGACTATTATATTATCCTCGTAGATTATGTTGTTCTTAAACATGGTATGGACGATATAAGGGGCTATGAACTTTTCGTCTTTAGCGAAAAATAACCCCGTGCCCTTTATCCGCGCGAGCTTCTCATAGAGCTGTGCGTAGCTAAGGAGAAATACATCGAGTTTCAGGGGCCGCATTGAGCGGTAGAGTTTTTTCTGCCCCTCGGTGTAAATAAGTATTATGGCAAATGGTATCATGGCTATAAGGATAGACCAGTAACCGCCGTGAGGTATCTTAAATGTATTAGAGGCAAAGTACGTAAGATCAAGGAGCGTAATGGCCGCGGCGACAGTCATCTTCAGGTATCTTCGCCGCTTGAGAAATATCCAGCACATCATAATACCCGTTATGCTCATGGAACCCGTAACAGCAAGGCCGTAAGCAGCGGCAAGGTGCGAGGACTCTCTGAAGTGATTTATTATGATGATGACAAAGACAAGGAGAAACCAGTTAACAAAACCAATGTATATCTGACTCCTCATCGTGGCGGAAGTGTAGGAGACCTTGAACATGGGAAGTATGCGTGTGGTAATGGCCTGATAGACTATGGAAAAAAGACCGCTTATCATGGCCTGCGATGCGATAATAGTAGCCGCTATGCTGAGAAGAAGAAAGGGTATGTAGAGGAAACTCGCCTCAGAGAAAATCATACTGTAGAGGACGTTCTTAGTGCCGGGGTGTGTAATAAGAAATGCCCCCTGTCCAAAATAATTAAGGATAAGGGCGGCAAAGACAAAGTTCCAAGCCTTGACAATAGGCATCCTGCCAAGATGCCCCATATCTGCGTACATGGCCTCTCCGCCTGTGGCGCAGAGTATTACCTCGGAGAGGATAAAGAAACCCGCAATCCCGTGATGCATCATGAAAGCAATGCCGTGTAAGGGATTTACCGCCCTTACGATAGATGGAAAAGTAAGTATAGAGACAATGCCTGATACGGCCAGCGCGCTGAACCAAATTAGCATAATTGGGCCAAAGGCACCGGCTACGCGCTCCGTACCCTTGCTCTGTACGGCAAAGAGCACTATAGCGATAATACAGGCAACAACTACGAGTACGTCCTGACTCGTATTGGCAAACATGGGTATGAGCAGCGAGCCCTCAACTGCGCTGAGTATACTGATGGCAGGCGTTATAACACCATCGCCTACAAGAAGGGATACGCCGATAAAGGTAAGCACGGAGACAATGCCGAGCTGACGCCCAGATTTAAGGTATGGCGAGAGTATCTCGCGCAGCACTATCTCGCCGCCCTCGCCCCTCTTGCTGAGATTAGTAGCGAGCCAGGCGTACTCTACGGTAACAAGGGAGACAAGCGTCCATACCATAAGGGAGAGAACGCCAATGACGTTATCTTCCGTGGGTTTGGCAAAGAGAAAGACAACGGTGAGAGTATATATAGGGCTTGTACCGATATCTCCGAAGACTATGCCCAGTGATTTTAATATCTTTTTCATCCCAAACCCTAATGAAGAAAGAAGCTATCTAATAAAAGCCCTTAACGGCCTTATTCAATTATAGCAGATGCCCCTGAGGAGCTATCACGAATTTGCTCATGATACTCCTGAAGACTCTTAACTTCAAGTCTGGAATTAAGGAGTGATTTTATGGCAAGTACGGCGGCCCTCGCGGCGGCAAGTGTAGTAAAGTATGGAATGCCGTAATCAAGCGTCGTACGGCGAAGCGAGTATGAGTCCTTAACGCTCTGCGCGCCAAAGGTAGTATTAATAACCATGTCCACCTTACGGCTCTTAATGGCGTCTACTATATTAGGACGGCCCTCGGCTACCTTCCAAATATGGTCGGCCGTAACGTGATTTTTTTTAAGGAATTCAGCCGTACCCGTAGTAGCGATAATATCAAAACCAAGGCCTTCAAGGGCGTGGGCAAAGGGAAGCACAGCCTCCTTGTCATCGTCCTTTACACTGATAAAAACTACTCCTTCAAGGATAATATTATTACCGGCGGCGAACTGGGCCTTTACAAAGGCGCTGCCAAAATCACGCCCCATACCCATGACCTCTCCCGTAGACTTCATCTCAGGGCCAAGAAGAGTATCTACGCCGGGAAACTTTATAAATGGAAAGACGGCTTCTTTAACTGTTGCATAAGGAAGAGATACCTCTTCTGTAAAACCAAGCTCCGAGAGTTTTCGACCCACCATAACAGAAGTCGCAAGACGCGCAAGGGGCGCACCGATGGTCTTACTAACAAAGGGAATAGTCCGAGAGGCCCTGGGGTTTACCTCGATAACAAAGACCTCATTATCCTTAACGGCATACTGTACGTTCATAAGGCCGACTACACTAAGGGCACGAGCCAGAAGCACAGTCTCGCGCCTTATCTCCGCCTCTATCTCAGGGGCAAGCGAATAAGGGGGAATAGAGCAGGCAGAGTCGCCGGAATGCACACCAGCCTCCTCTATATGCTCCATTACGGCGCCTATTACAACAGACTCGCCGTCGCTTATGCAATCAACATCTACCTCAATTGCACCGCTAATAAAACGGTCAATAAGCACCGGATGCTCCGGAGAGGCCTCTACGGCACGCGTCATGTACTCATTCAGACTGGACTCGGAGTAGACAGTCTCCATGGCGCGGCCGCCAAGCACATAAGAGGGACGAACCATTACGGGATAACCAATGGAGGCGGCAATACGCAGGGCCTCTTCCTCTGATCGGGCAAGTCCGTTCTCAGGGCGTTTCAGACCAAGGCCATCAAGAAGCGCCTCAAAACGCTCTCTGTCCTCGGCCATATCAATAGAGTCGCTTGAGGTTCCAAGTATCCTTACACCTGCTTCTTCAAGGGGAACAGATAAGCGCAGCGGGGTCTGCCCGCCGAGCTGAACAATAATACCAACAGGGCGCTCTCGCTCTACTATGGCAAGTACGTCCTCAAATGTGAGGGGCTCAAAGTACAGACGGTCCGAGGTGTCGTAATCAGTAGAGACAGTCTCAGGATTGCAGTTTATCATTATAGACTCGAAACCCTCGCTCTTTAACGCCATGCTTGCCTGCACGCAGCAGTAATCAAACTCAATGCCCTGGCCTATGCGGTTGGGGCCGTTGCCGAGTATAACGACCTTCTTTTTATCCGTAGGCGGAGCCTCGGACTGCGATGGGGCACTATCTTTATCCTGAATATTATAAAAGGGCCTCTCAAAAGCGGAGTATAAGTAAGGGGTATAGGCCTCGAACTCAGCGGCGCAGGTATCAACTGTCTTATACACCGGCCTAAGACCGGCCTCACCCGCCTTCTTTATGAGGTCAAGCTCTTGCATTGCAAAAATATCAGCAAGGTGTTTAAAAGAGAAACCACACTCCTTTGCGCGCCTGAGAAGAGCGAAATCCGGGGCATTAACATCTGCCGCGTTAATATAAAGCTCACGCTCAAGGGCTGTAATATCCTCAAACTCATAAAGAAACCAGGGGTCAATGCCTGTCATGGCATAAATATCCTCAACGCTAAGCCCTGCGCGAAGGGCCTCACAAACATACCAGGGCCTGCCCGGAGTAGGCCTCTTAAGCCTCTCCATAAGACGCTTCATATCGCCTTCATCTGCGGTAAAAGCAGGAGACTTACGTCCCCTCTGGAACTTCCACTCAAAACCATGCGAACCTGTCTCAAGAGAACGCACGGCCTTCAAGAGAGACTCCTTAAAAGACCTTCCAATGGCCATGACCTCGCCTACGGACTTCATCTGAATACTAAGGGTAGAGTCGGCATCGGGGAATTTTTCAAAGGCAAACCTCGGTATCTTCACTACAACATAATCAATAGTAGGCTCAAAAGAAGCAGGTGTTTTTTTCGTTATATCATTGGTTATCTCATCAAGTGAGTAGCCAACGGCGAGCCTCGCCGCTATCTTGGCGATGGGAAAACCCGTTGCCTTGCTGGCAAGGGCAGAGCTTCGAGAGACTCTGGGATTCATCTCAATTACACATATTCGTCCGGTACGTGGATTCTGAGAGAACTGAATATTACTCCCCCCCGTATCAACGCCAATCTCCCTTATGATAGCGATAGCGGCATCGCGCATTATCTGAAATTCTTTGTCAGTAAGGGTCTGAGCAGGGGCTACGGTAATGGAGTCGCCTGTATGAACGCCCATGGCGTCAACATTCTCAATAGAGCAGATAATAACAACGTTGTCGCTGGTATCGCGCATTACCTCAAGCTCAAACTCCTTCCAGCCTATGACGGATTCTTCTATAAGCACCTCATCAACGGGGCTCGCGTCAATACCGTAGGCCACCATGGATAAAAACTCCTCCATATTATAGGCAATGCCGCCGCCAGTGCCGCCAAGAGTAAAAGAAGGGCGAAGTATTACAGGAAAATCCATGTCTTCCATAACAGCGCGCGCGGCCTCTATGTCTCTCACATTCTCGCTTCTCGGCACATCAAGTCCAAGCTTCAGCATAGCGGCCTTGAAGAGGTCTCTATCCTCAGCTTTCTTGATTGCAGGCAGCTTAGCGCCTATCATCTCAACGCCGTACTTATCAAGTACGCCAGATTCGGCGAGCTCTACGGCCACATTAAGAGCCGTCTGACCGCCCATAGTAGGCAGTATGGCATGAGGAGACTCGCGCTCGATTATCCTCTCTACAATCGCGGCCGTAATGGGCTCGATGTAGATTCTCTGAGCCGTCTCAGGGTCTGTCATTATGGTAGCGGGGTTGGAGTTAACAAGGACAACCTCATACCCCTCCTCACGAAGGGCCTTGCAGGCCTGAGTGCCCGAGTAATCAAACTCGCAGCCCT
>CAZEBZ010000054.1:0-11796 GCA_964510775.1 uncultured Thermodesulfobacteriota bacterium
CGCATGGCGCCGCGTTTTTTCTTCATAAGGCGCACCATCTGATTGTTTATCTCTATAAAGGCCCGTTCTATCTTAATTTTTGGCATCTTTACAAGTCCGCCGAGCAGAACCATAAGGGGTAAAAATAGCTTTACGAGCATCCATCTCAGCCAGGGCGAGTAATAGGAAATACGCCCTCCTGTTGCCGCAAGAGCGAGTAAGACAGCACCGCCAAAGACAAAACCTCCCATTACAAGGACCAAAGCCCCAAAGATATAAGGCAGAGCGGGGTGAATGTTGCCAAGACCCCTTGTTGGGATATACCAGAAGAAAAACCCCGCCGCCAAAATACCCACGGCCGTCAAGACGAGGAGCCATATAAAACCGCCAAGCCCGGGGTTGTAACCCTTGCTCGTGGGGCTGCCATCCCAACCGGACTCTTTCTTAACTGCCTTGCTCACTACAGACCTCTTAAAAAAAACCGCACTTTCATGCCCCAAATACCATAAAAATCAAGTAATAGGGGCGATTAATAACCTTAATCTTTAATTTTCAGTCAAAAACCGTGCTTTGTCAACACCTCCCTACTTTCTTTTAGAAAAAAGAAAGTAGGACAAAGAAAATCAATATCGCAAATTAATATCTTGTTTTTGTAAATAACCTCCACTACCCTCAAAAAAAGTAGGACAAAGAAAACCTCCCCCTTTCTTTTAGAAAAAAGAAAGCGAGACAAAGAAAACCGATATCGCAAATTAATATCTTATTTTTGTAAATAACCTCCGCTACCCTCAAAAAAAGTAGGACAAAGAAAATCAATATCCTTATCAAATACTCTGGTGTAAACACAAATCCTACACCGTACTTCCAAAAAAAAACTCAAAAATCCCCCAAAACCTCGCCAACGAGAGGTTTATACCCCTGTATAAAATCTACTGCGCTCATCTTTCGTTTATTCTCAGGCTGAAGCTCAAGAACCTCGATAAGGCCGGAGCCTGTCTCTACAAAAAAGCTGTTCTTACAGACTCTCACAATAAGACCCGCCCTGCCCTTCGATAGTAAGGGGTCTGCGGCGCAGCTCTGCACGCGGTGAATCTTAAGTACGCGCCCGCCTCGATATGTATAGGCACCGGGCCAGGGGTATAGGCCGCGCACAAGGTTCTTTATCTCCGCAGCAGATTGTCTCCAGTCTATAAGACCGTCTTTTTTTTTCATAGACCAGGCATAAGTGGCAAGAGCCTCTTCCTGAGGCCTTGGTGTAAGGCGGCCCGCCGCTAACTCCTCTATAGTCTTTACGAGCAGCGCGGCGCCTGCAGCAGAGAGGCGCAGTGCAAGGGCCTCGGCGCTCTCATCCTCGCCAATGGCGAGTCGCTCCTGAAGCAGCATGTCACCTGTGTCCATACCCTCGTCCATGAGCATAGTCGTCAGCCCCGTCTCTACTTCACCCTCAACAATAGCCTTATTAATAGGCGCGGCCCCGCGGTACAGAGGAAGCAGCGAGGCATGAAGGTTGACGCACCCGCCTTCAGGAACAGCAAGAACCTCTGCGGGCAGTATTTTTCCGTAAGCTACTACGATGATAAAATCGGGGTCAGCCGCCTTTAGGTAATTTATAAAAGAACTCTCCTTCACATTAAGGGGCGTTAAGACCTCTAAACCCTGTGAAGCGGCAAAGGCCTCTACGGGAGAGGATGTTGGTTTTCTACCGCGGCCCTTACCGCGACCGGGCTGAGTAACAACAGCCAAGACCTCAACCCCCGCCTTTAGCAGGGCCGCAAGAGGCGCCACTGCAAACTCCGGCGTACCCATGTATATAATTTTTATTGATTTACCCAAAGTCACCGCCCCTTACCGCTTAAAAAAATTTTTTTTCTGAGAACAAAAAAACCTGCCCACAATAAAGGTGTGCAGGAGCCAGGTGTCTGTGGTTATAAACAGAAGTAGAGCAGCCGTTAAACCGCCTGCTCTGCTTCCTCCAGGGCCGCCTTTTTAAGCCGTCTCTTAATACGGTCCCTCTTAAGCCACGAGAGCTTGTCAATAAAGAGTATTCCATCAAGGTGGTCTATCTCGTGCTGCAGCGCAATGGCAAGCAGGCCCTCGGCGGGTATATTAACAACATTACCCTCCCTGTCAAGAGCCGTAACCCTCACAGTAGCGGCGCGCTCCACCTCGGCGTTTACGCCGGGCAGACTAAGACATCCCTCCTCAAACTTCACCTTTCCGTCCCGCCAGGTAATCTCAGGATTAACGAGAGTGAGTATAACCCTTTGCTCCTTCTCCTCAGCCGCGACCTCCTCATCCTCTTCCTCAAGGGGCACATCAAGGACAATTACCCTCTTTGCCACACCCACCTGCGTAGCGGCAAGGCCAATGCCCTTATTAGCGTACATGGTCTCAAGCATATCGTCTATAAGGGTGACAATAGTCTCGTCTACCTCTTCTACAGGCTCACACTCTGACCTTAGAAAAGGATCCGGGTATTTTAATACTTCAAGCAGCGACATGGTTCACCTTCTATATTTTTTCCTCAGCACACTATATCTAATAATTATAACCTAAATTACCTCGCTCCTTAAATGATTTTTCTCATCCTTGCTATTTTCCCTGCCTTTATGTAGAATTTTTTTATGGATTTATTTGATATCAATACAACCAAGACCAGAGCAGCGAGTGCAAAGACGGACCTCAAAGGTCTCTCAAAGCCTCTCTCCCCTCTTGCCGAGAGGATGAGACCAGAGAATATTGAGGAATTTCTCGGTCAGACTCACATTGTAGGCGAGGATAAATTCCTAAGCAGCGTTCTTAAGGTCAGAGAACTACCCTCGATGATACTCTGGGGCCCTCCGGGCACAGGCAAGACAACGCTCTCACGCATACTCGCCCGAAGCGCAGGAGCTGTATACGTAGAGCTATCCGCCGTTGCCTCCGGTGTTAAGGAGATACGGAGTGTTATAAAAGAAGCGATTGAACGTAAAGCCCTTGGACAAAAGACCCTCCTCTTCATGGACGAGATACACCGCTTTAATAAGGCGCAGCAAGACGCCTTCTTGCACTCTGTTGAGGACGGCACGATTACCCTTATAGGGGCCACTACGGAGAACCCCTCCTTTGAGCTAAACGGGCCGCTGCTCTCACGGTGCAGGGTCATCTTACTGGAGGCCCTCTCAGCCGAGGCCCTCTTAAAGATACTCACAAGAGCAGTAGAAGACAATGAACGGGGTCTCGGTAATATTAAGGCGCGTTTAGAGCCTTCGGCAATGGACTTTATCGTCGAGCACGCCCAAGGCGACGCCCGAGCGGCGCTGAACTGCCTTGAGGTCTCTTATATGATAGCCGAAGTTGGCGAGGACGGAGCAAAGGTAATCACCGAGGCTGTTACACGCGAGGCCCTGCAGAAAAAAGTCCTCCATTATGATAAGGGCGCGCAAGACCACTACAACGTAATCTCGGCCTTTATAAAGTCCATGCGCGCAAGCGACGTTGACGCGGCGCTCTACTGGCTCGCCCGAATGTTAGAGGCCGGCGAAGACCCTCTCTTTATCGTACGACGCATGATAATATTCGCCTCTGAAGACATAGGCAATGCCGATGCGAAGGCCCTAAGCCTCGCAGTCTCTGTAAAAGAGGCCCTCCACTTTATCGGCATGCCCGAGGGCTGGATACCCCTTGCGCAGGGCGTCACTTATCTTGCAACAGCGCCAAAGAGCAACGCCTCATATACTGCGTACAAAAAAGCTGCGCAAGACGCACGCTCCTGCGGCTCACTCTCAGTGCCGCTTCATCTACGTAATGCGCCAACCTCGTTAATGAAAAACATTGGCTACGGAAGCGGCTATAAGTACCCCCATAACTACAGCGGAGCCGTAGTGGATCAGGAGTGTCTGCCTGATAAACTTAAGGGAAAAATCTATTACGAGCCTACGAAACGCGGTTATGAGAAAAAGATAGGCGAGATGATGAGCAGCAAGAAGAGAGGGAATAATGCTCGTGATAAAGATTAAATCATGGAGAGAAGTCTATGAAAAAATACTCGCTAAGCGCCATCGGACAAGACCAGCCCGGCATTGTGGCGGCGCTTACAGCGCCGCTCTTTAAGAGAGGCTGTAATATCGAGGACTCAAGTATGACAATACTTGAGGACGAGTTCGCCGTTATCCTCATAATGAACCTGCCTGATGAGGCCAAGACCTTCGCCCTCATGGAAGATATGAAAGAGGTGGAAAAAACATTCGCCCTCACCATAGATATAAGAGAGGTCGCCTCCAGGGCAGAAGGGGTCATAAAAAACCTCTCTAATTACATATTAACGCTTCACGGTGAGGATAATACCGGTCTTATTTACAAGACAGCGCTTTTGCTTGCAGATGAGGGTATTAACATTACAGACCTTGAGACAAAGACGGCCCAGAGGGAAGCTGGCACTGGTGAGAATAGAGAGGAAAGAAAAAAACTCTACATGATGATGATGGAGCTTTTTATCGCGCCGGAAAAAGAGTTGACTGGACTTAAGAGCAGACTAAGGGCCCTTGGCAAGGAGCTTGGCGTAAGCATCAAGTTAAGACCAATAGAGGATTTTGGAGAGCTTTAGGAGGCTGCGCGCAGCACAAAAGATAAACCCCTTTAAATATGCCCTCATTGAAAATAATCTTATACCCCAACCCCCTGCTGCAAAAAGTCTCCTCTGAGGTGAACCCCTCAAAAGAGGATATCACCGGCCTTGTAGAGGACCTTGTCGCGACTATGCGCTCTCACGGCGGCGTTGGCATAGCAGCGCCGCAAGTCGGAGTTCTTAAGAGGATAATTATCGTAGACGTAAGCCCTGCAAACCCCGGTCACGGTCTCTTAAGACTTGTGAACCCGAAAATTATTTACAGAAGCGGCAAGCGAAAAGGGCGCGAGGGCTGCCTCTCCATACCGGAGTACAAGGCCAATATCACAAGGGCGAGAAAGGTGCATGTCGAAGCTTTTACACCAGAGGGCGAGAGTCTGACTCTGGAGGCCAGGGGTTTTGAGGCCGTAGCCCTGCAGCACGAGATAGACCACCTTGATGGTTTATTATTTATCGACAGAGTTACAGATATGAAGAGGGATCTATTTAGAAGAGAACCTCCAGACTGATAATTTTTTATCTTATTCGCTTTTTTTCTGTAAGTCACGGAGGCTACTTGTAAAAGAAAAAAAATTATTTGGCTATAATTATTCACCCCTAATTGGTTTTCTTTGTTCTGCTTTCTTGTTTTAAGTATTATATGTTAGCGGGACACAGATAGACATTACATAGCTATAATTATTCACCCCTAATGGGTTTTCTTTATCCTGCTTTCTTTTTTTAAGTATTATGGTTTAGCGGGGCGAACACAGAAATTATTTGGCTATAATTATTTATCCCTAATTGGTTTTCTTTATCCTACTTTCTTTTTTCCAAAAGAAAGTAGGGGGTTTTCTTAATATGAAAAAAATAATACTCTACTCCTCATTTCTTATTATAGGGCTTATATTCTCGCAGGTGCTGCCCGCTTATCTGCCCGGCGATCACTACGAGAGCCTCGCCCGCGCCATAAAGCTTCTCACCACCACTGCCCTTGGTTTTATCATGATACGTGTTGGTTACGAGTTTGAGCTGGATAAGACACGCCTCGGCGCATACGGCTGGGACTACGTAGTGGCGGCAACAGCCGCCACTATTCCATGGATTCTCGTTGCCCTTTACTTTGTCCTCTTCCTCTCTACAGGTAATGGTATGCTTGTATGGAAAAAAGCCCTCCTTACATCTCGATTTGCCTCACCCACGTCCGCGGGAGTATTGTTTTCCATGCTCGCCGCCGCCGGGCTTACAGGTACGTGGATGTACAGAAAGATAAAGGTTTTAGCCATATTTGACGACCTTGATACGGTTATTCTCATGATACCGCTGGAGATGATGATCGTAGGCATAAGGTGGCAGCTGATAGTGGTACTCGTACCCATGATAGTTTTTCTTCTTCTGGCGTGGCGCTACCTGCACCACGTGAAGATACCTGTTACATGGTCTTGGGTATTTGGCTACAGCGTAATCATAACCCTCGCGGCCGAGGGTATTTACCATATAAGCAAGCTTATTGATGAGGTTGTACCCATTCATATTGAGGTGCTGCTTCCGGCCTTTGCCATTGGCTGTATGATGGCGCGCAAAACCGTCCCCTCCAGCAGCGGCGAGAGGGCGATGGATATTATCGAGAGGCCATCGGAGAGGGTTGCTACTGTTATTATTTCAAGTATCTTTCTCGGTCTCGTAGGTTTATCTATGGCGCCGCTAACAGATATAGCCGGCCCGGCTGAGGAGGTTAGAGAAATAGAGCGCGAGGTTGCAAAGGCTTATATAGAAGAAGACTCTGTTTTGCATGAAGACCTTGGCTCTATAAAACAAGAGACGGGAGCAGCGCCAAAGCTGAAACCTCATGCCCTGTCTCTGCCTTCCATTGCCTTTCACGTGCTTATCGTTACCCTTATATCCAACATAGGTAAACTCTTTCCCTTGTTCTGCTACCGAAAAAAGGCGCACTGGAAAGAGCGGCTGGCTCTGGCTATTGGCATGTTTCCACGCGGCGAGGTAGGTGCTGGAGTTCTTATTATATCCATATCATACGGCATCGGAGGTACCATGATGACAGTGGCCATGTTGTCTCTTGCGCTAAACCTCATGCTTACCGGTTTTTTTATTATAGCCGTTAAGAAGCTTCTCCATAGTAACGAGGCCTTATAATAAAGAAATTATGAATAATAAACAGAGATGTGTGGGGTAACAAAAAGATGGTAATAGTGCGGTAGAGATAGAGGTGGTATTGGAATTTATCTTGTATATAAGGTGCCGAGCCTCAGCCCAGTGTTACGTCAAGGAGCATCATTAGCACAAAACCAATCATCACGCCAAATGTAGCCTCTTTCTCAAAACCCTTTCTGTGAGACTCTGGAATTATCTCATCACTGATGACAAAGAGCATGGCCCCGGCGGCAAAGGCAAGCCCCCAGGGCAGCACAGGCCGTGCAAGCGTCACGACTCCTGCGCCAAGGGCTCCGCCTATAGGCTCTACAAGTCCGCTTAATAAGGCAATCAAGAAGGCGTGAGGCCGTGAGTACCTCTCTGTAATAAGAGCAAGGGCCACAACCAGTCCCTCGGGGATATTCTGCAGTCCTATGCCCATTGCAAGGGCTACACCATTGGAGATATTACCTCCGCCAAAACCAACGCCTACTGCAAGACCCTCGGGAAAGTTATGAAGGGTAATGGCTATGATAAAGAGCCATATCCTCTTGAGATTCTTTGGGTTAGCCCCCTCGGGACCGGAGATAAAGTGCTCATGAGGAGAGTATTTATCGCTTAACATGAGAAAAATAGCGCCAAGAAACATACCGCCGGCAACGATAAAGGCGGCACCGGCCTTACCTGTCCCCTCTGCTATAGATACGTCGATTGCGGGGATTATAAGGGAAAATGATGTAGCCGCAAGCATAACGCCTGCGCCAAAGCCCATCATTACATCCTGGGCGCGCTGGGAGATATTTCTTGTAAACATCACAGGTATTGCGCCAAGGCCAGTTGCAAGCCCCGTAGCGAGGCTCGCGATGCAGCCCAGATAAAATACAGAAAGATGTGAGAAAAATGTCTCCATAACTTACGTCCGTTAAAAATAGGGGTCTTACAGAGAGCAAACTCTGCAATACGCCTCTAACATATTAATTTGTCTATATAAAATTAAAAATCTTATTTGTTCAGACAAAACCCCTGAGACCACAAATTCCCCTACTTGCCGATACAAAATTTAGAAAAAATAGAATCTAACACATCTTCAGTTGTAACCTCTCCCGTAAGCTCCTTTAGTCCCAGAAGGGCCTCGTGAAGGTCTGCTGCTATAAGATCAGCGGGAAGTTTATCTGCTACGCTCTTTTTCGCCCTCTCTATGCCCGCAAAGACTCTTTTAAGGGCCTCAAATTGCCTCAGTGTTGCGATGAAAGCGCCGGAGCCCTCGGAAGAGGAAAAACCTTTACCAGGGGCATGACCTGTAATTAACACATAAAGCTCGGCCTCAAGGGCCTTTATACCGCTGCCCTCTGCTGCTGAGATAAATACAAGGGGACTTTGGGGAAATTCCCGCCTTACAGAGGCCTCGTGGTTTTTATCTGTAAGATCGCTCTTATTTGCCGCGATAAGGACTTTTTTACCCTCCACGCCCCTTAAGAGGTCTTTATCTTCCTTCAAATCACCTGCTGAGGCATCAAGGACAAATAAGATTACATCTGCTCCTCTTATCCTCTTTCGAGCCTCTTTTACACCGAGAGACTCTATAAAATCAGGGGTCTCACGAAGCCCCGCCGTATCCATGAGCCTTATGGCGATGCCATTAATATTCACCGCCTCTTCTATTACATCTCTTGTTGTACCGGGCAGATGAGTAACAATGGCCCTCGCCTCGCCAAGGAGTCTGTTAAGGAGGCTGGATTTACCAACATTGGGCCTACCGAGTATAAGAACCCTCACGCCGTCCCTGAGGGCTGCTCCCTCTCTGTATGTGGCAAGGAGTCCGTTAACAAGCCCTTCTATCGCCAGGAGCTCTTCAGGGGCCACTGCCGCGTGAACCTCACCGCTTATATCAGCGGAAAAATCAAGACCCACTTCAATAGAAGAGACAAGGGTTATAAGCCTCTCTTTTATCTCAGAGGCTTTTTTCTCAATGACTCCATCAAGCCTACCACGCGCAGACCTTAAACCCTCGTCTGTTCCGGCCTTTATTATATCCATTACGGCCTCGGCGCGCGTTAGATCTATCCTGCCCGATAAAAAAGCCCGCCGTGTAAACTCACCGGCCTCGGCCATACGCGCGCCGCTGCTTAGGAGCGCGCCGAGGGCCCTTTTTAAGACAAGTACCCCTCCGTGAAGCTGCAGCTCCACTACGTCTTCACCGGTATAAGTATGAGGGCCGCTCATGAAGACGATAAAACCATCGTCTATGACAGAACCGTCAGAGGGTTCTATTACGTGGCCGTAGAAGAGACGTTTTTCCTCAAATTTAAAGGTCTTATCCTTAAACCCCTGTATATCAAAGACCGCGCGCGCAAGGGCGTGGGCATGAGGGCCGCTTACACGAATTATCCCAACACCGCCCTCACCTGCAGGTGTTGCTATGGCGGCTATAGTATGAGTGCTGTTTATCATTCAAAGACCTTGCACATAGTTATAACTCTACAAAGACCTCTTACTGGAGGACTATAAAAGAGAGGATAAGGGGTTAAGGCTAAAAATTAATATAAATATATCAGAAATACTATTGTGGTGAAATAAGAAGAATTAAAAGAGAGATAAAAAGAAAAAACCCGCGGAAAAGGCCGCGGGTGGAATCAGAAGTATTAAAAAACTCTTATTTTATATCTTTGCCGTATCGGTCCTGTTGATATAATACTGCTGAGCTATAGAGAGAATATTATTTACAAGCCAGTATATGACAAGGCCTGCGGGAAATTTCAAGAACATTACGGTAAAGATAACAGGCATAAATAACATCATCTTGGCCTGCATAGGGTCTGCGCTAACAGGGGTCATCTTCTGCTGCAAGAACATGGAGCCGCCCATAATAAGGGGAGTAATATAATAAGGGTCCATGGCCGAGAGGTCGTGTATCCAGAGGAAAAAGGGCGCGTGGCGAAGCTCAATAGATACATAGAGCACCTCATAGAGGGCGATAAAGACAGGTATCTGCAGTATCATAGGCAGACATCCGCCTACGGGATTAATCTTGTACTTCTTATAGAGGGCCATTATCTCTTTATTAAGACGCGTCTTATCGTCTTTATACCTCTCCTTGATGGCCGCAATCTGAGGCTGTACTTTCTTCATGCCGTGCATGGATTTAAGCCCGTGATGAGTGAGGGGGTAAAAGATTATCTTTATACCGATAGTAAGTATGATAATGGCTATGCCGTAGTTGACTACATAGTGTTGGAGAAAGTTCAGGACAGAGAGAAGTGGGCGCGCCATAAAGGCAAAGTACCCAAACTCTACAGAGCCCTCAAGGCCGCTCTTCTCACTCTTAAGAAGGTTATAGTTCTTTGGCCCCATAAAGGTATTATATGAGTACAAGGCCGTCTCACCGGGCATGAGCCTTACGGCAAAGCGTGAGCCTGCCTCAATCTGCTCATTGGCCTTTGGCTGCAGGGTCCAGCTAACTGGTATCTTTGTCTCGGGTATAAGGGCCGAGAGGAAGTATTTATCCTCTACGCCAATCCAGTTTATCTTGGCGTTTCTCGTCTCTGCGGGGTTTTTATCTTTATGTCTTATAACCTTATCACCGATACTAACGAGTCCGCCGCTATGATAAGTAGCGCGTGATCTCTTTTTTTTCTTACTCTTCTTAATACCCCTAACAAGGATTGTATCCACAAAGCCGTTAAAAGGCCTATCGCTGTCATTGGTTACGCGAAGCTCTGTCTTAAAGAGATAATCAGAGCCGCTAAAATTATATATCTTCTCAAGGGTGAGACCGTTTGCCGCCTTACCGCTTAAGATTATATTCTTATTCTCATTGTCTGAGAGAACGATATCCGCTGCCGAGGTGGTAAAGTTAGCCGTCTCTATGGTGGTTCCATAGACAAGTCTTGTGCGAAGGCTTGCCGCGCCCTGCGGTGAGGCGACAAGGTTTTGCGGGCCCGAGGCCGCCTCTGCTGTTTGTTTATACTTTTTTAATTCCCAGCTCTTTACGGCACCGCCAAAACTTGTAAGCTCGGCACGGTAGAGCGGTGTATCTATGTGAATAAGCTCCTCTGTAATAGCAGCTGTTTTATCAGCTACACTACCGGATCTCTTATCCAGATTACCCTCACCGATAAAGACACCATTTTGAACGGCGCTCTTTGTCGCCGCCTTGATGCCTTCGGCCTGCTCGGTGACGGCGGCTTTTTTCTTAGAAGGAAAATAATGCTTTGTTATATAGGGATAAGAAAAAATAACTATAGCCGAGAGGACTATTGCGATAAGCGAGCGTTTATCCATAATAAGGGTCTAACCTGTTGTTTTGTTTTTTAGCAGCGGTATCCGGCACAGGGTCAACTCCGCCGGGATGAAAGGGATGACATTTAAGTATTCTTTTAATGGTTAGATAAAGCCCCTTTAAGACTCCGTGGGCTTCTATAGAACCATAAGCATAAGCAGAACATGTTGGATAAAACCTGCAGTGAGGAGATAAAAAAGGAGAAATAAGGGCCTTGTATAGGAAGATGGGAAATAAAAAAAAGGCCTTTATCATAAGATGGTTTCTCTACGATTACTTTTATTGTTTGCTTTTGGTAAGTAGGATTTTTTTAAGTTCGCTCTCTACGGAACTAAAATTTAAGTCGTCTATATTAATATTTCTCTTAACATAAACGGCAACATCAACTGAATTATCTAAAGAGATGAATCTTATATTAAGGCGAAAAAATTCTCTTAAAAGTCTCTTTACCCTATTTCTTTTTACAGAATTACCGACTCTGGCGCTGGCGGTTATACCAAGTCTGTTTAAACCAAGGCCGTTCGGGAGAGTGTATATGATAAAATTCTTACTGAAGGTTCTCCTGCCTCTTTTCCTCACCTCTTGGAACTGCGAGGATTTTAAGAGCCTGGAGTTCGCCGAAAAGGTATTTCCATGAGGCAAAGTAAGTATCACTTTTATTTAGGAGAATTAACTACAGGCGCAAGAACTTTGCGGCCTTTTGCCCTTCTTCTCTTTATTACGGCTCTACCGCCACGAGTGCTCATGCGCTCAAGAAAACCATGTGTGGAAAGCCTCTTTCTTCTGCTTGGCTGATATGTTC
>CAZEBZ010000055.1:0-11585 GCA_964510775.1 uncultured Thermodesulfobacteriota bacterium
TATTAAACCCTATGCGATGCATTTTACCCACTCACTTGGGAGATGACCCTATATTTTTTACATATACTAAGGCGCGGCAGGAAGATCTATAATCTACTATCATTACTGCCCGCGGTTCGCCGAGACTCTCTTGCTTGTCTCTCACCTCTGCGGAGCATCTCTGTAAATTCACGGACAGAGACTCGCCGCATACGCTGCACTCTTCTGCGCTTTCGAAGCATCGTGGGCATATCGGAGATTGCCGCGAGTATGCCCTGAAAATACCCACGCATATTTTTTCTCGCCTTTGAGTGGCGAGTCGTAAAGAGACTTCTTGTAATAACTGCCAACTGAACAAGAATAGTAGCAGGCAGTATCTGAATAAGGATTCTAAGAGGCATGTCTTTTATAATAATATTATAAATATTCTTCACTGTCAGCCTGAGAGAAAAGACACTCATATCTCCGCCGCTACTGGCGCTGCCGATGTGAAAGACCTTAGCAGTGGGAACAAAGAGGCATCTATATCCCGCGAGACGCGCCCTTATCCCAATATCCATATCCTCCATATAGGCGAAAAAATCCTCATCAAAAAATCCAATCTCATCAAATAAAGTCCGCCGATAAATCGATGCCGCGGCCGATGCGCTAAAGACCTCAACAGACTGCTCATACTGACCATTATCAGTCTCACGAGAGCCTACTTTAAAGGCGATACCTAAACGGCTGTAGGAATCACCGACGGAATCAATAACAGTTCTATCCTTAAAATCAAGAATTTTAGATGCGCAAAAACCAATCTCATCTCGAGTATCAAGGACAGATACAAGCTCCTCAAGCCATGAGACATCGACCTCAGTGTCGTTATTAAGCAGCACTATATAATCACCTGCCGAGGCCTTTATACCGGCATTAACAGCAGCGCTGAAACCTCGATTAAGAGGAAAACGGATTATCTTAACTTCAGGAAACTCTCTCTCTATGAGATCTATAGAGTCGTCATTGGAGCCGTTATCAACAACATAGGCGGCAAAATCTCTGTAGGTCTGAGACCTCAGCGCCTTTAGGCAGAGCGTGAGAAACTTCTCGCCGTTCCAATTAGGGATAACAACAGATACCCTCTCCATTTTACGCCTTTCCTACCTTTCGTGCGATAATGGCATGGCTGTTAACGATACCAAGTGTATACCAGAATATAGCCCGCAAGACTTTTGGAAAGCCCTTTTGCGCGCCAAGATTAGGTACAACCTCAAGAACCTCATAACCACTCTCTCTCAGCAGGTTAAGAACATCTGGAATATTATAACGATGATACTCCTTCTCACGCCCAAGGAGCTTCCAGAGGCGGCGAGCACGAATATCCATAACATCTAAAAAAATCAGACCACCTGGGCGTATATAGGCATCGTACTTATTTAATAAGGGCGTGAGATTAAGAGCGTTCTCGTAAAGAAGATCATGCATAAGTACAATATCAAAAACCTCTTCCTTGAACTCGGCATTTAAGGCATCACCTATAAAAAAAGAGGTCTTCCCAAGTTTACCCTCTTTACGGAGGATCGGAAAAATTTTTGCAAAATCACGTGTATAATCAAAAGAAACAAAACGGCATTTTGAGAGCTCATCTACAAATAACTCTGTTGCGAAGACGCCGCTGCCTATATTTAAGACAGTACCTTCTCCACAGTGGAAGTATTGCCTCATTAGTCTTCGCATAATATCAAGACGATGCGTATTGGAGAAGAATTCTACTATTCCGGGGAAATCCTTACTAAGATTTTTTTCTAAGATCTTACGAAATAGATCTAAGAACTCATGATTATGAGCGCCCGCAAACTTCCCTGTATCTTGAAGACTGATTGTCGTTTTTGTACTACTCATCTATCCTGACACCTCCACACTCGAATATATTCATATCAACCTTCCAGCCCTCTCAGACAACCTCCATATCGCCCCACGTAAGATACCACCGTGAAGGAGAGAGAAGCTGCGCTGAGTCGACTCCAAGATTAAGGGCCGTAAGAGTAAAGGCCTTGGGATTCACCTTGTCAGGGACGCTGAGACATCCAAGACGGCTAAGGCTTTTTTGTAGTTCTGATGAAGGCATTGCCTGTGCCACAAAGAGCCCTCTACCATTAATCGTAGTCTGCCTCATCGCCTCGTGAATTAAGGCGTCAAGGACAAAAGGTATCTCAGGATTTACGAGGACATCAACAAGGAGCATAGTCTTAATACCATTTATCTCACGAGGGCTGAGAATAACGTAACCAAGCACTTCGTTCTTATAAGTCCAGGCAATTCGAATATAGGAATAAGTAGGGAAGTCTTTATTGTAACGCCAGTTCAAGTACTGCGCGTCTCTTCGTATGCTTATCATATCAGGGCTGTAAGCGAGGCTCCAGAGCTTGTCGAAACGCTCGTCAAATTCTGTAATAAGAGAGGGACTGCCCTGCGGGAATGTACCCTGTTTAAAGTGGGCCCAAACTGCAGTGCATTTATCAAGAACACGCGCACTAAGGGTAAGAAGAGAGGAGGGCACCGCCGGAAACAATTCCTTTCCAATAGTAATCCCTCGAAGAGGCCGTACCTTGAGGAGCGGGCTTACAACTGGAATAAAGCCCACCTTCGTATCCGTTAAAAAATTGTGAGATACTTCATTTGGAAAGACTACGGCTATCCTGCACCCAAGCTCCTTGGCCATCTTAATCCACTTCTTTGTAATTCGAAATGCAGTCATACTCGCCCTGACATCAGGGTGAACCATAAAATCAAGTCCATAGGCTATACTAACCTCTTCCCCAAGATATAGAGCATCTTTTATCACCATGCCGGCAAAACCCACAACCCTGCCGTCTTTAATTACAACGATACCCTTGCCGTCGGAAGCAGGGTTCTTCTGAAAAAGCCATTCAAAGAACAGAGGGTCTGTATGGAGATGATCGCTGCCCCATACTACTGCGCGAAGCTTGAGTACCTCTTCATCATGCACCCCCGGTATAAACGTCTGATATGTTGTGCCTGTAATTTTTTTCATCTTTTTTTATTTTTCAAGAGCCTGCGATAGAGTTCATCTGTTGAACGTACCATCTTATCCACATCAAACTCACGCTCCAGTCGTCTCCGTCCTTTCTCTCCCATACTAAATCGTAGGGCTGAATTTCCAATAATATTTATCAATGCATCTCCAAAAGCAGAGCTGTCACCACTATTCACAAGGCTTCCAGTCTCTCCATCAGCAACTAATTCAGGCACGCCGCCAACACTTGTAGCTACTACGGGTTTTGAGGCCGCCATGGCCTCAAGAATAGATATTGGCATTCCTTCTGAGACTGAAGACAAGGCGAATATGTCAAAGATTTGCAGCAGCTCTGGTACGTCTGTACGTTCACCGAGAAATAAAAGACTCTCTCCTATTCCAAGGCCATCGGCCTGTCGCCGCAGGTCTTCACGAAGAGGGCCATCGCCTACAATAACAAAGCGCGTATCAGGATAGACCTTCAGTACCTCTGATGCGGCGCTGACAAAAGTATCAAGACCCTTAAACCATACGAGGCGTGTAACAGTGCCGATGATAAGCCCTCTACCCTCCAGACCAAGTGTAGACTTAAGCACACTAAGATTAGTTGTGCAATCCTTAAAAGGAGTAAGATCCAGACCATTAACAATAGCCGCAGCCTTACTCTCACTTAAGATACGCGCCTTTACAATCTTGCTTCTCACTATCTCAGAGACAGTTATTACAGAATCTACGCAGAAAAAAAAGAGCGTTTTATCGTAAAGCCAGAAAACCCGCTTTAAAACCGGATTTTTAAGTGCGAGAAAACCAAGGTTATGGGCGGTATTTATAATTACAGGTACTCGCGCCAGACGCCCTACGATGCTGCCGAGAAGGGCCGCCTTAGACATATGCGTATGTACGATATCATATTGACCTTCTCTCATGTGCCTGTACAGCTTGAAGATAGCCTTAATATCAGAGAGAGGGTTAATAGAGCGCTTCAAATCTATTAAAAACACTCTTACACCAAGCTCCGTAAGTTTTTCTTTAAACCGTTCATCAATTTCCCTACAGGCTACGGTTATCTCGTAATCATACTTAGTTAACCCCTCTAAGAGGGTCATAAGATGATTTGGAACACCGCCGGTGTCCATGCGAGTAACGACTTGCAGCAGGCGAATTGGTCTATTGCATGTCTTCAAAGAGAGAGGCGCTGAAGACGTCTTCTTTGTAGAGCGGCCGAGGCCTATTAAAAAACTGTTACAGCGCCCTATGAACGACCTTAAAGCCGCGGACTCCTTAAACCAGAGCCAATCAAGGGCTCCCGCGCACTTCATCTTGAATACAAAAGAAGTATCACTGGCAGAGACCTCTGTACGCCGCAGCAGCGACTTTGCTACGCCTACAGCATTATCCCCCGGAACCGTCGTAAATGCGCCGTCATACCCGGCGTCAACTACGGCCCTCTCCACTCTCTCATTTACGTCTCCGCCGGGGTATGCAAAGAGCATAACCTCGGGATTAAGACGCTCGCGCAGCAGACGACTCGATTCCCTCAACTCCTCTTCAAGCTTACTATTCTCAAGTCCGGTCAGCAGCTGATGAGTACACGTATGGGATCCAAAAATCATCCCGTCGCCCTGCATCTCTTTAATCTGCTCCCAAGTAAGGAACTGCCCGCACCCAGGCGCATCTCCGCCGGACTCTGAATCTATGGATTCTCTTCCGACAAAATCAGTAGTAACAAATACAATGCCAGAAAAACCAAAGTAGCGCAGCAACGGAGCGGCCCAGATATAATTATCTCTATACCCGTCATCAAAGGTTATAAGTATAGCCTTAGGGTCGCGCGGGGCATTACACTCAATCTGTTCCTTAAGCTCCTGCGGCGAGAGAGAATGAAAACCTTTTTTCTTTAGATAAGCAAGCTGAGCTGCAAATGCCTCAGGCGTTACTGTTATCTCTCGTGAGACAAGACCGAGTTTGTCCATGGGATAGGGGTTCACTCTGTGATAAAAGAGAACACGCAGCCCCGGACTGCGATAAACCAGCGCCTTGATAATCAGCCCGGGAAAGGCAAGACCTGTCTTTAAGATTATCTTAATCCAGATTCTGGCGCGCGACATTAACAGTTGTGAGTTTTTCATTTTTTATTAAATCTCTTCTCTATTAAATACTCAGAGAGCCATCTTTTCGGACAATACGCCAAGAATTATCTCTAATAAACGCGGCGCCGTCACATGCAGTGAGTATGACTCAACAGCCGCCCTACGGCCGCGCTCTCCCATCTTACGCCTTAGCTTAATATCCTCTATAAGAGACTCAAGCCTTTTGTGCCACTCACTATTGGAATCCACAAAAAAGCCCGTCTCACCCTCCCTTACTATCTCCAGATTTGCCCCAACAGGGCTGCAGACTACAGGAATACCGACACTCATATACTGAATAAGCTTGAACCCGCACTTACCGCGCGTCTCCGCGTCATCAGTTAATGGCATAATACCAATATCAAAAGACTGCAGATCTGATACCTCCTCGTCAAGCCTCCATTTCTTGAAATCAACAGGCACATCTCCTGTCTCAAAAGGCTCAGCCCCTACAAAGGTAAAACCTATGTCCTTATGTCTTTTCCAGAGCGATTTAAAAGTATCGAGGAGGGGCCGCAGATAATGCTCAGAGCCCCGTGGCGTACCTATCCAGCCAATATTCACTCTCTCTGAATACTCACGCTCTGGCGGCGGACAATAGACCTCCGTATCGACTACAGTAGGGATAATAGAGACATTGTTATCAGAAGCCGCAAACTCTCTTGCATACTCGCCAAGATACTCACTGCCTACTACGACATGGTTAGATAATCTGATAACCTTACCTGTCTTGTTCCAGTCACGAAGCCTGTCCAGCGGATTTGAGTATGCAAGGGAATGTGTGTAAATGGCATCATCAAAATCAAATATCATCTTACCTGCAAGTCTCTTAAAAGTGTGCTCAAAAAAAGGCGGCCCAAAAGGAAAGGCCTCACGAAGCACATACACAAGATCAAAGCGCCCTGCCCTCATAAGGTCGGCAGCACGAGAGAGCGTGGCAAGCAGGGTCGCGCCGATCTTTGTCGCCATAGTCCCACGCTCATATATTATGGAAGCCGCGCGAGAAGAAAAAAAAGGGCGCACCTCAACGTCAAGGCCATGATCTCGCAGGTAGGGCAGATACTGATACACGCGGTACCTGCTCGAGGGCCCCTCTAATGGATGAGGCATGAGAAATAATATACGTCTGGAATTAGACCGCATCGTTACCTCTCTGAACACTCTGATTAAGCGAGACAGTCAATGCCATGAATATTGCCATAATCATTGTAATATCATAATGAGTATAGGCCGTCATAGTCATGGCGTTGAACATAAAGACGAGCATACTGCCGCCTAAAGACAGGGCAATAATCCACTCACGACTTCCGGAGACAAGAAGCGATCGGTAATTAGTCTTAAAGTACACAATGAGGAGCAGGAAAAAGGAAGAGATACCAATGATACCTGTCTCGGCGAGAAGCTGAAGATAGGTATTATCTCCAACACGAAGAATATTCAAGTCCTCAGTAAAGGGCCCGAGGCTGTATTTACGCACTACATCCATCTGATAGTACTGAAAGTTACCGAGGCCTACGCCCTTTACGGGATGATCTGCAAAGGTATAGAGGAGAAGCTCCGAGAGCCTGAAACGAATCATAATATTGTCTATATCACCGACGCGATGGGAAATCTTCGAGCCCGTCCAGGGCCATGAGATGAAGATAACGGCAACGATTACTATTGCACCTATACCTACGATACGCCTTATGGGCTTTACTGCTACAGCGAGAAAGAGAGTAGACATAATAACCGCAAGTAAAGGCCCTCGTGAAAAAGTACTGAAAAGTCCCCATAAGAGTAAGAGAGTTACGACTGCGAAAAAGAGTCTCAGCCTGCGAGTTGAACTCGTAGCGAATCTCAGCAACGAATATGGATATAACATCCCAACATAGGCGCCAAAGAGTATGGGGTTGGAAAAAAAACTGAAGGCGCGGTAAGCATTCATCTGAGAGTTAACATTTGTCTGACTTAACTGAGTAATATCTGAAGATGAGAGCGTGCTTGATGCGAAGGTAGTAAATACAATATTTTTTTTAAGAATGAACTCAGGAAAGGAATAAATCGCTCCGCATACAGCGGCAAACAACATCACCTTTAATATAAATTCAATTTCATCTACGCCTCGAATCGCGCGAGAGAGAACAATAAAGAAGACAAAAGGTATAAAAATACCTTGAAACCATAGATTAAAGCTCGAAGAGGTACTCCTGTCGTCAATCAAAGATAAGAGCAGAACAAAGGAATATATAATAAGTACCCATGTGAACGGATGACTCCAGGGGCCGGACTTCCAATCACGCGGCTGAGCAATCATGTCCAACACCGTTAAAATAGAGATTACCAGAAGGATTATAAGGGATGGTGGAAAAGCAGGCAGCCCGGGAATAAGGGGCACTCGAAAATACGGGGGGTTTAAGACCTGCACGAATACGAGCAGGCCCAGGACGTACATATAATTATAAGCTGCCAGAAGAAGAAAACCACAACCAACGAGCATAACAAGCGTGAGTTTTGGCCCGATAAAGGCAAATGAAATCCCAAAGACCAGCACAAGACCCAACATGCCCGTAAGGGTTAGTCCCGGGTTCTGTCTGCACCACTTAAAGAATAAAGCTGACAACGAATTAGTCTGCACTCTCACTACCTGTTCTTATTTAAATTTACCGCTCCAGTGCTCGGAGCGATATAAACGAAAGAATGTAAAAAGCAGATAACTAATACCATATACTGCGATGCCCGGTAAAATTACCCACATTCCTAATCTATCATTGTAAAATAACATAATACCGGCCATTAGCAGGCCTGATACAATGGGACGCATTAAATTATGGAGCATGCCGCTGCCTTTGATAAACCAGTGTCGGATGCATCCAAAAAAAAGTAAGAAGATAAGGGCCTGCGAGACAAGCATTGAGAGAGCAGATCCCGTAGCTCCTAATCTCGGAACGAGGATAAGGTTCACAACGTACTGAGCAACTGTGGCGATACAGAACAGAACCATGGTGCGCTTCTGATAGTCTGACGAAAAAAGCATAGCCGCGTTTATGGCCTGTAGAGAAATAAATGGAAAGGCGAGAAACATAATCTTAAGCAGCGCAGCCGAGTCGCCGTACTGTGATGGAAAGAGCATGTTGATAATCGGTGCGGCAAATACAACCATAAAAGCACTTATCGGAAGTATGGCTACAAGAAGCATACGGCTTGCCCAGAGATAAATACTTATTAGCTTTTCCGATGACTCGTGGTGATACTGTGAGAGTACCGGTGTTATGGCCGATGCTAACATCATGGGAAAGAAGGACGCGGCTTCAGGAAACTTTGTAGCCGCGCTGTATAGTCCAACAGTCTCACTGCTGTAAAACCACCCCAGAACAAGTATCTCGGCGCGTGCCGAGAAGATAAAAAGGATAGCTATGGCGGCAAAGGGCAAGGCATGCCTTACAGTGCGCCCCATCCATGCGAAATCGAGGTGCAGACCAAATCGGTAACCCCGTTTCCAAGCGCCGTATCCAAGTACAAACATATAAATTACATGGGCTAATACAATTGCGACCATAATAGCCGGCAGACCGAAACCAAGGAGAATAACTACAACGCCGAGGACTACCTGGCTTACGCTAAGCACAACGCCTGAGAGAGATGAGTAGAGCATGTGCTGACGGGCCTGAAGAGTAGAATCAAAGGCCAGAGCAAGGGTCGACGGCACAAGGCCAACACCTGCTATTGCCGCAAGAAAAATCATCTCAGCAGAGTAGCCCGCGCCCCATACAATGGAGATCAGGATTATGTAGCCCAAGAGTGCGATGGCGATTTTTAAGGGAATTAGGTTGCTGAGATAGACCCTGGTCTGAGAGGCGTCGCGGGCAAGGTCTCGTACTATTAACCGAGTAAGACCGCAGTCAACGGTAATATCCGCAACAAGTACAAATGACAATATGAGGTTAAGGACACCAAACTCGCCGATAGTGAACCGTCTGGCAAGAAAGAGTATATAAGCAAAGCTTGCAACCTTACTTAAGACCTGACCGGAGACCAGATAGAGGGTGTTACGGGAGATATGAGAGAGCATACCGCCAAGGTCTAACCCCTCAGGAAGAGAATCCGAGACAGCCCCCTCACTTTGCTTATTGTCCTTTGTCATAATTAGTACTAATTTACAGAATAATCTCAACCTCTACAGTCAGAGATGACAGGAGAAGGAATTCATACTCAAAAGCCATTGTCCCAATGAGAGAGAGCAGATCAGTCTCGCCTTAATCCCTACGTCCGTGACTTAACTGCTCTGAGAAGGCACCGGCAGAGGCACCGAGTATTATAGAGCAGAAAAGACCGATTAAAATAATCATTAGACGCGTAGGTTTAAGTGGCATAAAAGGTATGCTTGGTTTATCTACGACTTGCACGATTACATCGCTGCCCTCTTCTTTAGTCAGCCACCTGTCTTTAGATGCTTTACTAAATACCTCGAAGGCATCAGCCTTAATCCTCATTTTACGCTCAAGACGCGAAAGCTCAGGGCCCAGTCTCTGCAGCCTTTTAAGGGACTTTTCATAGGCCTTAATCTGCCCGGTAATTTTTTCTCTCTGCTTGGCGAGAAGTGTACGTACTGTCTCAATCTGACTGTCCAGCTCTTTTATAGTCAAGTGCCCCGCAGGATATCTGTTTAGAAGCATGGCACGCCTTATCTCAAATTCATTTAGCTGAGCTACAAGCTGAGCTACCTGACTGCTCATCTTATTAGACTCAGTAGCTGCACCTTTATAGTTATTAGAAGTCTCTTTATGTTTAGCGGATTTTGCCAAAGTCGAGGCCACATTCTTTTTACCCGGCCCTGCGTAGATACCATCAAGCACTGTGCGCAGCTTACTAATCCTGTTGAAGAGCATCTGTTTTTCTGAGATTAAATTAACTATTCCATTCTTCGACTTAAACTCTTCAAGCTTCCAATTAGCGTCATCAAGCTCATTCCTGTATCGAGTGGTCTGCTCCTGATACAATTTATATCCAACAGAATGAGCCTGTAATTCACGAAATTTTTCCATATACAACTCAAGCAGAGTCTTTAAAACAACAATCGTTGCCTCCTTGTTCTTTGAACGAAAGGAGACCTTGATTATCTGCGACCTGTAGACAGGATTAATTCGCAGGCCCTTATTTATCTTGCCAATAGTCACCTCGCGAGGTGTAAGCTTATTGGAGAGTTTCAATTTAATAAGTACACTGTTAATACTGCTCTGTACAGACGTTACAAGATTTGAGGCCATCAGAACATACCACTTATGCGAAGGGGGGGCCTTTAAAACATCAACACCAAGCTCATCTACAATGCCCTCAACAAGGTCATTAGAGCGCAGAATCTCCCCTTGTGAGGCAACGGCCTCTTCTGCCACAACATTGGCAACGTCATAACGAACATCAGAGCGAGACATAGAGAGCCCTCGATGATCCAGTTTTATAAAAAGCCGAGCGCTGGATTCGAACTTGGGACTCCTTGCGTAAGCGCCTATAATAACCCCTGTAAATGTCACGAGAAAAACGAGAAAGATAATACCTTTGCGTCGTGAGAATACGTTTTTCCAGAAGGAAATATTATTCATAAGTCCATTTTCTCTATTTGTCACATTATCCTGATGTTTCTTCATCTGCTCTATAACACTCCCAGGGCAATATTAAAGAAATTAAAGTGCCTAATTATTCCGGCCATCAATATACTGCTTATTTGCTAAGACAGCTTCGTTAAACCCGCTTCGTTAATAAGTCAGGTCTTTATAAAGAGAAGAGCGCATATTCAGACCGTTCATCGGCAGCTCTTTAAAATATGGATTAATTACCCATTACAGAAAATTCGCAACGAGGCTGCATATATCGCTCCACCGGGCCTGTTTTTGTCCCTACTCTGCCTCAGGCAGATACCCCGCTATTAAAGGGGGCAAGACAATGCCGTTAATGGTAGCGCGCCGCAAGTGTGCCGGCCTTTTTTAATTTGACTATATCCTCTGCGATCTTGACGCGTGCAGTCTTAAGGGCTCTTGGGTCGCTCTTGTAATCCTGCAGCGAGTTGACAATCTTATTGACTATTATATGGCTAAGTCTCTCCTTACCGCTTACTTTAAGAATACGCAGGAGCTCAAAATCTTCACTACCCTCGCGAAGCAGCTCAAGGCGTATCGTTGTTACAGGCCCTTTGGGGTCGGGCTGACCGGTATATCTACTCGTATTATAACCGGGGTAAATGAGCGAGCCGTCGCCATTTGCCCCTGCACCGCCCTCACCGCGCGTAACCGTTGTCCAGGGATTAGACACAGTCTGCCAAAATGTTGCGTTCCAATGTCCAATACCGCTTATCCCGTACTTGTATGCCATCCAGGCAACAATACGATGCTCTATACCCGGGTGGTCAATAAATAAAGTAGGATACCGCGGAGTAGGCCCAGGTAATACAAATGTCCATGGATTGAGGTACCACCAGATTTTGGCAC
>CAZEBZ010000056.1:0-11426 GCA_964510775.1 uncultured Thermodesulfobacteriota bacterium
CACTACGGCTACGGGCAAGAACGCAGGCCATGTACAGAGCAGCAACATCTGCGACGACTGCCACAGCACAAACGCCTGGATACCGGCGAGCTTTAATCACGGAGGCGTCACAGGCGCTTGCTCAAGCTGTCATAACGGAACAACGGCTACGGGTAAGCCCGGTAATCATATTCAGAGCAGCAATGTCTGCGACGACTGCCACTCGCAAAGCGCCTGGATACCGGCGAGCTTTAATCACGGAGGCGTCACAGGCGCCTGCTCAAGCTGTCATAACGGAACAACGGCTACGGGTAAGCCCGGTAACCATATTCAGAGCAGCAATGTCTGTGACGACTGCCACTCGCAAAATGCCTGGATACCGGCGAGCTTTAATCACGGAGGCGTCACTGGCGCCTGCTCAAGCTGTCATAACGGAACAACGGCTACGGGAAAACCGGGTAATCATATTCAGAGCAGCAATGTCTGCGACGACTGCCACTCGCAAGGTGCCTGGATACCGGCGAGCTTTAACCACAGCGGCGCTACTGGCGCTTGCTCAAGCTGTCATAACGGAACAACGGCTACGGGCAAACCGGGTAACCATGTGCAGAGCAGCAACGTCTGCGACGACTGCCACTCGCAAGGTGCCTGGATACCTGCGAGCTTTAACCACAGCGGAGCTACAGGCGCCTGCTCAAGCTGTCATAACGGTACAACGGCAACGGGCAAACCGGGTAACCATGTGCAGAGCAGCAACGTCTGCGACGACTGCCACTCGCAAAACGCCTGGATACCGGCGAGTTTTAACCACAGCGGCGTAACAGGCTCATGCTCTACTTGCCATAACGGCACCAAGGCCCCAGGTAAACCGGGAGGTCATTTTGTTACATCACAGGAGTGCAACGCCTGCCACAGCACACGGGGCTGGATACCGACACAGGGCTTTACCCACACCTCGCCTAACTACCCGGGCGACCACAGGTCTGGAGTAGCCTGCAAAGATTGTCACAAGTCAAACTCCCAGACCATTACATGGACTTACGGCGCCTACCAGCCCGACTGCGCCGCCTGTCATGCCAATAAATACAAGCAAAAAGAGCACAAGAAGACAAAGAGCCCAACGACTATATACTACAGTGTAAGCGAGTTAAGGAACTGCGCGGGCTCATGTCACGAGTACTCTGACTCTACATTCAGCACTATCTCCAAAGCAAGAAATAGCCATCATAAAGTAAGCAAGGGAGGGTTTTAAACTTATGAAAAAAGTTATCATTTTATTTGTTTTATCTCTGGCAGTCTCTTTCATTATTCAGGCGCCCTCAAAGGCCTTTGCGAGACGCTTTCAGATACTCGACGAGGTACAGCTTACTGAAGAGGAGGGCTGCAGCTTCATAGACGTAAGCTTCAATATCCCCATGCGCTACATCAAGCATTTCCCCTATGATGAGGGTGAGGATCTGCGCATTAAGCTCGAGACGCTGAGAATAAACCCCAGAGACAGCTCCGCACAGTTCCAGCGCGAGTACCCGGGCTCAGTCTCCAATGATCTCTCAAAGCTCGCCGACGTGGTCTTCGAGGGAGACGTGGAAGGCGGGCCTTTTCTCGCCATCTTTTTTCACAACGCCCTGCGTTTCAAGGTAAGTCAGGGTACGGACTTCAGGAGCCTTGTAATATCCATCTCTCACGACGAAAAAGAACCCTGCGACCCTATGGAGTAAAGAGCGGGGCGCCAAGAACGCCATGTACAATAATACCGATAAAGTAAAAAAAAAGGGCGGCCCTCATTGCCAGACTTAAAAAACAATAAACGCAGTACGCGAGTAAAGGTAACTTAATGATAAATTCAAAGAGACAAGGTCCGCAGGCACTCATCCTCACAGGCCTTCTGATTATTATTGCAGCGATATTTACGGCGCAATCTGCCCGAGGAGGTATATTCGGCAGAGAGAATAAGGACGAGACGTACAAAGACTCGCCATACGCGCTACACCTTTTTTCTTCCATTGACGCCATTAAGACAGACACACTACCTCCTGCAAAGCTCTTCAAAGGGTATCGCCTCTACGCCACAGAGTTCGAAGAAAACGGCAAAGTCTGGCACAGGCTCCGCCTTGGTTTCTTTCCCACAAAAAAGGCCGCCAAGAGCAAGCTTGAGGAGCTTAAGGATAAATTTCCACGCGGTACTGTCGTAAAAGTATCGGAAAAAGAGCGTAAGGCCTCCGGCGCCCTTATCGTGGCGAAGACTGGGATTCTAAAGAAAATTATTGAATCAAGAAAAGACCGCCGCAAGAGGACAACTGCCATAGAAAAAGGGCTCTGGACAGTAACACTTTATCTATCCCCCAATACCATCAAGGCAAAGAGGATACCTGACGTTGAGACTCTTCACAAGTACCGCCTTTACACCGTGGATTTTAGGGGTAAGGACAGGCGGTGGCATATTCTGCGCCTCGGTTTCTTCCCGTCAGAGAGTCTGGCACAAGAGGCACAAAAAGAGCTTGTCTCTACATTCCCCGAGGCTATGGTGACGAAGATTGAGACGGCGGAGAAGAAAAAATCCAGGCGGCATATAATTAAAGCAAAAGGCTCGCCTGTAAAGAGAGTTCCTCTTGGCAGAAAGAGAACAAAACTCTCTAAAGAGGCTGAGACTACAGTAAAGGCCCTGCTGAAGAAGGGAAAAAGGGCGATGACGCGCAGAAGAAACAAAGAGGCCATAAGGCTCTTCACAGATGTCCTGAAATACCCTGAGAGCGAGTACAGCCCCGAGGGCATGGAGCTGCTTGGTCTTGCCTACGAGCGTGACGGCAAGACAAAGAAGGCCAAGGAGGCCTACAGACAGTATATCTTCTTCTACCCCGCGGGCGAGAGCACGCGCCGCGTAACTCAGCGCCTCGCGGGACTGGAGACTGCGCGGGATATGCCTAAAAAAAGCGTGAGACGAAGGTCTCGCTCCAGAGAGATAAGTGAGCTCTACGGGACGCTCTCACAGTTCTATAACCGCGATGCGAGCTACACGGACCTTGGCGGCAGCGTCCTCAACCGCTCGTCCTTTCAGACAGACCTTGACCTCTCTTACAGAAAACGCACGGCGGATTATGATATCCGCTCCGTCTTCATCGGCGGTTATGAGCACGACTTTCTCGGCGAGAGCGAGGGGCGTATAAACAGGTTCTATTTTGACATTCTCAACCTGAATAATAAGACCTCCGGCCGTATAGGCAGGCAGTGGTACAGCACAGGCGGTGTGCTCGGGCGTTTTGACGGAGCGCTCTTAAGCTTTGCGAAGATACCGCGTGTTAAGATAAACCTCGTCGCTGGTTTTCCCGCCGAGTCCAGTACGCTCTCGAATGTTAATACTGACAAGAGTCTCCTCGGCGTAAACCTCGACCTTGGAACATTCTGGAAACGCTGGGACTTTAACGTCTATGCCATCAACCAGCGCGTAGACGGCATTACAGACCGCCGAGCCGTTGGCGGAGAGGCTCGCTACAACGACTCCCACGGCTCCTACTTCTCGACCATTGATTATGATATCTTCTTCAACAGGCTAAATACCTTTCTCTTTGTAAGCAACTGGATACTGCCTAAGAACAGGACGGTAAACCTCTCTGCTGATTACAGGCAGAGCCCATCGCTTAGCTCGACAAATGCACTGCAGGGACAGACGGAGACGGCGATATCCGACCTTCTCCAGCGCATCTCAGAAGATGATATACACTCTTTTGCCCTTGACCGCACTGCGAGCAACTGGTCTCTTACCCTCGGAGGCTCGCAGCCCATTAACAAAAAATATCAGCTTAGCGGTAATGTTACCGTCTCTGAGATGACAAGCACAGAGACATCAGGCGGTGTCGCCAGGATACCAGGCACAGGGCTTGAGTACTTTTACTCACTCCAGCTTATAGCAAATAACTTCTTTATAAAGAACGACCTTGTAATAGCGGGGCTGCGCTACTCCGATGCCAATGCCTCAAATACCACAACGCTCAGCCTCAACTCACGCTTCCGCCTGAAAAAGCACTGGCGTATAAACCCCAGAGCACAAGCTTCCTACAGCAAGAACAACCTCACCGTAGGCAGTCAGATCAAGTTCAGACCGAGCATGAGGACAGAGTATCACTGGAAAAAAAGCACACACTTTGAGTTCGAGGGCGGACTTGAGTGGATCGTTGACCGAAAGAGCAGTAACACGGACTACACGAGAGACTACTTTATTGTCACGGGATACCGTAAGGATTTTTAATAAAGAGAGCTTTACCCCAAGGCGTGATGCGCCTTTTTACCTCTCTGCTTTAATGCTATAATCAAGTGCATGAATAGCAAAATCAAAGGCGGCTCGGCGGCAAAGACCTTTTTAAAGATCTTTGCCGCTCTCTTTATCTTATTCACTCTCTGCATATCAGCCCTCTACCTCTTTATAAACTCCTCATACGCGCCCGCCCCTGTTGCCAAAATAGCCAACCGCGCTATTGGCCGTGAGGTAGCATTAAAGGGCATAGAAATAGGTCTTAAAGCGGGACTTACCCTCAAGGGGCTGAAGATAAAGAACGATCAAGGGGTGATGGCCCGCATAGAGACGGTGCAGATAAGACCCCGCTTCAGAGGTCTCCTTAAGGGACGGTTTATAAACCTCTACATCAAAAAACCTGAGCTTTTCTACTCGGCCCTTCTTGCTGCAAAAGTAGGAAGTAATACAGAGAAAGGAGGGACTAAAGCAGTAGCCCCGCCGTCCATACCCTTCTTTATCAGAGACATCGTAATCACAAACCTTATACTTCACCGAAAATATCAGAGTGGCTCCCACGCCTCTCCAGCCCTCATAGGCCCCCTTACCCTTACGCTTCAGGCCGACTCCGACAAAAAGGCCCAATTAAGAGTAAAAGCATATATACCAGTCCTAAAAACCTCTGCCTCTCTTGATGTAAAGCTTAATCCGCGAGATATCTTACTGCTTAATGGAGGAATTAATCTTGGTGAAATAAAACTTAAAGACCTAAAGGCTCAGGGTATATCCTTAACAGGGGGTAATGATGGGGCCCTTAAGATAGGTATTAAATTCAAGCACAAAGAAGAGGGTACAGTAAGGGCGGCCATGACTGCCCGCTTCAGCGGCATTACCTTACCTGAGATAACTGAGATAAAAAAACTCTCCGGCGTCTTACAGGCCGCCGTGAATATAAACAGCTCCCGTACTCTTGCCGGCCTTGAGACAAAGCTCTTCATAAATAATAAAGCCCTCAAAAAAGATGGAGAGCAAATAGGTGAGTTAGAGGCCGTCTATGATATTAGAAAAAAACATCTGAAGATAAAAAAGGCGGCCCTCAGCGCACCGAGCCTCAAGGCAGGCTCCATAAACCTAAGTGGCAGTCTCTACGACATGCCCGGCTCCGCCGTAAAAACGGATATAAGAATAGAGGTCAAAAGACTGAGGCTCTCGCGCTTCAATAATTTTCTTCTAAAGACCCTCTCCATCAAAGCACTTGATTCTGACTCTAATAAAGGCCTGAGCATAGATACCTCTATAAGAGGAGTTCTGCAGGAGGGGCTGCGGTGGAAGAGTGAGTTTACCCTTGCCGACTCCCTATCATACGGCTCAAATATACTTAATCTCAAAAAATACCCTCTGCGGATAAGAGGAGAGGGCATCTACCATAGGAAAAAAGATGTCCTCGAATTAGAGTATTTAAGGGCCGAGACTACGGCCTCGGGCAGTATTAATCTAAAGGGCTCCATCTCGGCCCTAAGAGGCGAGGCGCCAAGGCTGAACCTTACCCTGCAGGGCCAAATCCCTGACCTAAGCGCGCTAAGACAAACCCTCAGAGGCCCCCTGCTCTCCGAGATAAAAATAAGAGGCTCTCTTACGAGCAATATCAGCATAAAGGGCAGCGCCCCGTCGCCTGCGGCGAGGGGCACACTCTCTATAAAGAAAATATTTATGCGGGGCCGAGGTATAAAGCTTAAAGGGGCGAGTCTGGGCCTTGGCTTTGATTACAATACAAGCCTATTAACCCTTAAAAAAATCGTCGCAGCAGCGGACTCACTTGCTCTTGCAGAGGCCAAGGGCCCTGCCCCCAAGCTGCGCAAGATAAGTCTTTTTATCCCAAGACTTACATTTAACGGAAGAGACATTAACGCAAGGCTGGTTAATCTAAAGATTAATAAAATCCTCTTTATCGATAAAAAAACTCTCTTTAGCGAGGAGAACATCACCCTAAAAGGTTCCATAAGAGGCGACCTCGCAGATAACAGCTTCAGTGGAAGAGAATTTACCCTCAGCGCGGGGCCATCAGGCGGCATCAACGGCGAGGTCTCGGCAATAAGGCTTAGCCTCAGAGTACCCTCGAGCCTTAGCGCGGCCATAAAGATAAGCGGCCTGCCCGTCGGAAAGTTCACTCCTCTCCTTTTAGGGCTTGCAGGCTCAAAGGCCGAGCTTGAGACCTCAGGTGCAATGGAGACGGATATAAAACTAAGAGTGCGCGATTGGTCACAGATTAAGGCAGATGTAAGGCTGAACCTAAAGAAGGGAGCCTTCAGCGCAGCCGATGGTGATGTTGCCGCAGAGGAGATTGCTCTACTCGTAACGGGCAGAATCAAGGCCGAGATAGCCGCAAAAAAAGCGGCCTTTTCCCTAAAGGCCGAGGCCGGCGGCTTCGAGCTTCTTGCAAAGAGTTTTTACGGCAGTTTTAAGGAGCGCCCCGTTAAGGCAGCGCTTCAGGGAGAGTATAATGGCAGCAAAGAGACCTTAAATATTTCCTCCCTTACTATGGATATGCCTCCAATAGGGAGCCTAAAACTTACGGGCAACATCGCGTCGCTTACAACGGCCCCGCGCCTAACCGCCAACCTTGGCCCTGTGAATATCTCAAACAGCGAGTCCTATGATTTTTTCATTGCTAATACCTTCTCAGAGTTTTTGCCCATACTTGAGAGGCTGGATGTACAGGGGCGCAGCTCACTCTTTATGAGAATAACAGGTACTGCAGAAGACCTTGCACTTAAGGGCGAGCTTGACCTTATTGATACCGCAGTGAGAGAAAAAAAAGATGGGGCAAAAGAGGGTTTGAGCGTGGAGGCGAGCGACGCTGGCGGAGTGCTCCTTAGAGGAGTAAACCTTACTCTACCCATTAATCTCAGCTACCCGGCGCACAAGAAGGTCTTGGTATCAAGGAGCGGCGTAAGCAATTTTGGCAAACTCGCCATAGCGGCCATAAAACTCGGCCCAGTAGAGATTAGAGACTTTCTCGCCGCGCCGATAATAAAAAATAATACACTGAGCTTTGCGCACGCCCTGAAAATCCCCCTCTTTGGCGGCGCCGTAAATCTTGATAACGTAACCTTTAGAGACCTCCTTAGCCCCGCAAGGGCTCTCACTCTCAATATGACTGTAGATAAGATAGACCTTGGCCGGGCCGCTCCGGCGCTTGGTCTGCCGCCCTTTGAGGGAACTTTATCGGCTCTAATACCGCAAATTAGGCTCGCGGGAAATAGCCTCACCAGTGAGGGCGAGATAGAGCTAAGACTCTTTGACGGCACTATTAAGATAGAGAAGATATCCGTAGATAACGTATTTAGCCCCGTTGCGGCGATGAAATCAAGTATTGATATATTAGACCTTAACCTCGGCGAACTTACAAAGACCTTTGAGTTCGGTAAGATTACGGGGATTCTTCAGGGACGCGTAGAGAACCTTGTCATAGTACATGGTCAGCCCGAGAGCTTTTTCATAGACATACATACCGTAAAAAAACGCGGCATATCGCAGAGAATAAGCACCAAAGCCCTTGAGAACGTCTCTATTCTCGGCACCGGCGCCGCGGCCTCTGTGCTTAACAGAGGCATCTACAGCCTCTTCAATGAGTACAGGTACAAGAAGATGGGCTTTCAGGGTCAGCTTAATAATGACGAATTACTGCTTTTAGGTATTGAGACGCAAGGCGATAAAGGATATATTATAAAGGGCGCTCTAATACCGCCGCGCGTAAACGTGGTGAGCTTTACAGAACGAATCTCCTTCAAGGAGATGATAAAGAGGCTAAAGGGCGTAAACTTCTCATCTGCAACGACGGAGCCCAACTAAAAGAGGGCTTTGCCGGATGGCCGTAAAGAGGCGTGAGTGGTTTATATAGAGCAATTTGTTACAAGAGCTTTATAATGAGAATAAGGCTATATTAGAGTCATACTTAAAATTATTATACGCGGAGGTAAACCATGAGTAGACATCTGAAGGTAACGGCCTTATTTTTTCCTCTTGTCTTTATAATCATCTCATGCGTCACCATTAACGTATACTTTCCCGCGGCGGCAGTTGAAAAAGCCGCCGATAAATTAGTTGATGACGTCTGGGGCGGGAGCGAGGAAAAAACTCCCGTAACGCCGCAGACAGAGGATAATACTGAGGGGCAGTTAAGCATACTCGAACGTTTCACCTACCTCCACTTGGGAGTGCGCAGCGCCGAGGCCGCTGAAAAAGCAAATATAACAGTCTCCACCGCGGCTATAAGAACCCTCAAGCAATCCATACGAGGGCGCGCAGGAGCCCTAAAACCCTACATGAATAAGGGAAATATCGGCATAGGCAGAGACGGTCTCCTCGTAGTTCGCAACAAAAAGGGTCTTAACCTCAGACAAAAAGCAACGCTCACCCGTCTTGTAAAGTCTGAGAACAGAGACAGACTCACCCTTTACAGAGAGATAGCAAAGGCAAATAACTTTACGCCCGACCGCGTAAAAGACATTCAGAGACTCTTTGCAAAATCGTGGATAAAGAACGCCCGAAAGGGCTGGTGGATTCAAGACGCCAACGGGGCCTGGCGGAGTAAATAGGGGCCAAAGCAGAGAGCTGTCTCCTGGAAATTAACTTTAACAAGGGCAACAGAGGGGAGATATATAGGGGTACAGATAACAATATCAGAGAGCGCAGTCACATAATACTACGCCATAAACCACGGTCTCAAGCGCCTGGACGCGCCATGGCGCTTGTTTACCTCTGATTTTTTTACTCCGCCTACAGAGATAATACCGCCACAGCATGAGTTGGCGAATATAAATACAATACAAAGGCTGGTAAACCACGGTGAGCCCGGCTGCATTAATTTAATATATTTTACATAGAATACAAGGAGCGACATGTACGAGAAATTTTTTGAATTCGGCCTATCTGATGACATCCTAAACTCCCTTTCAGACATGGGCTTTGAGGAGCCTTCTCAGATACAGAAGATGGCCATACCACCGGTATTAAAGGGTAAAGACATCATCGGCGTAGCCCAAACAGGCACGGGAAAGACAGCGGCCTTTGGTATACCCATTATAGAGAAGGGCCTCAAGGGCAAGAGCCGCCGCCCGGCGGCCCTCGTACTTGTGCCAACGCGAGAGCTTGCCATGCAGGTAGCTGAAGAGCTTAATAAAATCGGCAAATTCAGCGCCACCGTAGCCGTCCCCATATACGGGGGCCAGTCCATTGACAGGCAATTTCGAAGCCTTAACAGAGGCATAGACGTAGTCGTAGGTACGCCCGGCAGGGTCATAGACCACATCAGGCGCAAGACGCTGAACCTCTCGGAGACTCAGACCGTTGTCCTTGATGAGGCCGATGAGATGCTGAACATGGGTTTTATCGAAGACATGCAAACCATACTGCAGGAGACGCCCGAGGAGAGGCAGACCCTGCTATTTTCCGCCACCATGCCCGACCAGATCCTGCGCATCTCCAAAAAATACATGAAAAAGCCTGAAAAAGTCCGCGTTGATACGAAAAACCTCGTCGTAGCCAAGATAAAGCAGGTCTTCTACGAGGTGCGCGACTCTGATAAGATAAAGGCCCTCACCCGTATCCTTGATGTGCAGGACAGCGCCCTCACCCTCATATTCTGTCACACCAAGCGTGATGTAGACGAGCTATCAGGCAAACTCAAGAGTCTGGGTTACGAGGCCGGGGCCATACACGGCGACTTCACTCAGTCCTTCAGAGACGAGATGATGCGTAAATTCAAGAGCAATGCTATTGATATCCTCGTGGCCACAGACGTAGCGGCGCGGGGCCTTGATATAAACGACGTCACCCATGTCATAAACTACAGCATACCTCAGAACCCCGATGCCTATGTACACAGAATAGGCCGCACGGGCAGGGCCGGTAAATGCGGCATCGCCATCACCTTTGTCACTCCCCGTGAGTACAGGCAGCTGCGTATCATCGAGAGGAGCGCCAAGACAAAGATACAAAAGGGCAAGCTGCCCACTCAAGCCGAGGTCAGAGAGGCAAGAGAACGTGTAATCGCCGATGATATTACGGCCATGATAGAGTCTGGCAAACACAGGGAATTCATACCCATGGTTGAGGAATTAATGTCAGAGTACGACCCCATGGAGGTAGCCGCCGCGGCTCTGCGCTTTAGCGCCGGAGAGCTTGAGGTAGAGAACATAAGCACCCCGGGCGGGCCGCGTGACCGCTCCGGCACAGGGTCTACAAGGCTCTTTCTTACTATAGGAAAAAAGGACAAGATTCAGGTAGGCGATATGGTACGCACAATCTCGGAAAAATCGGGCATCCCCGGCAGGAATATCGGCAAAATATCCCTCTTTGATAAGTTCAGCTTCGTTGAAGTGCCTTCCAATATGGCAGAGCTTGTCATCAGCTCTGTCAACGAGATGATAATGGGCGGCAGAAAAGTAAAGGTAAGCCCCGCACGCGAGCGAGACAAGGGTGGAGATAAGAGACGGAGAAAGTAACGGAGCTAATCTTGTTCCTGCCTATATATACCCTCTCCCTTGAGATAATAAGGGATTACCCCTCACCATAGGTCAGACTCAGGCGGTTTATGTGCGGGGGTGCAACTTACCTCTAACTTCCCTTTAATAATAAGGTATGTTAAAATAAAGGGCGTTCCTGAAGAGACAATACTGAGACAGGGGGCCTACAGAGGCGGACTCGCGGCAAGGTCTTAATTACAAATAATGAAGAGAACAAAAAAAGTCGCCATACTCCAGTCCAACTACATCCCCTGGAAGGGGTATTTTGACCTTATCAACATGGTAGATGAGTTCATACTCTATGACGATATGCAGTATACACGCCGCGACTGGCGTAACCGTAATATCATAAAGACGGCTAACGGCCCGCTCTGGCTCTCAATACCTGTAGATGTAAAGGGTAAGTATTTTCAGTGTATAAAAGATACACGGATACAGGAGCCGTCATGGGCCGTAAAACACTGGAAGAGTATCTCTCATAATTACGCAAAAGCACCTTTTTTCTCGTTATACAAAGAGGTCTTTGAGGAGCTCTACAACGAGTGCGGGGGTGAAGAATTTTTAAGCCTGGTGAACTACAAGTTCTTAAAGGCAATATGCGGCATTCTCGGTATAGAGACAAAAATTACCTGGTCTATGGATTATGAGCTTCTTGATGGCAAGACTGAGCGCCTCGTTGGCCTCTGTAAAGACGC
>CAZEBZ010000057.1:0-11080 GCA_964510775.1 uncultured Thermodesulfobacteriota bacterium
GCTTATTCCTGCCGAGAACAATGAGGAAATGATAAAGAAGTTCGAGCCCATGCGTGCCTATCTTGAGAAAAAAATAGGCCGTCATATAAAGGTTTACACTGCAACGGATTACGCGGGCGTTATTGAGGCTATGCGGAAAAAACGTGTTGATATAGCATGGTTTGGTCCTCTCTCATATTACCTTGCCGAGCAGGAAGCCGGTGCGGAGCCCTTTGCCGTAGGCATTCGCAAGGGTAGCAATTCTCACACATACAAGAGTATCCTCATCGTCCCTGAAGGCAGTAACGTACATAGTATCCAGGATCTGAAGGGTAAGAACGTAGCCTTTGTTGACCCTGCGTCAACCTCCGGCGGGCTGGTGCCTACATACATGGTAAAGAAGGCCACAGGCATGATGCCGGAACAGTTTTTTGGTAAGTATACATATACGGGTTCTCATGACGCGGCCGAGCTTGCCGTAAAAAACAAGACAGTTGATGCCGCCGCTGATAACGACATCACATACGGCAGGATGCTGGCCAAGGGATTGATCACGAAGAAGTCCAACCGTATACTCCTGAAATCCGATCCCCTTCCCGGATCACCGCTCTGCTATCGCGGCGATCTTTCCAATAAATTGAAGAAGAAGATTCAGACCGCCATACTGAACGCACATAATGATATTCAGGTAACGGGTTACGGTAACCTTAGCCGTTATGTGGCAGTTACGCCTGCTGATTATCAGGTTGTTCGCGATATGGTGCATGAGCTTGGTCTCACAAAAGAGCAGATGCTGAAGTAAAAAGGGGGGCGGCTTTACTATGTCAAAGATATCTTTTATTAAAGTTAGAAAACAGTTCAAAAATGGGGTTAGCGCACTAAATGGCCTTGACCTTGAGATTGAGCCCGGTACCTTCAATGTAATCATTGGCCCTTCCGGGGCAGGCAAATCAACATTGCTCCGTATGATTAATGGTTTGGAGAGACCGTCTCAAGGTACTGTGAAAGTCTCAGGACGACCTGTTAATACCTCTAATTTAAAGGATATTCGAGGCGAAGTCGGAATGATTTTCCAGAACTATAATCTCGTGGGGCGTTTGTCTGTAATGACAAACGCCTTAACGGGTAGGTTGAGGCTGCGGTCGTGGCTGGGCAGCCTCTTGTATCTCTTTCGCGCTGTTGACATGGATGTGGCTTATGAGGCGCTTGACAGGGTTGGTTTAGTCGACAGGGCATGGCACCGAGCTGACAGCTTGTCGGGAGGTCAACAACAACGCGTGGGTATCGCCCGTACACTTGTTCAGAATCCGCGCATACTCCTTGCTGATGAGCCTGTGGCCAGCCTTGATCCTGTTACCTGCGAAGGTATCATGAGGCTATTGAGAGACATATGCGATACCGACGGTATTACAGTAGTCGTAAACCTTCACCAAGTTGACTTGGCAAAGCGGTTCGCTGACCGTATTATAGGACTTAATTCAGGCGAAATGGTCTTTGACGCTTCGCCTATTGAGCTTAATCAGAATAATCTTGATCGTATCTATGAGTCAAAGGAAATATCTCGTGAAGAAGTCAAGGCGCCTGTGTTGGCCTACGCATAACGGACTACCGTCTATAACGGCCCTTGTCTCTATCTCTGCGGTTATCCTTTTATTGATTATCTCCGCACCTCTTGCGGAGATAAATCCGATACGGATATTTACTTCCATTCCCCGGATGATTGAGTTCAGTGGTAATCTCCTTGTCATGCCTGACTGGAGTTATGTACCTGAACTCTCGGCAAAGATGCTTGAGACCATAGAGATGACGATAATGGCGACGAGTATCGCTCTGGTAATCAGCCTTCCAGTTGGTTTTATGGCGGCAAAAAATACCAGTCCTCATCCGGTAGTATTTCATTTTGTGAGGTCTTTACTCTCACTTATGAGAGCCCTTCCGGAGTTGGTATGGGCCTTGGTCTTTGTCTCAGCCCTTGGTCTTGGGCCGCTTCCGGGTATTATGGCACTCTCTTTCGTCACCGTTGGTTTTATGGGAAAGTTCTTTGCAGAGAGTATTGAAGTGATTGACTATCATCTTGTGGAAGGCGTCTGCGCCCATGGCGCCGGTTGGTTTCAGTTACGCACCTTTGCTTATCTGCCTCAGGCGCTGCCGGATTTTATCGGCACGGTGCTGTATATACTGGATCATAACCTGCGCGCGGCTACTATCCTTGGAATGGTCGGTGCCGGAGGTATAGGTTATGACATGGTTATGTCAATGCGTTTATTTGATTACAACCGCTTGATTCTTATTGCTCTGGCCATATATGCGATAGTGACAATGCTGGATTTGATCTCCGATCGTATACGCGCGAGAGTGATCTGAGATGAGCGATAGACAATCGGGGCAACGTCCTAAAAAACCCTTTAATCTAATTCCTATCTGGCTAACGCTCTGGGTGCTTATACTCTGGCTTATTATTTTTAAGTTGGAGCTATCCTTTGAGATGCTTGCCTATGGCGTCTCAGACATGGTGGAGTATTTTAGTAGATACACAAGCCCCGATTTTTCTGAGCTGCACAGATATATTAGGTTAATGACAGAGACTATTGCCACTGCCTTTTGGGGTACGGCTTGTGCCGTTATTGTCTCATTTATTCTGGCCCCTTTTGCGGCTCGTAATATGAGTCCTAACAAGAAGGTCTATCGCGCGGCACGCGAACTCCTTAACTTTATGCGCGCCTTGCCCGATCTTTTATTAGCCTTAATATTTGTCGCCGCCCTTGGGCTTGGTCCTCTTCCCGGTGTTCTTGCTCTTGGCGTGCATACGGCGGGGTTTCTCGGAAAGTTTTTTGCCGAGAGTCTTGAACGTGTAGACCCCGGTGTTATCGAGGCCCTGCGCTCTACCGGGGCAAGTCATAGCCAAATAGTAATGTACGCAGGCTGGCCGTCCATCATGCGTGAGTCTATTGGTTATACACTTTACATAATGGATCGCAATGTGCGTATGGCCTCTGTTCTTGGATTGGTAGGCGCCGGAGGTATCGGCCTTGCCCTCCATGATACCCTTCGTCTCTTCAAGTATGATAAATCCGCCACATTGATAATGGTGATTATATTTGTCATTCTTGCTTTTGATTACTTCTCAACATGGCTGCGAGGAAGATTAGCATGACATTAAGTAAAAAATATCCACGGGCACAGTGGCCTCGCCTGCTCTCGTCACTGCCCGCAAAGAAGGTTCGTAGCGCGGCTAAAGACCTTGAAGAGCGCCACAGTGTTGTTGATATCACATTGCCTCAGGCGGGGTTAGGTCTTTTACAGCTCTTGGACGGAGCTTTATCTGATCGTTATTTTATAGGAGAAGTACCCCTTTCCAGGGCTCATGTGAAGGTAACTACCGGTGATGGAGTCTCGGCAGAGGGCGCGGCTCAGATGCTTGATGACCGCCTGGGCCTTGTAAGGGCCATAGCCATTATTGACGCCGTTCTTGCAAACGTCTTGCCCGGTCATGAGAATATCTATCCTCTGCTTGAGGAGGGTTATAAAACATGGTGTCTTAGGAGAAAATTACGCGCAAACATTCTGCGCCGTACGCGTGTGGATTTTTCACTACTCGGTGAAGGAGAGGATGAGTTGTGAAGGGGATAGAAGAAAATAGTTTAATTGACGACCCCTGGAATGCTTTGTTACAGCAAGGGGTCTTCAGGGCTCTTATGAGTGCTTTTGCGTTTCCAGGTTCCATAGAACATATCTGCGAGGACACTGACAAAGGCGGTACATCTTTACAGATGGTGCTTGCAGCACTGGCAGATGAATTGGTGACAGTAGCCGATGTTCATCATCTAATCTCAGAGAGTGATTGGCAAAAATATGAGTCTCTGCAAGTTAATTCGGATAAGGCTCAGTTTGTAGTATCTTCCGGTCGGGAGGAGCCTTTAATTGAACCTTGCCTGGGGTCTTTGGAAAATCCTGAAGAGGGTGCGACCCTTATAATATGCATTGATGAGCTTGGCAAGGGTATGGACCTCGCGTTGTCAGGCCCCGGTGTAAAAGGCCAGAGGCATCTGGCTGTTAGCGGACTTCATCGTCGCTGGCTGGAACGGCGCGAAGAGTGGAACAGCGCCTTTCCAATGGGAGTTGATATGATTTTAGTGGACTCGACTCAGGTGGCGGCTCTACCGCGCACCACAACTGTAAGAGCGGAAAGGATAATATAATGGGATACGTAGCAGTAAAAGGCGGTGGCACCGCTATCGAGGGGGCCGAGGCCTCTATGGAGGCCCTTCGTACTTCTGAGGGGGCCTCTGGAGACCCTATTTCTTTATCGGCCATAGAACACCAATTACGGCTCTTAACTTCTCGTGTTGTTTCAGAAGGAGGACTCTATCATCCACGCCTCGCTGCGCTTGCGATAAAACAGATGCAGGGCGACACCCTTGAGGCCGCTTTTGCCATGCGGGCATATCGAGCCACGAAACCCCGCCTTATGGAGACGCCTTTACAGGACACGGGACGTATGCGTATCATAAGGCGTATCTCAAGCGCTTTTAAGGATATTCCCGGCGGACAGATGCTGGGGGCTACTTATGATTATGTCCTGCGATTGATGCGCCTGGAGCTTGCCGATGAATCTCCTGAGGTCTTTCGCTCAGTAGCAAAAAAATTTATGACCAATGCCTCTGAAGAAGAACTGCCCGATACCTTTCCAAAGGTATTGACGGCCCTGCGCGCTGAAGGGTTACTCCCGAAGTTATCCACCTCTTCCACTCCGGCCTTTGATATTACACGTGAACCCCTCGTATTTCCCGTATCCAGATCCGCCGCTCTGGCAACTATGGCGCGCGGTGAGACAGGATCTCTTCTGGCCATTGCCTACTCCAACATGAGAGGTTACGGAGATGTTCACCCAACCGTTGCCGAGTTAAGAGTCGGTTATCTGCCGGTGATGCTTCCTCATCCTGTTACAGGAGAGCTTATTGAGGCAGGAGAGGTTCTGATGACGGAATGCGAGGTCGTAGCCATGTATAAAGGCGATGATAGCGGAGGCCCGCCTGTTTTTACACTTGGTTACGGCGCCTGCTTTGGTCACAACGAGACCAAGGCCATAAGTATGGCTATTCTGGACCGCGCCCTGCAAAAAGGTATAAGTGATGGGCCGGACAATCCATCTGAGGATCCTGAGTTTGTCCTGCTTCATGTCGATGGTGTTGATTCAATGGGTTTTGCCAACCATTATAAGATGCCTCATTACGTCACTTTTCAGTCTGATATGGATAGATTACGCTCAACACGATCCAGGGCTGATGAGCAGAAAGGAGAATAGAGATGAATCCATTCTATGAGTTAAGCAGAGATGACGCCGGGCATAGCTTTGGGTTTCTTGATGAATACGCCAAACGGGAGGTGCGCCGCAGTATCCTCAAGGCGATATGCATCCCCGGTTATCAGACACCATACGCCTCGCGGGAGATGCCAATGGGGCGTGGTTTTGGTACGGGCGGACTGCAGTTGACGCTTAGTATAATCGGGCCCGATGATACTCTGAAGATGATAGATCAGGGCTCTGATGACTCTGTTAACGCCGTAAATCTCCGCCATTTTGTAGAGCTTACCTGCCCCGGTGTAGACACAACAGAAAAAACGCAGGATGCCACCGTTATTCAATCACGTCACCGTATACCTGACAGGGCACTTAGCCACTCACAGGTGCTTGTCCTCCAAGTTCCTTACCCTGACCCCCTTGTCATTGTAGAGCCCTCTGAGGCACGCAGAAAAACCATGCATGGCGAGGGCGACTACTCACGCCTTCTTACTAAGCTTTATGAGGATATCGTTAAATTTGGAGAGATTACCATCTCGCACCGTTATCCAACGAGGATTAACGGCCATTATGTTATTGACCCAAGCCCCATACCACGTTTTGACGTGCCAAAGATGGATATGTCTCCTGTCTTGATACTCCTCGGCGCGGGGCGTGAAAAGAAAATTTACGCTGTGCCTCCATATACTTCCGCCGAGCCCCTTGCCTTTGATGATGTTCCTTTTAGGCGCGAGGATTTTATTGATAAAGAGGGGAGGCGGCGTCTATGCTCGCGCTGCGGCGCCGATGATTCTTATCTTGACGAGTTTTTTGATGATAAAGGTCTTCGCCTGTATCAATGCTCTGATTCTGATTTTTGTAATCAGAGGATTTATTGAAGGTTATTAAATGAAAAAAATACTTGAAGTACGCAGCCTTGATAAAATTTACGGCCCCGGGTGTTCTAAATGTTTTGAGAGTACGGGGCCGGAAGTAAACAGCAATTTATGTCCGCACTGCGGCTCTGTAGTTGCTGTTCATGGCGTGAGTTTCGACTTACATGCCGGTGAAATCCTCGGCATTATGGGCGAATCGGGCAGCGGAAAGTCAACTATCGTGAGGACGCTATTTTTTGATGAATCGCCTACGAGAGGTGAGGCGGTTTTTTTTCACGAGGAGCAGGAGTGGAATTTATTTAGACTTAATTCAGCCAGACAGCGCTGGTTACGGAACCATTGCTTTGGCATGGTCTATCAAAATCCGCATCTTGGACTGAATTTTAATATCTCGGCAGGAGGCAATATCGCCGAACGCCTCCTGATGAGCGATATATCTCATTACGGAGAGATACGCAGCCGTGCCACTGATCTTCTTTCACGCACCGAGGTGCTAAGAGAGCGCATGGACGAATCGCCCAAGCAGTTCTCCGGAGGCATGCAGCAGAGGGTGCAGATTGCCAAGGCCCTGGCTATACGTCCGCCCTTACTCTACCTCGATGAGGTTACTACCGGTCTTGATCTCTCAGTACAGGCACGCATACTCGATCTCATCCTTGAGATTGGTCAGGAGCTTGGCACGGCTATGATTGTAGTCACCCACGACCTTGGCGTAATTCGTATTCTCGCAGGCAGGACTATTGTGATGAAAAATGGCAGGATAATCGAGGCAGGGCTTACGGATCAGATACTTGAAGACCCGCAGCACGCTTATTCGCAGAGGCTCGTTGCTTCGACGTTGTGAGGAGGTTTTTTTTGTGAGTCAATATATCTTAAGAGTTGAGAAACTTACTAAGACATTTCATCTCTATGAACAGGATGCTTCTATTCCATCTTGTACGGATATTAATCTGGAGGTTAAGAGAGGCGCTCTTACCGCTATAATCGGTCCTACGGGAGCCGGTAAGTCTTCTGTATTAAAGTGTATTTACCGTACTTATCTGCCCACCTCCGGCAGTATCCTCTATAGAGATTCCGATAATCGTATTATTGATCTGGCCGAGGCTTCTGATATGTCTATTCTGGAGATTAGACGCAGGGATATAGGGTTTGTTACTCAGTTTCTTCGTTGTCTGCCACGTAAAGGGGCCCTCGATGTAGTTAGTGCGCCGCTTATCTCCATTGGAGAGCCTGGCGATAGCGCCCGTGAATGCGCGGCTGATTTATTGCGTCTTTTGAATGTTCCGGAACGTCTCTGGAAGGTGCCCCCTGCTACTTTTTCGGGTGGAGAAAAACAACGGGTAAACCTTGCCCGTGGTCTCATTGTAAGGCCCCGTCTGCTGCTTCTTGATGAGCCTACGGCAAGCCTTGACCCCGGAACCACTGAGCGCGCCATAGAGCTGCTTGAGATGATCAAGGCCGAGGGTGTGGCGATGCTCGCTATATTTCATCAGCCTGAGCTTGTTCGAAGGATAGCCGAGACTGTTGTGGAGTTGGATTCGCCAATGGCCATGCCTACTGAAGAGGATTTCGCCTTATGAAAAAAACCTTATTGATTCATGGTAGAGTAGTTCTGCCTGGGGAAGTGAGAGATGACTGTGCCGTGCTTATCGAGGATGGTATGATTAGCGCCCTTGACCCTTCTTTTGTCGGCTCTGCCGAGGTATTCGATATTGGCGGAAGGATACTTATGCCTGGCATGATTGATCTCCATTGCGACGCCCTTGAGAAGGAGGTTGAGCCAAGACCTGGGGTGCACTTTCCTCTGGATTTTGCCTGCGCGCAGGCTGACAAACGCAACGCCGCCGCCGGGATTACCACGGTGTTTCATGCCATTTCCTTTGCTAATCACGAATTAGGCGTGCGAAATAATGCCTTTGCCGCTGATATAGCGCGTGCAGTGCATTCATTTCAAACTCACGCGCTTGTGGATAACCGAGTTCATGCCCGTTATGAAGTAACTGATGAGAGCGGCCCCGCTTTTTTGACGGCCATGCTGGAGGAGGGTGATATTCATCTGCTATCTTTTATGGATCATACTCCGGGGCAGGGCCAATTCAAGAATATTGCGGCGTACCGAACCTTTTTGAAATCTACTTATAATCAGTCTGAGGCAAGGCTTGATAATATACTTGCCGTTAAAGAAAGAGCTTCCCAAGGTCTATTGGAGCGTATGCGCATACTCTCTGCAACGGCGCGCCGATGCGGGGTAACCATTGCCAGTCATGATGATGATTGTGCTGAAAAGGTAGAAAACCTCGCGGAGTTAGGGGCCGCTATCTCTGAGTTTCCTGTTAATATGGAGACAGCAAGAGCCGCCAGGAGAGAGGGGATGGCCACACTCTTTGGCGCTCCGAATGTCCTGCGCGGCAGGTCTCAGTCCGGAAGCATGCGGGCACTTGACGGAGTGATTGCGGGCGTGGCGGATTGCCTCTGCGGCGATTATTCACCTGCGGCCCTCCTGCCCTCTGTATTGCGTCTGCCTGAACTTACGGATATTTCCCTTGCCGAAGCCATAGCCATGGTGACTCGAAATCCCGCGCGGGCCATTGGTTTTGCTGATCGTGGTGAGATAGTTCCCGGAAAACGCGCCGACCTTGTTGAAGTAAATCTCTTAGGTGAGCTACCCCAAGCGCAGCGCATATGGAAAAGAGGTGTTCCGATTTTATCAGCTTTTTTTGATGTTAGGTGAATAACGGAGTAATGAAAGCGCACCTTATATACATAATAGGCGCCTCAGGCAGCGGTAAAGACAGCCTCATAGACCTTGCGCGCGGGAGCTTGGCAGTGGAGCAGAGAGTTGTCTTTGCCCATCGCTACATAACCAGGCCCTTTGATACAGGCGGCGAGAATCATGTGGCCCTTACCTCTGAGGAATTCGCCCTGCGGATGGAAGAGAGGCTTTTCGCCCTTCAATGGGAGAGCCACGGGAATTACTACGGTATTGGTATAGAGATTAACCAATGGCTCGACAATGGCCTCTCTGTTGTTGTTAATGGTTCGCGTAAGTATTTGCCTGAGGTTAGGCGCCTGTACCCAGAAGTCGTACCGGTACTTATAGAAGTCTCTATTGATACTCTCCGAGACCGCTTGCTTCGCCGTGGTCGTGAGACTGAGGTTGAGATTAGTGAGAGGTTAAGGCGCAACAGTCTCTTCGAAGAGCAATGCGAGGACACTATTAGAATCTGTAATAACGGTTCAATTGCGGATAGCGGCGCGGCGCTGGTCTCCCTGATCCGGCGTTACTCGCTAAAGGCGATGTCCTTCTGATGAAAGCAGCAATTTCAGTAGATGAGCCTCGCCTTCGTCTCACTTTTAAAGGTACCGGTGACGCCGGAGGTCTTCCTTTATACGGCTGCAAGTGCCATGCCTGTGTAAGGGCCGAGACAGCCCCTGAATTTATCCGCCGTTCCTGCTCCGCACTTGTAGAGTCATCTGGGGTAAAGCTATTGATAGACGCAGGATTGCCGAATCTTGCGGAGCGTTTTCCCGCAGGCTCTTTATCCTGTATCCTGCTCACTCACTATCACCCCGACCATGCGCAGGGACTCTTGCCTTTGCGTTGGGGGCTTGGCTCTACCATTGTTGTGTGGGGGCCTCCTGACACTCAAGGTTTTGCCGACCTTTATAAAAATCATGGTATTCTGCGTTTTGAGGCTCTTGTAGAGTTTAATCCCCTTCGGGTTGAAGATATTACAATTATACCTCTACCTCTTATTCACTCCAAACCTACCTTTGGTTATTATATTGAGTCCTCTGGCGTGAAGGTTGCTTATCTTACAGATACAGTGGGTTTACCTTCAGAGACTCTGAATTTTTTAATTAAGACCTCGCCTGATTGCATTATCCTTGATTGTACGTATCCGCCAAAAGATGTTAGACCGAGAAATCATAATGACGTTACGATGGTCTTGGAAATTATTGCCTCAATCGGGGCAAGAGAGGTTATCTTAACTCATATTGGACACGAGATGGACGAGTGGCTCTTGAAAGAGGGTAATAATCTGCCAAAAGGTGTCCTCGTCGCGCGAGATGGAATGGTAATAAATCTGCCTTGAGTCTTTCATGTCCTTAAATGTTTTTGATGGTATATCGGGCGGTCTATTGTAAATGATTTTTACGGAATTAACCCGGCGTCAACTTAATGGGTGGTTTTGGCTGAGGCGGAGCAGGGACAAAGGCTTGCGCCTTCTCGCCTACCGTTGATATGCTTATCTAATGTCCCTGAAGTCCTCGCTCCATTGTTTTCTCCTATCTTAAAATAAGACGCACTCTTATTTTAGAATAATAAGCTATATTAAAATAATAAGCGATGCGCCGGCAGTTAAGCCGTCTTAACTCGAATTAACAGTTTTTTTTTATAAATCAGGGGATTTTCCCTGTCTCCTTTATAGTTAAGACTATTTAGAGTAGAAGAGTCAGGCCCCTAACGAAAGTCTGTATCCCTGTACATAAACTCCCAACACCCGGTACTCTCTCCGTGATGCCTCACTGTATGGAGACATAGACGTGTTATCTGATTAGTGCTATACTTACTCCCATTATGAGAGAGATAAATACTGAGAAGCTAAAGTTAGATGTATCAACTAAGATTCGCCCGTTTTTTGAGGAGATACTTGGCAGCGCGCACGCCGGCAACCTTCATTCTTTTTATGTGGTGGGCAGCGCCTTAACGCCTGATTTTGACGAAAAGGCCGCGGAGATAAACTCCGTTATAGTGTTAAAGGATATGGATCTTGCTTTTGTAGAGTACATGGCCCCCCTTGGGAAGGTATATAAGAAAAAGGGCGTCGCGGCGCCGCTTATTATGACCCCCGCTTATATAACCAACTCCCTTGATGTCTTCCCTATTGAGTTCCATGAGTTCAGGCTCATTCATGAGACT
>CAZEBZ010000058.1:0-10610 GCA_964510775.1 uncultured Thermodesulfobacteriota bacterium
GTGGAGTACGGCTTTGGAGAGAAGATGAGCAACAAGAGCCTCGTAGCCCTGCAGGACTATGCCATTACCTCAGGCGTAGAGGTGCTTGATGATATACAGAAGATACTCGATAACGCCATGGAGACGACGACGGATATTATAAGCGCCAATAAAGAGGTGCTTAATAAACTCGTTGAGGCGCTCTTAAGTAATGTACTCATGAACGGCGAGGCCATGAGCAAATTCTTCGCCGAGAACCCGCTGGCCGTCACCTCCTTCTCAAAGGGGCAGCCTGCCTGAGGATTTTTAATGGTTATTTGATCCATTAGTTTCTTTTGCGGCTAATGTCGTCTAACAGGGAATGCTTGGGGGCAGGGAGTCTTTAATTGTTACTGGATATATTTGCGTACTTCGTGGCGATTATCTCTGTTGCTGAGACGCGCTTGGGTTAAGGAGCTTTTTGATTGTTGTCTGATAAATTTGTGTTCCCCTTTGCGGCTAAAGTTGTCTAACTGTGATTAGCCGGGGTTTAAGGAGCTTTTTGATTGTTGACTGATAAATTAGTGTCTCCCATTTCGATTATCTCTGTTTCTGAGACGCGCTTGGTTTAAGGAGCTTTTTGATTGTTGTCTGATAAATTTGTGTCCCCCTTTGCGGCTAAAGTTGTCTAACTGGGATTAGCCTGGGATTAAGGAGCTATAACAATGTCTTTTTATACGAGAATAGAGACTCAGCTTAAGAACAAGCAGTATGTCGTAGCCGCTCTTGTGGAGCTTAGAAAGAGGGGCGAGGTAACTGAGTGTACCATTGATGAGAAAAAAGAGGTTATGGAGGTCGACCGCTCCGGTGATATAATCAAGGTCTCAAGGAATAAAAAAGGGGCCTTTGAGCTTGGCGGAGACAACCGTGTGGTGCAGGCCTTCTCTAATAAACTAAAGCAGTTCTATGCCCTTGAATCTATAAAGGACAACCTTCCTCTGGACTTTGAGATTGCCGAGGAGCAGGAGACCATTGGCGGCGAGATTAAGATACTCCTCAAGGGTTGATACCCTCATACGCTGTAGTGTTGACAGGGGTAAGATAGGGGCTGGATGTGTAGTTGAATAGGGGGAAGGCGGGGTCTGAGAGGGGGTTGGGGATTATTTTCGAGATATTCCAAATATTCTTTTAAATAACGGTATAAGAGCCATCTTTACGGGGGCTAAGGCGGTTATCGATAATGGATAGAAGTATACGCATAAAGATTACAAAAGACGGCCATGTTGAGATAGACTCAACGGTCTTTACGGATTGTAAGTCTGTTGCCGAGCAGCTAACAGAGCATCTTGGCAAGATGGAGACTTTTGAGGAAAAAGACGACATGGATACAGACGTAAGGATAGAGATAGATTCAGAGTCTTAACGAGAGCCATCTCTTAATTAAGGAAAAGCTCTCTTTTAATATAGAGTTATGTGATTATGCCGATTATTTTAAACCTACACGCCATTATACCCTCATCAAGGGTAAACGGCCCCGGTACAAGGAGCGTAATTTTTTTTCAGGGCTGCGCCCGTGCCTGCGCGGGGTGTTTTAATCCTGAGACGCACGACTTCTCACTCAATAAGGCCCGAAGTGTTGACGAAGTTCTCATGGCAGTGCCTCAAGGAGCCGAGGGGCTTACGATTAGCGGCGGTGAACCCTTTGTACAGCCCCAAGGTCTAAAGGCTCTCCTTACGAGTGCGAGGCAGACTCGTGGTCTCTCAATTATAATTTATACAGGTTTTACCCTTGAAGAGCTGCGTGCAGACAAGGCGAGGGCTGCTGTACTGCCCCTTATAGACGTCCTTGTGGCAGGGCCTTTTGAGATAAAAAAAACTGAAAAAACGGCCCTTGCGCGGGGCTCTACGAATCAGACCTTTCATTTTCTTTCAGAGCGTTATAATATTAACGATCTTTATCTTCCCGCCCGTCTGGAGGTAACTATAGGCGTTGACGGCTCCTTAACGGGTACGGGTTTTTCCTCAATTACATCACTATCGGATAATATATGAATAGAGCAGTCATTAAGGAGACCATAAGAGGCCTCATGGGCAGCGCTGACCGCTACGCGATCCGTGACTGTATCGGCGAGTTGTCTCGTGACTACGTCAGGAGCTTCGAGAGTATAGATATCTTCGAACTTGCCTTTGAACTTGTAAGCCCCCTTACCGACGTAGTCGAGCGTCTTGAGCTCCTAACTTCACTATTAACGGGCATGCCCTGCACCGGGCCTTTTAAGGAGTTATATACTACTTATATGGAGGCCTCAATAGTAGCAGCCGATGCTATTACCGCCCATCATCACAGGACAACGGAGCTGCTGCGCCTTGCGCGAGCCCTGCCCGCTACAGAGGAGTTTGAGGAAAAAAGGGTCTGGGCCTGGAGGCTCGCCCTTGGCATGGCACAAAGACCGAGGTTTGAGGAACCCTTACTTAAAAAACTCGCAAAGGAGCTGCCTAAATCCAATGACTATACTTTTTACAAGGGTTATACCCTCCTTGGCGTAGCGGCACAGCTGCCTACTCACCCGCCTTTTACGGATATATACCGTGAGGCCATTATACTTGCCATAGAGGCGAGCGGCGCGGCGGAAGAGCCTTATTACAAAAAATACGCCCTTATCGCTATCGCCAAGGAGATAGAGGGTAAGAGCGAGCTTGAGGATCTTTATCTGCGTGCCTTTACCCTGGCTTTAAGCGCCTCTATGGAGCTCAAAGACGACTTTGCCCGCGAGCATGCCCTTGTGGACTTATGTAACGAAGTCCCTGTTAGCCCTCTTTTTCACGACCTTCTTATGGAGGTGCTGGAAAAAGCCCTTAGTTTTTTCACTGTACGCAGCCGTATGGAAGACCTTGAGATAACCGATGTAGTTGATTATGTCCTCTCGGCAGAAGATCTTAGCCTCAAGGATTCAAAGAAGAAGAGGTTCGCAAGAGAGAAGTACGCCAAGAGACTGGCCCATATCCTCCTTAAACGCGGCACTGACGTTAATGATATACGCTTTGTCGAGGTGCTGCGCCCTTATGCCCATGTATGGATACGCCCCGCCGTGCTTCGTGATGCCGTCAAGGAGATTATCTCCAGTATCGAGTCTCTCAAGAAGACTTTTCACGGCCGCGAGATAGAGAGGCCAAGGCTTATAAGCGGCGTTTCAAAGGCCTCGGGAAGGGTGCAGAGTAAGGCCTCACCTGCATCCTCAGAGGGGTGCGTGGCCATAGATCTTGGCGCTACAAATACTCTGGTTATGAGGAGAAAGGCCGCAGAGGCCCCGGAGTTTATTCCTATGGACGCTATCTCCATTAATTACGGCAAAGCCGTCATAGTGCCTACTATTATAAGCAGAGAGACAGATACCATAGGGGCCGAGGTTATTGATGATAACCCCGTGGTGAATATAAAACAGATGGTTCTTGAGGGTAATGAGGATGCCAAGGGACATCTGGAGAGGTTCTTAAAGATACTCTACTCTCATGTAGAGGGCTCTGTAGTCAAACCGGGGTGGTTCAAGCTCTTCTCGTCAAAGCAGGGAGATGTCCTCTATATCACCGTACCCATAGGCTTCAATCAATACAAGGAGACCCTCGGCGAGATCGCCGGAAAAGTCTTTAAGGGCCTTCATGTGGAGTTTGTTGAAGAACCCCTTGCCGCGGCCGTAGGGTATCAAGTCGCAGGGGAGCAGGACAGCGTTGTTATGATGATAGATTTTGGCGGCTGTACCATTGACTGCATGGTACTGCGTCTAAACGTAGACGGTGTACATGTCATTGCCAAGCCCGAGAGGGCGCAGGTCCTTGGCGGACACGACATAGACCTCTGGATAGCCGATTATCTGGCTAAAAAAGCTAATATTACCGGTAGGGTAGAGAGGCCCCTCCTTCTGCTTGCCGAGAAACTCAAGATAGCTCTCTCAACACAAGAGTCAGTGCCTTTTCTCTGGGAGGGTAAGAAGATTATGGATCTTACACGCTACGACCTTGAAGATGCCCTTGAGGCCCATGATTTTTACCATGTAGTGGATCGTACTGTGAGTTACGTCCTTCGTAGAGCCGCTAAAGTCGGCCTTCATCAAGAATCAATAGCCGCAGTAATACTCACGGGCGGGTCATCGCAGATACCATCATTTCATGATAAGGTCTGTGATATCTTTCCACAGCTTCGCGCCAAGAACCTTGTCTTTGATCACAGCCCCCTTACGGCTGTTGCCGAGGGTGCTGCGCTTTACGGCACAAGAGAGGTCGTTGACAGGCACCTTGCCATGGCCTATGCCGTAAGGTACGCCACCGACTCTGAGGAAGTACCTTTTTCTTACAGTATAGTCATGGAAAAAGGCGAATCTCTTCCCGTATTAAGGACTTTCTCCATTACTCCGGCGAGAAGGCTCGGCGTGCAGAAGGAGATTTTTCTTGAGATCTTTGAGGTTCCTGAACCTCTTGTAGTTAGAAGGTGGGTGAAGGAAGAGGGCGTGGAGATGCTTAAACAGAAGATAATCGATACGAAGGAGCTGTACTTAAATCTTCTTAAATCCTTCAGGCTTCCTCTGCCGCAAGGTCAGAGCGAGAACCTTACCTTGAGTCTCATCGTAGACGAGGGAGGGGCCCTTAGCGTGCAGTGGGGCGGTACTGATGAGGCCATACCAACGGGAATCAGGCTCCAGTAGCGCTTCTCCTACTCTTTTTACTCTTCACATCTACTACCGCTGTTGGAGTAGACCTCAATTTTTTATCTTTTTCACGGTGATAAGCCGCCTCTACCTCATTCTCATTTAGCAGTGATACTTGTCACATGAAATCCACGCCCCTTCTCCTATAATTGTCTTATTGCGAGATGCTACTGTTAGTACATTAGAGGAGGCGTCTATGGACCAAAATTATCTACCTGAGAAGGCCGTAAGGATGGCCGAGACCGGCCGTTACAGCGAGGCTCTGAGAATATTTAAGAAAAATGTTCTCAGTACCCTTAGCCCCAGTGAGCAATCCATATATGCTCTTTGCAAGGCTCTTGTGGAAAAGGAGTATGATTATGCCGTTAACTTGTGTATCTCGGCGGCGGCGAAGGAGTTTTACAACCCAGACATCTACCTTAATCTCGGTAAGACTCTTGTGATGAGCGGCAGGAAGACGAGGGCCTTAAAGGCCTTTAGGAAGGGGCTGAGGTTTGATGAACACAACGAACTTCTTATAGCAGAGATTAAGAAGCTTGGGCGCAGACGGGCGCCGGCGATTTCTTTTCTACCTCGAGGCAACGTCATTAACAAGTTTTTTGGCATTCTCTCTCATAGAGTCAGCGCTGTAAGCAGCTCTTAAGGAGCGCGTAAGTCTGTGAGCACTTTAGGTGATGCTCTCTTGAACGTTGCTAAAAAACGCCGTCATGATGACGGCGTTTTTTAGCAACCTCTTTTTTACATCAAAGCCTTGTGATATAAGACAAATGAGAAGAAGGGGGAGATATCACGCCCCCTTGGGGGCGCGATACCTGTGTTACGGGGAGGAAGACAAAAGCACGGGTTAAGAAAACTTTTGTTGGTGTCCTGGAGGAATGTTTCCGGTAAGTCTATTTAAAAAACCTCTGCCGCCTCAACTTCCTTAACGGGCTGAGGGTTTTTTTATCTCTATATAATTTATACAATACTTGCATATTTTTCTATGTGACCTATGTTACAGGGTGTAAACTTTTTATTTATTTCTCCTGGGGTTTAATACAGACTCTATGGAGAAACTATTTGAATTATAAGGACTTAAGATATATCCTTTGCGGTAATTATGATGACTATATCACCTGAAATTATACCTCTCTGGCCCCAAAAGGCAGAGATAAGCATGGAGATGCGGCCTCTGCTTGCACCTCCTTTTGCAGCCCTTAGCTGCGGCATCTCGGAGTTTACCTTCGCAGGAGTTTACTTATTTCGCAAGATTCACTCCTACACTCTCTCTACTCTTTCCGAAGGCGGTCTGCTTATAAGCGGGCGCAGGGGTGAGGACACTTTTTTTATGCTGCCCTTTAGTCTGCCAACTCAGACTGACCTTGACAAGCTCCTTGAGAGCTATTCATATTTGAAAAACGCATCACAGGCACAGGCCGCTACCCTTGGGGCAATGGGCTATCGGGTAGAGGCCGATGAGGATAACTCTGATTATCTCTACCTTCGTGAGGGCCTTGCTACGCTTCATGGAAGAAAATTCCACAGAAAGAGAAACCGAGTTCACGGCTTTCTCGCAAAGTACGAGCCTCTGGCGAGACCCCTTGAGGAAGCTGCTATTGACGACGCACTTAGTGTCCTTGAACAGTGGAGAGAGGCAAGCGAGACTGAGGGCGACTACGCCGCGGCACGTGAGGGAGTTCTTAAGATCAAGGAGCTTGGATTATCGGGTACGGTATATTATGTAGAGGGCAGCCCCGCTGCCTTTGCCATAGGCGAGGAGCTTTCGGCGGATATGTATGCCGTGCATTTTGAGAAGGGCCTTGCTTCTTACACAGGGTTACTGCAGTTTGTTAATCAGAGCTTTGCCGCTGCTTTACCGCAGAGTTATACCTATATTAATAGAGAGCAGGACCTTGGAATCGAGGGACTTCGCCACGCCAAGCTAAGCTACAGGCCTCATGGTTTTATAAAAAAGTTTCGTATCTACGCACGTGGCAGTCGTGCCGTAGCGGGCGGGGCGGTCTCGTGATAGCAGTTAATATTATGAAGATTGAGTTGATGAGACTCTCTGCAGGCGAGTCGACGCGGAGCGCACTTGAGGCCTTTAGTAAGTGCCGCGCCGAGTTGCTTCCTGTCCTTGACTGTGACGGCATAATGCTTGGTCTGCTTTGTAAGGAGAGTCTTCTGAGGGCAGTTGAGAAAGAGAGCGTCTTGGGAGAGGGGCTTACTGTGGCTGATATATATGAGACGGATTTTGAGTGTGTTGAGCCTGAGGCCTCTTTTGATGAGCTTCGCGACAAATTCGCAAAGGGCGCACTGCTCCTCTTTGTAGTGGATAAGGGCGGCAGGCTCCTTGGCAGTATAAGTGAGGCTGAGCTTACCTCGCGCCTTCAGGAGTATGGCAGGAGAGAATGAGTAAGAGACCCCTTGGAGTATATATACATATTCCCTTTTGCCGCAGTAAATGCCTGTACTGCGCCTTTAACTCCGTAGTAGAGGCGGGGTTTTCACGGAAAAAATGGGCCGGGCTCTTAAGGCGCGATTTTTCCGGTCTGATTCAACGCGAGGCCATTAGCAGAGACAGTCATAAACTCCGTTCCATATATTTTGGCGGAGGTACGCCCTCGTTAATGCCCGCTGAGTATATAGAAGGGCTTATATCCCTTGTAAAGGACACGTTTGGAGTAGAGAGTAGTATTGAGGTAACCCTTGAGGCCAACCCCGAGGGGCTCGGCTCGGCAGAGCTTGAGGGTTTTTTACAGGCCGGCGTAAACCGCCTTAGCCTCGGTGTGCAGTCTTTTAATGAAGAGGAGCTGAAGACTCTTGGCAGGCGTCACGGTGCTGGTGAGGTAATATCAGCTGTAAACGGTGCAGTAAGGGGCGGTTTTACTAATATAAGTCTTGATCTTATCTTTGGTATACCGGGGCAGACTCTACAGAGCTGGGAGGAGACCCTTAATAGGCTGCTCGCCTTTAACCCCGCCCATATTTCTCTATATAATCTATCCATTGAGGAGAATACGCCTTTTTATAAGCTCTACCACGGTAATAGCAGCAGAGGCAGAGAGAAAAAAACATTGATAGACGAGACCCTTGAGTCTCAGATGTATGAGCTGGCTATTAATAGACTCATGGAACGCGGTTATGAGCATTATGAGATATCCAACTTTGCTCGGCCCGCCTTTAAGAGTCTGCATAACAGCGGTTACTGGCTTGGCTGTGATTACATCGGCCTTGGCCCTGGAGCCCATTCTTTTTTTGGCGGGCGCGGCTATGGCAGACGCTTCTGGAACGAGGCGGATTTATCGGGCTATGAAGCAAAGCTCAAGCTCGGCAATCCCGCTGTCGGCTCTGAGACTCTCACAAGAGATGAGGCCATGACAGAGGCCGTTTTTTTGGGGCTTCGAATGCCCGAGCGCGGTATTGAGGCGGCAAGGTTTAAGGGGGCCTTTGGCGAGAAGGCCTGGCAGAGGTTATATGGTAAATGCCTTGAGTATGAGCAAGGGGGGCTGCTTCATCTCTCAGAGCAGAGGGTCGTGCTTGATAAGTTCGCTCTCTTTACCTCAAACGAGGTCTGTCTGGGGCTTGTCTCGTAAGTGGCAAGGCTTTTTGAGGCAGGGGGAGAGTACTCTACCCTGGCGCTTATGACCTTGACATAAAGAGTGGCCGTTGATATCTTTTTATATTAAACTCTTCCCTGGTTAAGCTCTCTTTACTGGGCGCGGGAGAGGCGGTGTTTTTAGTAAGAGTGAGAATGAGAAGTTCTTTTTTTTGAGGGTGTGATGGTGGATTACGGCGAACTTACAGAGAACCTCTCAGAGCGCGCGAGGCATGTCCTCGGTGCTATTGTGAAGGACTATATTGATAGCGCCGAGCCTGTTGCCTCAAAGACTATATCCTCAAGGTACTACCCGGGGCTCTCATCTGCCACGATACGTAATATTATGGCGAGGCTTGAGAGATACGGCCTTCTATTTCAGCCTCATACCTCGGCGGGGCGTATACCTACGGAGAGGGCCTTTCGCCTTTATCTCGATACCCTTCTTGAGCTTGAGGAGCCCGGCGATGCGGAAAAAGAGTTTCTTTACAGGCGTATCGAGCCTTTCTTAGGCATAAAAGACATATTAACAGGCACTACAAAGGCCCTCTCTCACATTACCAACTGCACGGGGCTTGCCTTTGTCCTTGGTAACTATGACTTTACCATTAGGGATATAAGGCTGCTGCCTCTTAATCGAGAGTCTCTGTTACTTGTCCTTGTGCCCGAGGCTGGTAGAGCGCGCACCTCAGTCTTTCAGGGAGGCGCACCTGCAGAGGGCCTTGATTTTGATAAGGTCTCTAATTATCTCACAGAAATAGGCGCAGGTCTTACGGTAAAGGGGCTTCGCAGCCGCATCGTTGAAGAGATGCGAGATGAGAAAAGCCTTTATAATGAGCTTATGAGAAAGTCGCTCCACCTCGGTGAGCTTGCCCTTAGCGGTTACTCCGATAGTGACGGAGGTGAGGGTGACCTCTATGTAGAGGGGCAGGCTAATATGCTTGGCTATCCTGAGTTTCGAGAAGACTTTGAGAAGATGAAGCAGCTCTTTACTGCCTTTGAGGAAAAAAGCCTCCTTGTAAAGCTCCTTGACAAGGGACTTCGCCAGGAATGTATGCAGGTCTATCTTGGCTCAGAGAGCAGTATCGAGGGTTTTGAGGGATTTAGTTTTGTTATTTCTCCTTATCGTGTGAATAATGCAATGTCCGGTACAGTAGGGCTTATAGGGCCCGTTAGGATGGATTATGCTAAGATAGTGCCCCTTGTATCTTACGCCGTAAGTCTTATTGAGGGATAACGATACGCGCTGGTGAGTGTTCTTAAGCGCTGTTTATAGGCTCTCGACACAGTTTTCAAGGGTTGTGATTTTATGAAAAATCTTAAATTAAAGGGATAAGATGAAGAAAAAAAACAAGGTGGATGGCGAAAGGGTTGAGGCGGAAGTCGTCGATGGAGAAGCCCCGGAGGTTTGCACCGAGGGTGAGGCATCTTCAGAGGCTGAGGCGGAGAAGACGCTTGAGACACTTCTTGAGGAGAAGACGGATGAGGCTGCGAGAAATTATGATTTATACCTTCGTGCCTGTGCCGATATTCAGAATGTGAAAAAGCGCGGTGAGAAAGAGCGCGCAGGGTATATCAGCTATGCTACGGAGCAGGTTGTGATGGAGATACTTCCGGCTATGGACAACCTTGAGCGTGCCCTTGAGCATGCCGAGGGCGAGGACGGAAAGGACGCCTCTCTTGTAGAGGGCGTTCGGCTAACAATAGAGCAGATGAGAAAGGCCCTGGAGAAATTCGGTGTTAAGGCCATAGATGCCCTCGGCGAGGTATTTAACCCGACTATTCATCATGCCATAAGCCACGAAGAGTCCGCAGATGCCGAGCCAGGCACGGTGATAAAGGAATTTCAGAGAGGATATATGTTAAAGGATAAGCTGCTTCGGCCCTCTATAGTATCTGTGGCCGGAGGTTCGGACTCAGGCGAAAAGGCCTCAGAGCCTGAGCAAATACATTAACTAAGACAGGAAAAGGTCTAATGGGAACTGATTACTATACTATTCTCGGAGTATCGAGGACGGCTACAGAGAGTGAGATAAAAAAGGCCTACCGCAGGCTTGCCCTGGAGCATCACCCTGATAAACAAGAGGGTAATGAGGAAAAATTCAAGGAGATAAACGAGGCCTACAGCGTCTTGAAAGACCCGTCTAAGCGCTCGCAGTACGATCAATTCGGCACCGCCGGTGTTGGCGCGGGGTACAGAGAGGCTGGTTTTGGAGGTTTTGGCGGAGGCGCCCCGGGCGGTTTTGAGGATCTATTCGGAGAGGTCTTCTCGGACTTTTTCGGTGGCGGCCGCGGCGGCCCTTCGGCGGCGCGAGGAGCGGATCTGCGCTACGACCTTGAGCTTACCTTCGAGGAGGCGGCATTTGGCACAGAAA
>CAZEBZ010000059.1:0-10133 GCA_964510775.1 uncultured Thermodesulfobacteriota bacterium
AATTGAGAAGAAAAATTATTGTCTTTGAAAATTCACCATGCGCCTCACGGATAAAATTTTAGAAAAAAGAAAGCAAGGCAAAGAAAACCAATTGGTGCGGAGGAAAGATTTTGGATGTGAATATAAATGGCGCCCTACTCTCCCTTGTGCGTGGTGATATTACCCTCGCCGAGACTGAGGCCATAGGCAACGCCGCAAACTCCCGCCTCGCTGGCGGCGGCGGTGTAGACGGCGCAATACACAGCGCAGGGGGGCCGAGTATTATGGCCCAGTGCCGTGCTATCGGCGGCTGTCCAACAGGCAGGGCAGTCCTTACACAGGGGGGCCGGCTCAAGGCGAAGTATGTCATACACGGCGTGGGGCCCGTGTATCATGGAGGCAAGAGGGGCGAGGCGGAGTTGTTAAGCTCTGTCTACGTTGAGTCCTTGAAGATTGCCTCAGATAAGGGCATAAAAAGCATCTCCTTTCCCTCTATCAGCACAGGCGTCTACGGCTACCCTATTAAAGAGGCCTCGCGTATAGCTCTGAGGACGGTGATTGATTTTTTAAAGAGTGATACTGCGTTGGAGCTGGTCTCTTTTGTCCTCTTCTCTGATAAAGACTTGAGAGTCTACGAGCATGCCCTTACTGAGATAATGCAGGGTATGGAATAAATATGATAACCGCTCCTTGGCTCTGCCGCGATTTATCGCCATGATTAACAATGATTAACGATTTATATTTATTATGAACAGATTGAGGAGGCACTCTTGAAATCAGAGCAAAGTGAGGGCTTGAAGGACTTGCTGAGGTATTTTAATGCAAATACCGGCGGCGCCATACATAAGTGGATGCATTATTTCGAGGTTTACGACAGGTATTTCTCAAGATACCGCGGTACTGATGTGAATATCATCGAGTTTGGCGTCTCTCACGGCGGTTCGCTTCGTATGTGGAAGGATTACTTTGGGCCAAAGGCGAGGATATATGGAGTGGATATAAACCCCCATTGCAAAAAGCTCGAGGAGGAGCAGATAGAGATCTTTATCGGAGACCAGTCAGATAAGAAATTTCTCAACTCAATCTTAAAGACCCTTCCTAAGATAGATATCCTTATTGATGACGGCGGTCATAAGATGGATCAGCAGATAAATACTTTTGAGGTCTTTTTCCCTGCTATTGATAAAAACGGGATATATCTCTGTGAGGATGCACATACCTCTTATCTGCCCGGTGACGGCGGCGGATATAAAAAGAAGGGTTCTTATATTGAGTACGCCAAGAATTTTATCGACTTTATTCACGCATGGCATTCTCAGGAGCCCAAACGCCTTAGCGTCTCGGATTTTACGAGATCCGCCTACGCCTTGCACTACTACACCGGTATGGTCGTAGTCGAGAAAAGACCTATGGAAAAACCCTATGACGTAGTAAAAGGCGTTGAAAAAGTGCCCTTTTTTGAGCTCGCGCCAAAAAAGAAGATTTTAAGAAAGATTTTTCCAAAGAAAAAACGCTGAACCTAAAGTAAAGAGGGCAGAAGCTTTGACGGTGCTTAGACCGTCATTTTTTTGAAGAGGACGCTGTGACACCTGTAAAACTCACTATAATCGCCCTTGTCCTTTATTTTCTCTTTTATCGCTTATACGCAAAGAGGGTGCTTGCCCGCAGGGTCTTTAATCTTACTGATAAGGCTCCCACTCCTGCCCATCGACTGCGTGACGAGGTGGATTACGTACCCTCAAACAAGTACATACTCTTTGGCCATCACTACGCCTCTGTAGCGGGTCTTGCCCCTATGCTCGGCCCTGCCATCGCCGTTATCTGGGGGTGGCTGCCGGCGCTTCTATGGGTAGTGCTTGGTACGCTCCTTGTAGGCGCCGTACACGATTTTTCCAGCCTCGTTCTCTCTATCCGTCATGACGGAAAGAGCGTAGGTACCATCGCAAAGTACGTCATACACCCGCGGGCCAGGCTCCTCTTTCTCCTTGTTATATTCTTTCTTCTCGCCCTTGCCATGGGCGTTTTTGTTCTTGTAATATCCGGGCTCTTTGCCGCCCCTGACGCAGCTAATATCCCATCGACGGCCCACCCAGAGGCCGTCTTTCCAACATTCACCCTCATGCTCATAGCCATGGCAATAGGGTTTTTGTACTACAAAAAACACTGGCCCCTGCGGCCCCTTATTGTAGGTGGTTTTGTGGCCATGCTCGTAACTACTCTCGCGGGCCTTTATATGCCCGTAACAGGAGTAACAACGGGCTCGTGGACGTGGGTGCTCCTTACATACGCCTTTATAGCGAGCGTTCTGCCTGTGTGGCTCCTTCTTCAGCCACGGGATTTTCTGAATTTTCTACTTCTCTACCTCGCCCTCTTTGCCATGCTCCTTGGTTTTTTCATATTAGCCCCGCAGTGGAGCGCCCCTGCCGTAAACTTTCACCCTGTTGGCGCGCCGCCTCTTATACCTTTCCTCTTTATAGTCATAGCCTGCGGCGCTGTCTCGGGCTTTCACGGCCTCGTATCCTCGGGCACAACGGCAAAGCAGCTCGACAGGGAGACAGACGCCCCCTTTATAGGTTACGTTGGCATGATAGGCGAGTCTCTTCTCGCCCTCCTCGCCGTGCTTGCCACTACGGCGGGGGCATTTTCCAGCCACAGTGCCTGGGCGGATTTTTATGGTACATGGCACAAAGCCGCCGGGCTTCATCAGAAGCTCGGTATATTTATTCAGGGCACAGGAAACTTTATTCACCAGCTCGGCGTGCCAATGGGGCTATCGCAGGCCTTTATAAGCGTTGTTGTCGTGGGCTTTGCCATGACAAGCGTAGACACGGGCACACGCCTGCTTCGTTTTAACATAGAGGAGATAGGCGATACGCTTGGCATAAAAGTACTTGAGAACAGGTACGTGGCTACGGCCATAGCCGTATTCTCAATCGGTTTTTTTGCCTTTTTTAAGGTAGGCGGCAAGGCCGCGGGGCTTTACTTATGGACACTCTTTGGCACTACCAATCAGATTATGGCGGGCCTCACGCTTCTCGCCGTAACCATCTATCTGTACCGCAAACGAAAACCCATACTCTATACGGCGTTGCCAATGGTTCTTGTCCTTGGCGCGACGATTTCAAGCATGGTGATAGGCATATACAAGGCCCTGGCAGGAGGGCAGTGGCTCCTCGTTGCTGTTGGGGGCATTATCCTCTTTCTCGCCCTCTGGGTACTTCTTGAGGGGCTCATCGTGGTCTTAAAGCTAAAGCGAGAGAAGGCCGTCAGGGCCTCCGTTGCCGGCGAACCGTAGGGGTTTGTGGGGGGGGGGAGCCGTGTAGGGTGGGCACTGCCCACCAATTTTTTAAGTCTTGTAGGATGGGTGGAGCACCGCGTAACCCATGGAATAAAAATAAAAGGGAAATAAAAGGGGACAGATTTATTTTATATTAATTATCTATTTTTGGTGCCCACGCCCAACCAAAACAGATTTGTACAAAAAAACTGAACAATCGGCGGGCAATGAGCACCCTGCGCAATTGATTTTATCAGCCAACGCGTACCTTCTTCACTATCAGCTTCTTGCCTGAGTGTCTCTCTTTCCAGAGGTCGTACTGCATCTGTTGTGTGAGCCAGCTTTCCGGTGTGGTATCAAAGGCCTTGGAGAGGCGCAGGGCCATCTCAGGGCTTATGCCGCTATGACCGTTCAGAAGCTCGGAGAGCGTCTTCCGCGTTACGCCAAGGGCCTCGGCCGCCGCCGTTACGGTAAGGCCAAGAGGCTTTAGACACAACTCCCTGATAGTCTCCCCCGGATGAGGCGGATTATACATCATGATATTTTTACTCCTTAATGATAATCAAGATAATCAACGTCCGTTACGTTATCTTCTTCAAACCTGAATATTACCCGCCAATTCCCGCTTACCTCAACAGACCAGAAACCTCTTAATCGTCCCGTTAGCTTATGAAGCCCGAGCCCCGGAAGATTCATATCACGCGGTTCCATGATCGTATCAAGGCGGGCAAGTATGAGGCGCAATCGCTCCGCGTGTTTAGGCTGTATACCTGATTTAGTACCAGAAGCGTAAAACCTCTCCAGTCCCTTGTGGAGAAAGCGCACTATCATGTAAATATTATAACCTGTAACGTTATACGTGTCAATGGCTTGCCCACCACACAAATATTCCTTAGTTAATCTGTTTCATTAGTACTAAAAACCCGTCCGTTCAAGAGGGCATTTTAAATAATCTACCCCTCCTTCTCCATCTTCACAAGCTCCCAGTGGTCGTTATTCATATCGTGGCCTATGATATAAATATAGCCGTCGTCGGCGGCTACCTTGAAGTAACCGTAGCCCTCGCCATACCACTTATCGAGGCACTCTTTCACCTCAAACTCCGTTGCTCCGATGACAAAGGAAATCGGCCTCTCATCGGCTTTGTAGCCAGAGTATGTCCTGACCTCTATTCTTATCATAGGCTTATTCTATCATATGTTTATTTTTGTCTGTAGTCTTCAGGTAGGCCGTGGGGGGCTTGGCCACTATCGATAAGCCGGTACGGGAAAAATAGCGTTTTGTTCTTTTCAATCTTACGTGCCGCTTGGGCCGTGATGCTCAGCCCCTTATCTTGCTCTCTTTATGGCGTAGGCGGCGACAACTCCCCATACCCAGTTGAAAAACAATACGAATAGAGGGGTGAATAACCCAATTTCAAGGCCAGCCATGCCCTTATGGGCCTTCAGGGGGAAGACGATAAAGAGCTGAACCGCCGTGGGAAAGAGACTGAGGAAGGCCCCTTTCAGGAGCAGCCGTGAGCGAAAGACGGGCAGCAGGAAGACCAGCCCCCAGAGCCCGCCCCATACAATGCGTGGATACAGCCACGTTGGTGATAGTGGCGGGGCGATTGAGACGCCAAATGTGGTTGTAATGTGGAGGTATCCAAAGAGCCATACCGTCAGGCTGTTCGCCAGGGCGCCGAGGCAGCCTGCACCAAAGAAGATCAGTATTTTTTTCATATTTCACCTCCCCATGTATGTGGAGTGAAGCGGTGTATACGTCTTACTCAGAATATATCGCTTCTTTATATACTCGTCAAATGCCCCTCTCGCTGCTGTAACTCCTCTTGACATGGCTTTTCTTATGGAGTACTATCTTTAGGGTAACAAATGTTATCCTATGGAGATGGGGTTAATATGAACAAGACAAGACTCACTGAGCGTCAGAGAGATATTCTCGCCTTTATAAAGGGTTTTATCCTTGATAAGGGCTATCCGCCGTCATTACGTGAGATATGCGCCCGCTTTGCCATAAAAGGGCCAAATAACGCCGGAAAACACCTCAATGCACTTGAGAAAAAAGGTTTTATACGGAGGCAGCGGGGGCTATCAAGGGGTATCGAGGTAATAGGGCGTTCGCAGGCGGTGCGAGGTCGCGGAGGAGCGAGAGGGGGTATTTCCATACCTATCGCCGGGGCCGTAAGGGCGGGGCCGCCCGCTCTGGCCGTAGAGGAAATCAATGGCCACATTACCCTTGATGAGGATTTTTTTAATTGCAGGGATACTTTTATTCTCCGTATAGAAGGAGACAGCATGATAGAGGCTGGTATGGAGGAGGGCGACCACCTTCTCGTGCGGCCCGGCGCGGGGGCCGACTCCGGAGACATAGTCGTTGCCATGCTCGATGGCGAGGCCACGGTAAAACGCTTCCTCATTGACGGCAAGACTGTAACCCTTAAACCCGAAAATCCCACTATGAGACCCATTATCATAAGCTCCGCGCAGGCCGAGACTTTCAGCATAATCGGCAAGGTTATATTTGTAATGAAAAGAGTGGGCTAAGGGGCAGGGGGGAGGGCCTTCGTACCATTAAGTATACTCAATGCTTCCCCACTGCTTTTTAAAAAAAACTTTGTGGGATGGGTAAAGCACAGCGTAACCCATCAAATATACGACAAGGGTGGGAACAACCCACAGAATAAAATATAAAAAAATGACTATTGGCGAGACCACACTTATAAGAGAACCTATTGAGGTGATAGCCCTCTTTGACGGCACTATGCGCCCTCTGCGTTTTCGCTGGAAGGGGGCCGTCTACCCTGTAAAAGAGATAACCTTTACGTGGACAACGACCTCAGGGGCCGCCGTTATACTCCACTTTTCCGCCTATGACGGAGCCACGCTCTATGAGCTCTCATACAACAAGGCCACGCTAAAGTGGACACTTGAGGGGGCGGCCCTTAATGAGTGAGAGCGCGAATATAATGCACCTCGACATGGACGCCTTCTTCGCCTCTGTGGAGCAGTGCGTGAACCCCGCCCTTCGGGGCCGTGCCATTGCCGTAGTGGGCTCGGCGAAGAGAACGGTGGTAACTACGTCGTCATACGAGGCGCGAGCAGCAGGGGTGCGTACTGGCATGAACCGCTTTGAGGCCAAACGCCAGTGCCCCCATATTTTATTCATCGCAGGCGATAATAAAAAATACATGGACGTCTCCACTCGGATAATGGAGATAATAAAGACTTTTTCTCCACTTGTGGAGGTCTACTCCATTGACGAGGCCTTTATTGACATCAGAGGCCTTTCCGCCCTCTTTGGCGGCCCCCTTGAGATAGGGCGTGCCTTGAAAGATAGGATAAAGGCGGAGACAGGGCTTGTCTGCTCCGTAGGCATCGCCCCGAATAAGCTCATGGCAAAACTCGCCTCTAATATGGATAAACCTGATGGGCTGAGCATTATCCGCTCTTCTGATGTAGAGAGGCATCTTCGCGACCTGCCCGTAGGAAAGCTCTGGGGGATTGGGCCAAATATATCGAGCCGCCTCTCACTTATGGGCATTAAGACCTGCAGTGAGCTTGGGCGGGCTTCTGTTGGAGTGCTTAGAAAAAACTTCGGTATTATCGGCGAGAGGCTCGGCGCTATGGGCAGGGGCGAGTATGAAGATGCCGTGCGGCCAGCGGGAGTTGAGGATACTGTAAAGAGCATCGGCCACTCCATGACCCTGCCAGAGGACGTATGGGAGAGGAAAACAATAAAAATGTATCTATTGAAACTCTCGGAGATGGTCTGCGCGCGGGCAAGACGCCACGGCCTGCAGGGGCGAACGGTCTGCCTTACGCTTCGATACCCTGATTTTTTTACCTTTACACGTCAGCGGGCCTTGAGCCGAGCGACTAATGATACGCATACTCTGTACCGCGGAGCCAAGAGGACGCTTCGGGCTATAAGGCTTCGCGCCCCTCTAAGGCTTATAGGTGTGAGCCTTACGGGCATTGTAGAGGGAAGTCGTCAGCTGCCTCTATTTACTGAAGATAGGCGCCGTGAGAGCCTTCTTACGGCTATGGACGAGATAAACAACCGCTTTGGCCGCTTCGCCCTTACGTGGAGCGCCCTCCTTGAGCCGGAACGCACCGCCGGCGTAATCTCCCCTGCCTGGCGCCCAAGCGGGGTAAGGCATATTGACGTTGGCTGAGGTGGGGAGGGGGATTGTTGCTGATGCGCTCTTCAGGGGGTAGCCCTGCGGGACTTGACAAAACCTGATTATGGTGATACATTGTAGTAACTATGTGTAACCATATGGAGGCGTTGGCATGATCAAAAAACTTACTAAACATGGTAATAGCATGGCCCTTGTAATAGATAAAGGGGTGCTTGATATCCTCAATATTGACGACAAGACTCCCCTTGATATCACCACGGACGGTAAGATGCTGATGATCTCGCCGGTAAGAGACGAGAAGAGACGGCGGCAGTTTGAGGCGGCTCTTGCAAAGTCCAATAAGAAGTACGGGCGCACCCTCAAAAGGCTTGCCGATTGAAAGAACCGCTATTTCTCGCCTTTGATGAGGTAATGGAGATTCATCGCGATCAGATAGAGCGATATGGTGGACATCCTGGTATCCGCGACATGGAATTACTGCAATCAGCCGTCTCAATGCCTGCCATTGGTCTTGGTGAGGATTATCTTCATGGGGACTTTTATGAGATGGCCGCCGCTTATCTCTTTCATATAATACTTAATCATCCCTTTGTTGATGGTAATAAACGTACCGGCCTCGTATCTGCCGTGGTTTTTCTCTTACTTAATGGCATGGCTCTGAATGCTGACGAGGAGAGTTTCGAGGTTTTGGTTCGTTCTGTGGCCGAGGGCAAGACAGACAAGGCAGGTGTAGCTGAATTTTTTAGAAAAAATGTGAGTTGAAGTTAATTTAGCAAGGCTGACTCTGCCAGCCAAAAGATATTTGAGACGGTTGGCCGTGCCCACTCTGCAAGGTTTTTATTATGAGCTGATGGGTTTCGCTCTGCTTCACCCATCCTATAAGACTGTCCCCTTTTTATTCTTCAAGTTTCAGAGAATAGAATACGTTTTTTTAGGTCTTTCACCTTTGAGCTTTTACCATACTCTGCTATAATTCATTTTCATGAAAGAGAAAGCAAAAAGCACGACTGAAGGGCTTGTTGAACGCTTTCATCGCAACCTTGATGTCTATAAGGGGCCGGGCTATAACGAGACCCAGGTTCGCCGTGAGTTCATAGACCCCTTCTTTGATGCCCTCGGCTGGGATGTGGCAAACAGGAAAGGTTACGCCGAGCAGTATAAAGATGTCGTCCATGAGGACTCCATTAAGGTCGGCATCTCCCTCAAGGCCCCTGATTATTCCTTTCGCATCGGCGGGCAGAGAAAATTCTTTCTTGAGGCGAAGAGGCCCTCTGTATGCCTCAAAGACGATACAAGTCCCGCCTATCAGCTTCGCCGTTACGCCTGGAGCGCAAAACTCCCGCTCTCCATACTTACCGACTTTGAAGAGCTTGCCATTTACGACTGCCGCCTGAGACCTTCCCTAAAGGATAAAGTCAGCAGCGGGCGTATCGCCTACTACACCTATGACAATTACATCGAAAAGTTTGACGCTATTTACGATATCCTCTCAAAGGAGGCCGTCCTAAAGGGGAGCTTCGACCGCTACGTCCTCTCATCAAAGAAAAAACGTGGAACTGGCGAGGTAGATAAAGAGTTTCTAAAAGAGATTGAGGCCTGGCGCGATTCCCTTGCACGCAATCTTGCCCTTAGAAACCCCGGCCTCACCATTTTTGAGCTTAACTTTGCTGTTCAGCACACCATTGATAGAATAATTTTTCTGAGGATATGTGAGGACAGGGGCATAGAGAACTACGGCAGGCTACAAGCCCTCTTAAACGGCCCGAATATCTACCCGCGTCTTCTCCAGCTCTTTGGAGAGGCCGATATTAGATACAACAGCGGTCTCTTTAATTTCAAGGCCGACACCTTGAGCCATACCATCACCATTGATGACAGAGTCCTCAAATCCATTATCGAGAACCTCTACTACCCTAACTCACCCTACGAGTTTTCCGTGCTTGGCGCTGATATTCTCGGCAACGTATACGAGCAATTTCTTGGAAAGGTGATACGCCTCACCGCCGGGCATCAGGCAAAGGTAGAGGAAAAGCCCGAGGTCAAGAAGGCGGGCGGCGTTTACTATACGCCACGGTACATAGTTGATTATATTGTAAAGAACACCCTCGGCAGACTACTGGAAGGGCAGACCCCTAAAAAAGTATCGAAGCTGAAAATACTCGACCCTGCATGCGGTTCAGGTTCTTTTCTTTTGGGGGCCTATCAGTATCTTCTTGACTGGCATCTGAAGTGGTACATGGAGAACAACCCCGAGAAACACGCAAAGGGTAAGAGGCCCGCAGTTTACAGCGGCAAAGGGGGCGTGTGGCGTCTTACGACGCAGGAGAAGAAGCAGATACTTCTTAACAATATTTACGGAGTTGATATCGACCGTCAGGCCACGGAGGTGACAAAGCTCTCTCTCCTGCTGAAGGTATTGGAGGATGAGAATCAGGAGACCCTCGGCAAGACCTTATCGCTCTTTAAGGAGAGGGTCTTACCTGACCTCAAGAATAATATCAAGTGCGGCAACTCCCTTATCGGCCCTGATTTTTATAACCAGATGGAGCTCGACCTTGGCGAAAACGAGCTTCGCAGGATCAATGTCTTTGACTGGTCTGATGTTGAGGGCGGCTTTGGTGAGATAATGAAGGCTGGCGGTTTTGACGCGGTAATCGGGAACCCGCCTTATGGAGCATGGTTTTCAGATAAGGAAGGCACCTATTTTGTAAAAAAATTTAATGTGTTCTCAGGTGT
>CAZEBZ010000060.1:0-9790 GCA_964510775.1 uncultured Thermodesulfobacteriota bacterium
GGGCCTATGTCAGGCCTGTGGAGATGTCCGATTAGCGCGTATACGAGGATTTGGTATATACTCTGCGATATTAAATAAGTGCATCGGGAAGGGCGGGTTAAATTAAAATGATAGAGCAGGCAGTTGGAGAGTTTGGCATTAAGCGAAGGTCTCTTTGCGGCAAGATACCTGGAAAAACTCGTTGTATTAAAGTGAGAGAGCAGGCCCTTGGAGAGTCTGCTCTTAAGCGTTGGTCTCGTTACGGCAATGAGGGTTTCACCCTTATAGAGCTAATGGTCGTAATTGTCATACTCGGTATCCTCGCCGCCATTATAGCGCCTCGTGTTATTGGGCGAACTGATGAGGCCAAGGTTACAGAGGCTAAGGTACAGATAAAGAATTTCGATACAGCCATAAAGCTATATAAGATAGATAATGGCCGCTATCCAGCGACAGACCAGGGCCTTACCGCCCTTATAGAAAAGCCCTCAGTTGGTATTATCCCCAAGAACTGGCGCGCCGGAGGCTATCTTGAGAACAGGAAGATACCAAAAGACCCCTGGGGCAACCCCTACCTCTACGCATCTCCGGGGCTTAACGGCGAGTATGATATTATCTCATTTGGAAGAGACGGAGTAAGAGGCGGAGAGGGTTATGACGGGGATGTGGAGTCCTGGGATATCAAATAGGGCGGCGTGCAGGCGTCGCGGTTTTACGCTTATTGAGCTTATCGTTGTTATCGCCATCGTATCTACCGTACTCCTTATTGCCTTTCCCGGTCTTAGCGCTCTTGAGGGATATGGCTTTCGCTCAGACGCGAGGCGTTTGGCAGGGCTTATCCGCGCTCTTGATGATTTGTCTACTACAGAAGGCCTATATTACCGAGTCTGGTTTTATGTGGAAGATGAGTCTGTAAGAGTGGAGTCCTCTTCTGACGCAGCTGTATTTACTAAGGCCGAAGACAGCGATTTTGGCGGTTTTCATCTTGGCCGTACTACAGAACTTGAAGATGTCGTCATAGCCGGTCTCGGTAAGGTAGCCTCAGGTGAGGCCGCCGTTATATTCAACCCTTCTGTAGGGGCCGAGCCTTTCAGCCTGCATCTTCGCCGAGGCGAGAGGAGGCTTACCTTAAGCTATAATCCATACTCCGGCAGGGTTAGGATACTTGAAGGTTATCAGTAAAGGACGCGAAGAAGAGGCGCCTCAACGGCGGAGGGGTTTGCGAGAGGGCGGTTTTACGCTCCTTGAAATAATGGTGGCCCTTGCAATTCTTGGGGGCGTCATCGTTACGGCCCTTGCGAGTATTAGTTACCATCTCTCTGTAATGGATAGTAATATGCAGAAGACCCTTTCATCAATGCTTCTTCTTGATAAGTTTGAGCGCATAAGGCTCCTTGGTGAGAGTGAGGTTAAGAGGGGTGATTCTGACCCGTTATACGAGGGCCGCTCGTGGAGTTTTTCTTCCAAGAAGACAAATTACAGCGCGATAAGAAGTGAGTCTATTACTGTGAGGCAAGGCAGCAGCGTGCCTCTAACCATGGAGACCCTCGTCTCCGGCGAGTAGATAAACACCTTGAGGGAGCGAAGTGGAGCAGGGTAAGACAGTAAGGGCCTTTATCTTCGCCGCCCGTCGCCGCAACAGCGGCTTTACCCTTGTGGAGCTGCTCGTTGCCCTTGCCATTCTTGCCGTAATCGTTACTGCTATCTACGCCACCCTCTTTAACGTACTTACCACGAGAGAGAATATTCAGAGCAATATAGATCGCCTGCGGAGCTTTAGGCGTTTCTCCGCTACATTTACTCAAGAAGTGCGCTCGTCTTTTTTCATCCCCGGAGATTCCCTCTCTATATGGAGTGGTACCGGCGGAGCCTCCTCTACCAAAAAAAAACTTGCCGACCTATCTATGACTTTTTTCACATACCCCTCAGGTCAAACTCGTTCCGCAGGCCTTATGGCCGTTAGATACAGCGCCGCGAAGACTGATAAGGGCATTACCCTTTACAGGGAGCTATGGAACCCCTACAGAGGGAAGAGTGGAGAGAAGAGCGAGGTAATGGAAGGTATCAGGGGCTTTAGGGCTCTTTTTTTTGATGGCAGGCAGTGGGTAGAGTCATGGGACGGCGTGAGTGAGAAGGCGCCTCCTGCCGCCGTAAGTGTTATGGTAGATATTGCGGCCCTTGGCGGCCTAAAGACCTTGAGCACAACTGTAGTAACCATGGTTAGGCGATGATGGCGGGATTTTTGCGAAGTCAAGGCGGTGAGAGAGGTTTTGCCCTTATAGTAACGCTCCTTGTTACGGCAATTATCGTAAGCGTACTTGGAGAGATAGTTTTTTCCGTGCATATGGATAGTAATGCAACGGCGGGGTATATTGATTTTCAGAACGCCGGTCTTATGGCAAGAGACGGTCTCTCTATTGCCGTAAAGACAGCTGAGGATATTAATAAGGCCGGTTATACCTATATAGGCGAAGACAAGGGGCGTATGAGTTTTGAGAGTGAGCGCGGGCGCCTTGAGGTGCGCCTAAGTGATGAGTCGGGCAGGCTTTCGCCTAATGTGATTATTTTTAAAAATGGTGAGATAAATCGAGATTATTATGATATGTATGGGCTGTTGCTCCAAAATATGAATCTACCCGAGGCCCTTGCCGGCAGTCTCGCGGACTGGATTGATGCTGATGAGACTGTGAGAAAGGACGGCGCTGAAGACAGCGACTACTATATGCGTCTAAGTTCATCGTACGCATCAAGGGGCGCGCCCCTTTTGACTGTTGAGGAGCTTTACCTTGTTAAGGGTTACGGCGCGGATGAGGTAGAAAAATTAAAGGATCTTCTCACTGTTACGACAAATGGCAAGGTGAATATTAATACCGCCCCCGTTGATGTTATTATGGCCCTCTCACCTCTGATTACCGGGGATATGGCCCGTGACGTGATATCATACAGAAAACGCAGGCCTTTTCGTAATACGGGAGAGATAAGAAAAGTCTCTGGTTTTGAGCAGATAGGTTTTAATCTGCAAAACCGTATAGTAGTGAAGAGTAAGGTCTTCAGGGCTGTTATTACGGCCCGTGTAGGTAAATCAAGAAGTGTGGCTGAGGCCGTCTTCAAGGTAAATAATAAAGACTCCGTCGTCTATTATTACAGGCAAAGATAATGTCAAGGCCGCTGCTTATAATTGATATTGGAAGAGATGCCGTAAGGGCCTGCGTGCTTGCTGACGGCAAGGACGATGGGATGTCTTTTTTTGAGACTCCCCTTAAGGGCGATATCAAGGCATCTCTCTCTGTGCTTATGAGAGAGATGGGAGGGGCCGGGTTTGCGGCGCCAACAAGGGTCTTCCTTGGTCTGCCCCCCGATGTTCTTAGCCTCAGGGTGGTGGAGGTTCCCCTTAACGAGAGGCAGAAGGCTCTGGAGGTTCTGCCCTTTGAGCTCTCGGAGAGGCTTATTAAGGGTACGGGAGAGTTTATCTTTGAGGCCCTTACCCTTGGCGCGGGACGTACTATGGCCGTGGCCCTGGAGAAGTCTCTCTTAAAGGAGTATCTTGATGCCCTTGGAGAGATGGGCCTCGAGCCCTCTCATGTGGGCTGCTCTTTATTTAGTAAGGATAGGCTTCTCGGCGAGCTTAACAGCGCAAAGTCCCACGCGGCCTTTCTTGATAGCGAGTCTATTGTAATATCTGACGGCACGAGGCCTCTACTCTACAAAAAGGTCACAGGTGAGACAGATGTGAGGCTGGCGTTGGCGAGCATAGAGGGTGATGGGGTGGAGATAAAGACTTTTTATTGCTGCGGCGAAACTTCCGTGGCCTTTGTCCCGCCTGGGCGTGAGGTTCACATTGTCGAGCAATGGGATGAGAGGTTTACAGGCCTTAAGGCCCTTGTGCTTCAGCTGCGCGGCGGGTTCGGTGAACTTATAAATTTTAGAAAAGGAGAGTTCGCAGATACTGCGGCCTTTGAGAGAGCAAGGCGGGGCTTTAAGACTACGGTGCTGCTAATGTTCATTGTGGCAGTTCTCTGGGGAGGCCTTGTCGCGCTGCAGTCACGCCGCATTGGAGGTGAGGCCGCTTATCTAAAAAAGAATATCAGCCTCTCTTATCATCAGGCGTTTCCAGGTGAGAAAAACGTTCAGGATCCTCTCTATAGCCTTGAGATAAAGCTCAAAGAGCAGTCAAAGGACATGGGGCTCCTGGGGCGCGGCATCGGGGTCTTGGATAATATAGGTCTTCTGGCAAAGGCGGGAGGCGAGGCGGGTATTAAATTATATCAGTTATCCATGCGCGGCACGAGGGTGACGGCTAAGGGCAGGGCGGCTTCTGTGGAGAAGGCCATGTTATTCAAGGCCGGACTTGTAAGACTCAAGGCCTTTACCAGACCGTCGCTTACAGATGTAAAGACAAGTCTAAACGGCGGTGTTACCTTCTCTATCGCCATTGAATTAAATCCTGAAGGGGTCTTATAAGGGCTCTTGAATACTTACAGGTAGTGGATTAAGGTCTTATTATGACATCGCGCAAATTCTTAGATGGCCTATCAGAGAGTCAGCTCCTTTATGGTAAGTATGTAGTTGCCGCGGTGCTGCTTCTTCTTTTTATCGCAGGTTCGAGTCTTTATTTGCGAGGGGTGAAGGCAAGACTCTCTGTAGCTGAGCGTGAGCACAAAAATTTTACTCTATTAATGAATAAATATACGCGCGGCAGCGGCAGCGTTGGCCCCCTTAAAAAGAGGTTAAGAGGGGCCGCGGGAGCGGTTTCTCCAGTTACAGCATTAGAGGAGATAGGAAGAGGCCTTGGATTAAAAGACAAGATTAAGTCTTTTAAGGGTGTGCAGGAGTCGCTGGAGGATGGTTATAAGGTAGGGAGCGTAGAGGTAAGTATAAAGGATATTACCATTAATCAGTTCGTTAATTTACTCTATGAGATAGACCGCTATCCGGGGCTGCTCTTTGTAAGAGAGCTGGATCTTAAGACAGGCTTTGCAGATAATAAATCACTGGACTGCTCCCTTAAGATACTCTTAATCCGGCGGGTCTCGTCATAGGCCGTTTTATTTGTCTTAAGAGATGCTCGTCTATAATCAAGGTAAAGGTCTTCGGGATTGAGTATGAGTATGAGAAGTAAATCCATAACAGGACTGGCCTCTCGTGTTGGGTTCGGCGGCGGCAGAGACGCAGCAAGGTATATTAACGTGCTGCTCCTAATCGTAGTTATTATAATGGCAGGCCTGCTTGTGCGTGAGTACGTCGGGGCGGGCAGTGTCTCCTTATCAAGGCAGGGTGGCGCCATAGCAAGTGGTTATAATAAAGGCGCTGGAGTAAAGTCCTTGACTGAGTACGCGGTTATTGGCCGGAGCGGGCTCCTTGGCGAGTCTGCGGCAATAAGACTAATTCATAAGAGGGCCTTTAAGAGCAGGGGGCCGCTTCTTTCGAAGGGGGCTGTAAATGCAGAGGCCGCCCTTCTTGGTACGGTGACAGAGGCCGTGAAAGATGGCGGAGAAGAGAGTACAGCCGCTATTTTTAAGGATAAGACAACGGGTAGAGAAGAGGTTGTAAGGCGTGGCGGCAAGGTCTTTGAGATAGGCAGGCTCGTCCGTGTAAGTCGTTACAGCGCAGTGGTTGAGAGCGGTGGAAGGCTCTTGACCTTTACTATGGATATAAGCGATAAGACGGGGAGCAGGCTTAAGAGTTCTTCGCGCTTCGGAGCTAAAGATGGCAGGGTGGAAAATCGTGGTTCAGGGGCTGACCTTTTTAGAGGCGCATCCGCTTCGTCCCTCGCTAAATCCATTGGCAGCGGCAAGTGGCTCGTAGACAGAAGGGCCCTTGAGAATACTCTTAAGGATTCCAGCCGTCTGCTGCAGGACGCGAGGTTTTATCCCTACAGAAAGGGCGGCGTGGTAAAGGGTTTTTTGCTCAGTCAAGTTAGGCCCTATGGAGTTTTTTACGCCCTGGGCTTAAGGAGCGGTGATATTATCTTAAGGGTTAACGATTATACCATAGACTCACCTGAGAAGGCCGTTAGCCTTATGAAGGGGCTAAAGGGCGAGACTGATGTTAGTGTTGATCTTATGAGGCGCGGTAAAGCGCAGACATATACATACGAGATAAGGTAAAGGGGTCTTAGATGAATAGGCTAAAGAGAGTTTTTATCACTGCCCTGCTCTGGTTTTTCATGGGAGTTTATTTTTTAAGTCCCGCTTATGCCGGGGCTCGAAGTCCGGAAAAGATTGCCATGAATTTTCAGGACGTTGATATAAGCACGGTGGTAAGGTTTATAAGCGAGACTACGGGCAAAAACTTTATCTTTGATCATAAGCTCAAGGGCAAGATAACTATCATTGCCCCCAAGGGCTTATCTCGCGCCGAGGCCTTTGATCTCTTCGTGTCAGTCATGGGGCTGAAGGGTTTTGCTATTATTAACACGGGAAGCGCCTACAAGGTCTCTCCTCTTTCTATGGTCAAGCAGGGGTCTCTTAATATCTCAAAGGGTAAGCAGCGTCCCAATAGGGCGAATGAGGTATATATGGCAAGGCTTATACCCCTTGATTATCTCTCCCCTGTCGAGCTGCTGCCAGTACTTACCCCTATGGTGTCTCGCCAGGGTTACATGGCGGCCTTTGGAAGCACTAACTCAATCCTTCTCCTTGATACGGCAAGGAATGTTGATAAGATCCTAAAAGTGGTGGGGTATCTTGATGTAAAGAATACTTCTAACCCCTCGGAGCTGGTAATGCTCAAATACGCCATGGCCGATGACATGGTGAATATGCTGAATAAATACAACTCAGGAGGAGTCCAGAGCGCGGGGCTCGGCGCGCTGGCCGCTGCTAAGAAGACCTCTATCGCAGCAAAGCGCCTTAACGCCGTGATTATCTTCGGCAACGATGCGCAGAGGAGCAGACTGCGCAGCCTTATCTCAATCCTTGATGTACAGCCATCAGAGGCAAGGTCGAGGATAAATGTATATTATCTTGAGAACGCCGATGCAGAGGCCCTGGCAAAGACCCTTGATAAGGTCATGAGAAGGCTTCACGGCGGCAGAGTAGCCGCAGTAGTAAAGGGCAAAAAACCCCTTCGTGCTGTTACTACACGTTTTACAGATACTGTTGCCATAACCCCTGACGTTGATACGAATTCCTTGATTATCATGGCTCAGCCCGATGATTACAAGAGTCTCGTAAGTGTTATAGAGCAGCTTGACAGGCGGCCTTCTCAGGTCTATGTTGAGGCCATGATAGTGGAGGTCTCAGTAGACAGGGCAAGAGAACTTGGCACAAAGTGGCGTATAGCTGCGAAGCAGAACGGTGCCCCTATAACTATCGGCGGTTTTGGTTCCGTTGATTCAAGCACTATGAGTAATATCGTCAACGGACTCTCGGGGTTCAGCCTCGGAGGTGTGGCAAACTTCTTTAACTTTACGGCTACTCAATCCGACGGCTCCACTCTTACACTCGGCGCCCCGGCTTTTTCCGTACTCTTTAGCCTCTCGGACTTTAAGGATGTGGTGAACGTGCTGAGTACTCCGCAGATTCTTACATCAGATAATCAGGAGGCGGAGATTGTCGTCGGAGATAATGTGCCTTTCTTAAGCTCGCTTGAGAGAAGCTCTTCAACTACTAACCAGCCTGTACTGCAGTCTATTGAGAGAAAGAACGTAGGCGTAACCCTGAGGATTAAACCTCAGATAAGCAAGGGAGATTATATAAAGCTCGATATCTATCAGGAGATCTCATCGGTAACTCCCACGACTCAGGCCGCCGGTATAGGCGCATCTGATATTATTACCTCGAAGCGTTCAGCGAAGACTACAGTTGTAGTGAAAGATCAGCAGACTATCGTAATAGGCGGTCTTATTCAGAATAAGACCGTAACAAATCATACAAGGGTACCGGTCTTAAGCAAGATACCGCTCCTTGGATGGCTCTTTAAGTCTACCAAGGTAAGCAAAGAAAAGACGAACCTTCTTGTGTACCTTACCCCTACGATTGTCAGAGACTTTGATGCCCTTAAAAAAATGAAGGTGAAAAAAGATAAGGAGTTCGGCGAGGCTAATAGCTCGGCCCCCGTTGAGTGATTTTTTTTAAATTATATTGTTTAGACATTTAAGTATAAGAGTGTGCCTTCTATGGCAAAAGATCTTGAAGATAATAACAGGACCGCCTCTGCAGCAGCGCAGGGCAGTGCTGCGTTCTCACAGGCATCACGATACGGTCTACCTTTCAGGGCCGAGCTCGGCGATGATGACGTAGATCCTTTTTTTCTTGAACAGCTTCCCATAAGTTTTGTTAAGCTCAACGGTGTGCTGCCCCTTAAAAAAGAGGACGGCCGCCTCGCTGTAGCCCTCTGCGGCTCTGATGCCCTCTTTGCCCTTGATGATATGGAGCGTCTTTTTTCTCTACCCCTCTCGCCTGTCTTTGTACCGGAAGACAAGATACTGCACATAGCCAATCGTTTTTATGAGCGTCTCTCAGGCTCTGCCAATGAGGTTATGGAGGAGCTGCACGCCGATAGCCTGGATGAAATTGCAAGTCAGTGGCAGGGCGGCCCCAAAGACCTCCTTGATCTTAATGACGAGGCGCCCATAATAAAACTCCTTAACTCCGTACTTGGCCAGGCAGTAAAGGACAGGGCGAGCGATATACACATAGAGCCCTTTGAGAAGAAGATAGACGTACGCTTTAGGATAGACGGTGTGCTTTACCCTGTGCTTAGCCCTCCCAGAGTTATTCAGGAGGCCCTTGTCTCAAGGGTGAAGATAATGGCGGGGCTTAATATCGCTGAGAAGAGACTGCCTCAGGATGGCCGTATCAGGCTCCTCGTAGCCGGTAAGGATATAGACGTAAGGGTATCTATCGTACCCACTGCATTTGGCGAGCGTGTGGTGATGAGGCTCCTTGACAGAAAGTTCGGCCTTGTGACTCTTGAGGGCCTTGGCCTTGATACTGAGAGGGTGGCGGAAGTAGAGTCGCTGCTCGCTATTAACAACGGTATAATCCTCGTTACGGGCCCGACGGGTTCCGGTAAGACTACGAGCCTATATGCCTATATAAACAGACTCAACAGCAACGAACGTAATATCATAACCGTTGAAGACCCCGTGGAGTATCAGATTCAGGGCATCGGTCAGATTCAGGTAGCCCCGAAGATAGACCTTACCTTTGCTACGGGGCTGCGCTCCATACTGAGGCAAGACCCTGATGTGATCATGGTAGGTGAGATACGTGACGTGGAGACGGCGGAGATGGCCGTGCAGGCCTCCATGACAGGCCATCTTGTCTTATCTACTCTCCATACAAACGATGCGCCAACGGCCGTTACGAGGCTTGTGGATATGGGGATTGAGCAGTTTCTCGTGGCCTCTTCCCTTGTAGCCGTTGTCTCGCAGCGCCTTGTGAGGGTACTCTGCGAGGCTTGTAAAGAGCCCTACAGCCCCTCGGCGCAAGAGCTGACGCTATTTGATAATAAGGCCTTGCCAGAGACTCTATACAGGCCCGTTGGCTGCAAGCAGTGCTTTAAGACGGGCTTTTTAGGGCAGACGGGTATCTTTGAGCTTATGGCCGTTGATAAGGGGCTGCGGGCGGTTATACTGAAAAATCCCGACGCCGCTACGCTTCGCGGTTATTTATCTGACCATGGGGTAAAGACCCTTAGAGATGACGGCCTTGATAAGGTTCGCTGCGGTCTTACGAGCCTTGAAGAGATAGTGAGGGTTACGCACTTTGATTGAGGTGTTGCTGGTTTATGCCGATATTTCATTACAGGGCCTATGACAGCCTCGGTAAAGAGGTAAGGGGGCAGATTGAGGCCTCAGGGGCGA
>CAZEBZ010000061.1:0-9580 GCA_964510775.1 uncultured Thermodesulfobacteriota bacterium
ATGCGTAAGATGATGAAGAAAATGAAAAAGTCCGGGGGGGCCGGGCTTAAGGGAATGTTCCAGAACATGATGTAGTTGTTCAACACACTTCAGGAGGTATTTTTTTAATGTCAGTTAAGATTAGACTCGCAAGATTCGGCGCCAAGAAGCAGCCCTACTACAGGATTGTAGTATCTGATAAGTCCTCGCCCCGCGACGGTAAATTCCTTGAGATTGTAGGCCATTACAATCCCAACATAGACCCCGCCGGTGTTGACTTTAAAGAAGACCGCGTTCAATACTGGATGAATAACGGCGCTCTGCCAACAGTTACGGTAAAGCAGCTTATGAAAAAAGCAGGTCTCTTTAAAGAAAAAGCAGCCTAAGACTGACCGTGGGTCAGATTTAGGGGAGGGGGCCTGAGAGTGAGTAGGTAGGGGGGCACTTTCATCCCTTGCAATAACTGCACACCCCAGTGACCCGAGAGTGAGTAGGTAAGTGACAGGGGGCCGTATTAAGAGACAGGTGGCCGTGTTAAGTGACAGAGGGCCGTATTTAGGAGACAAGTGGCCGTGTTAAGAGACAGGTGGCCGTGTTAAGGGACAGGGGGCGGAGTCAAGGGATAGGGTTAGCGTTAAGGTACGAACTAAAGGCCATTCTTATAGGCCCTCTTTAAGATAATCCCCTGATTGTAAAGAAAACTCTTTAGTTAATAGTTGTCTTTGCTCTACTGCATAGGCACGCAGCGGATAGGACTCTTTATGAAAGTACTGATAGAACAGATGGCAAGAGCCCTTGTTGACGACCCTGAGGCTGTTCGTGTCGTAGAGGTTCAAGGTGAGAAGACCTCTGTCATTGAGCTCTCTGTTGCAAAGGAGGACCTTGGCAAGGTTATAGGCAAGCAGGGCCGTACCGCCAAGGCAATGAGAACAATACTTACCGCCGCCTCTACGAAAATACACAAACGCTGCGTTCTTGAGATACTTGAATAAGATAACACAAGACGATTTAGTTCCCATTGGTCGCTTCGGTACGCCCCATGGTATAAAGGGCGAGATAAAGTTTAGACCTTATGACGGTGTTGAGGAGTTTATCTGGGACGTTGTCTCTGTAATATTTAATAAGGGGCTAAGACGCCTTGAGGTAAAGAAGGTAAGGACGCAGACAGGTGGTTTTCTTATTACCCTCGACGGCGTAAACCAACGCGAAGAAGCCGCACTATTTACCGGCCTTGAGGTCTCTGTGCCTGAGAGTGAGCTGCCGGAGACTTCTTCCGACGAGTATTATTATAAAGACCTTGAGGGCCTCGCAGTTATTACAGACGACTGCCGAGACCTTGGCTTTATTACAAAGGTATTTTCCGCTGGAGGCGGAAACGATGTCTTTGAGGTTACGGGGCCTAATGGCGAGGTACTGATTCCCGTTACTGAGGAGACGATATTAGAGATAAATCTGGAGGAGCATCAGGTGAAGGTTCACCTCCTTGAGGGTTTATTATCGGATAAAGATTAATCTCTTATGAGATTCCATATAATTAGTATTTTTCCTGAGTTTTTCAAAGCCCCGCTAAGTTACGGCGTTACAGGCAGGGCGATTAAGAAGGGTCTTATTAAAGTCACGGCTCATGATCTACGTGACTATACCACTGATAAACACCGCACCACAGACGACGCTCCATACGGCGGCGGCGCTGGCATGGTAATGAAGGTCGAGCCTGTCGCGGCGGCCCTTGAGAGTATTCGCGGCGAAGGGGCAAAGATCGGGGACGACCATCAAGGTCTCGCTCTATCACATAATATACAGAGGTCTGGCGGAGTAAAAATACTCCTTACTACGCCGCAGGGAGTACCCTTTACACAAGGCCTTGCCCGTGAGCTTAGCGCTGAAGATGAACTCGTTATCATCTGCGGCAGATACGAGGGAGTAGACGAGAGGATACGCGGCCTTGTTGACCTTGAGGTCTCTATAGGCGATTACGTACTTACAGGCGGAGAGCTTCCCGCCCTTGTCTTAATAGACAGCCTATCGAGGCTTATTCCAGGTGTTCTGGGTTCTTGCGACTCTAAGGAAGATGATTCCTTCTCAGAGGGGCTCTTAGAGTATCCCCAGTATACAAGACCACCTGAGTTTAATGGCATGAGCGTACCTGAGGTACTTTTATCAGGCGACCACGCAAAGATAAAGAGTTACAGAAAAAGAGAGAGTTTAAGAAAAACACTAAAAAAAAGACCGGAGCTTCTTGAAAATGCTTCCATTACAGCACATGATTGTGAGATAATTGCCGAGTTAAAGAGAGAAACAGAAGGTAAATAATAGGAGGAAAGTTCAAATGGGTATTTTACAGGACATTGAAAAAGACCAGATACGTACAGACCTGCCGGAGTTTGGCGCGGGAGACACGGTGCGTATCAAGGTTAAGATAAAAGAGGGCGCAAAGGAGAGGCTTCAGCCCTTTGAGGGTGTTGTAATTAGAAGACGCTCCTCAGGCGTAAGGGCCACCTTTACTGTAAGAAAGGTCTCCTACGGTATCGGCGTAGAGAGAATCTTCCCTGTTAACTCGCCTAATATCCACTCCGTTGAGGTACTTAGAAGGGGCAGGGTAAGAAGAGCAAAACTCTACTACCTCCGTGACCTCAAGGGTAAGGCGGCACGACTTAAAGAACGTAAATAAGGGGCTGATTAAGAGAGGGGTTTATATCGGTATCTCTTCTTACCTCTAAAGTGTTATATCATTGGCCCGCCTGCTGCAGCAGGCGGGCCTTTTGAGCTTTTACGTCCTCAACATATTTACGCCTGCAGGCAGTCTGTTCTTTTAATGAGAGGGGTTCTGCAATCTTGGATAGATGGGAACGTAAGTTGTCGCGTGCTGGTTTCTCACATCTTGCAGGTCTTGACGAGGCAGGACGGGGCCCTCTCGCAGGGCCTGTTGTAGCCGCCGCAGTAATCCTTAAGAGACCACTCCCGCTGGAAATTGGAATAAAAGACTCTAAAAAACTCTCACCAAAAAAACGTGATAAACTTGTCTATCCTATCTTCTCTTCATCACTATCCATAGCTATTGGTATCTGTTGGCATGACGAGGTAGATAAAATTAATATACATCGAGCTTCTCTGCTGGCAATGGAGAGGGCCGCCGGGCGCCTCAACGTATCGCCAGATTTTCTCCTTATTGATGGTAAATTTAAGATAGACTCACCTGTACAACAGAGCGCCCTTATCGGAGGAGACGGACTTAGTATTTCCATTGCCGCTGCCTCGATAATCGCAAAGACGGCACGTGATAGGATAATGCTCTCTTATGAGAGGCTCTACCCGGGGTACGGCTTTTCCTCTCACAAGGGGTATGGCACAAAGGCGCACATGGAGGCCATTGAAGAGCTTGGTCCTTGCCCTGTACATAGGCGCACTTTCCGTCCACTTTCTTTTGGAAAAAAGAAAGTTTTTTGACCGCGTTTTTCTACTCAGCTGTCTTATGTGAAAAAAACGGTGAGTGAGACCGAGCATGTTAAATGAATTCTGGTAAATAAAACCAAGGTGAATAAGTTTATGACATTGAAATTTATCACTAAAAAAATGTAGGATGAGTGGAAAAAGGTAAGCCGTCAAATAATTTAAGGACGAAAATATGGGCTCACACAACATAAAAAAAGGCAGGCGTGGCGAGTTCCTCGCGGAAAAATTTCTCAAAAAAAAGGGCTACAGAATCCTGGAGAGAAATTACAGGACTCAGTTCGGCGAGGTTGACCTTGTGGCGCGTGATGGAAAGGCCCTTGTTTTTGTTGAGGTAAAGGCAAGGAGTTCAGTTGCTTTTGGCTCGCCCCTTGCGGCAGTAGACGCAAGGAAACAATCACACCTCACAATGGCCGCGGGGATTTATCTTGCGACTCATGATATAATAGATCAGCCCGTGCGCTTTGATGTTGTCGGCATCTTAGGCAGTGGTGATAAGGTAAAGATAGAGCTTGTAAGAAACGCCTTTGATGCCGTTGAGTAGAGGGTAGAGTGTAAAAACTTATGAATGATACGAATATATTTTTCTGGGGTTTTATCTTCGGAGTAATCGGCTTTGGTTATCTTACTTACGGCATAAAACAGAAAAAAGGTATTTCCCTGTTTTGCGGAGTTCTCCTTAGCGGTTTCTCTTACTTTATCTCAAACCTTCTCTATATGTTTATTCTTGGCGGCCTTTTTATGGCCATGCCCTTTGTTGTTAAGCGGCTGCGTGGTTAGAGTAGAGGTGAGAGGAATGAGAGACCGTTTTTGAATAACGCTTTTATATTTTAATAGTTTATAAGTTTTTTTACGCTAAGATTTTTTTATTTAAGGTGTAAATATGAAAAAAGAAAATTCCTTTATCTCCTATCTCCTTGAAATGTTAGAGGGCTTTGGCACTGTGCGGGCTAAGCGTATGTTTGGCGGTTATGGAATTTACAGCGATGATATTTTCTTTGCTATTGTCGTTGATGATACTCTATATATAAAGGCCGATGATAAAAACCGCGGTGATTTTGAGGCGAGGGGACTTACCCGTTTCTCTTATGATAGAAAGGGTAAGCAGTGCTATATGTCCTATTACAACGCCCCTGAGGAGTCACTTGAGGATAAAGAAGAGTTGTATAATTGGGCCGCTAAAGGATATGAGGCGGCGCTTCGCTCTAAGAAAAAATAATTTTTATATCTGCCATATATCTCTGCACGTTCCACCCCTTCTATTGCTCCCTCCTTTTTTTAATTGATTTTCAGGCTATTGAAATAATATAATAAAATATTAAATTAAAAAATAAACCAATCAATAAAGGAGTACTTCCATGTCAGAGATAAATATTACAGGTGAGATGACAACAGGTGAGGTTACTGAGACGTGGCCCTCAACAAAAGAGGTCTTTACTCGTCATTTTGGCTCGGGGTGTTTTACCTGTCCGGCCTTTGGCACAGAGCCCATCTCAATGGCCTGCTCAATGCACTCTACAGACCTTGATATGTTCTGTGAAGAGCTTACAGAGGCAGCAGAGGCCGATGAGGCTGCCGCCGAGTAGATACTCGATAAAGGGTACGGCACAAAAAGGGGCGAAAGCCCCTCTGCGCAGAAGTTTTTTTTAGGCTGTGATAAGAGGGCTGCAACGCCATAAGAGAATCTACGTAACGAAGTAATAAAAGACTGCAAGTGGATATTACAACGCCTCTTCGAGCATAGGACAGAAAGATGACTTACAGAGCAGTCCTCTCACCTGGCGAGGAGAGAGTGGAGAAGTTAAGAAAACTGTCTGGTGTTTTTCTTGGGCGTCTTGTCTTTTTAGTACTTTACTTTGTGCCATTAGGGACGATGCCTCTGTTCCAGCACAGGCTCACCGCCGTAATCGGCCTCGTAATAGTTCTCTGGCTAACAGAGACTATTCCCATACCAGTAACGGCTATGCTTGGAGCCGTGCTTAATGTGCTCCTTGGCGTAGCGCCTGCAAAGGTCGTCTTCGCGCCCTTTGCCCATCCCCTTGTCTTCTTATTTATAGGCTCATTTATCTTCGCCGAGGCCATTACATATCATGGACTTGAGGGTATCGATCTTATCTATGGGATGAAAGGGTATTTTATTTGATATAGACGGGTTTTTTACAATCATGGCCGGCGTAATGCTGATGATCGGTCTTTTTAGGGTGACGCTGATATGGGTCTGAAAAAAACGCGTAAGCAATGTGAAGTTTCCGTTGTAATACCAGCTTATAATGAGCAGAGAGTTATTGGCGAGACCATAACCGAGGTAATTGAGTATCTTGAGGGCAGGGGGCTTGATTATGAGTTAATCGTAGTCTCAGATGGCTCTACGGATAATACCCTTAAGATTGCCAAGAAAAAAAGCAGCGGGAATGACCGCGTAAAAGTTCTTGAGAACAAGAACAGATCCGGCAAGGGCTTTACCGTGAGAAAGGGCGCTTTAGCGGCACGCGGCTCTATAATTGCCTTTACTGACGCAGATCTATCCTACCCTATAAGCGAGTTGGAAAAACCTTTAAGTCTTATTTTAAAACAAGATGCCCATCTTGCTATTGGCTCAAGGACTGTTAGGGGCGCTGATATTGAGGTGCCCCTGTCACCGCTTCGCAAAGTTATGAGCAGAGTCTTTAATGTCTTTGTGCGCCTTATAGCCTTTGGCGGCATTGGTGATACTCAGTGTGGTTTCAAGGCCTTCTCATCAGAGGCCGCAGAGGCTGTCTTTTCCCGTCAGACCATGACAGGTTTCAGCTTTGATGTGGAGCTTATATATATCGCGAGAAAACTTGGTTTTAAGGTGGTTGAATTTCCCATTCACTGGGCAAAAAGCTCGCCATCAAGCAGCGTGAACCCTCTTAGCGATTCCGCAGGTATGTTTATTGATATTCTGCGGATACGTTTTTTTGATCTCCTTGGTAGGTATAAATAGGCTGATTTTACAAGCCTTAAAGATATTGACAGGTAAAATGGTTAAGTGTATGATAATACCTCAATAAATCATCTTCTGGAGCTACCCTATTTACACTTAATCGCATGAAGTCCACACTTTACAAAGCCCTCGTAGCTCAGTAGGATAGAGCAACGGATTCCTAATCCGTGCGCCGGAGGTTCGAATCCTCTCGAGGGCACCAACAAAATCAAGGGGGTACGGCATTTCACCGTAGCCCTTTTTTTACTTATAAATGCTGTGAAGATGATTTTTTTGACTACGATGAGGGGTTGACAATTGCAGGGTTAGAGCTATAATAAATAGAGGATATTAAAATATTTTTTTTAACGTTCGCTTGAATGTTATGAAGTACTGTTATCAATTCAAGCAGAATATATGAAGCTTCGCTCAAAATAGAACAGATAATGGCTGTTAGTTGTGACATTGCAGGTTTTTTTTCAATGCCATTGGCTGTAGCGGATATAGAAAAGTGATTATTTCCTGTCTTAAAAGAGGAATTCTTTCAGTACTGGTGTTCTTTTGTCTCCTTATTGGTGTTTCCTATGGAGAGAATATTGCTGAGAGACACTATAATGATGGTGTCCAGTTTGCCGCTAAAGGCAAATTCAAAGCGGCTCGCGATGAGTTCGCTAAAGCCCTTAAGTTAGACTCCCGCAGTATCCTTTACAAAAATTCAGTTAAGATTCTTGATGACGTTATTGTACTCCATGTGAGAAGAGAAGCGGCTGTTCACGCCTTTAAGGGCGTTGGCTATGAGAATAAAATGGAGAACAATAAGGCTATTGCAGAGTATACAAAAGCCATAGAAGTAGATGATGGGTTTGCCGGTGCATATAATATGCGGGGGTTCCTATATCATAAAATGGGTAAGATAGAGCTGTCTATTAAGGATTATACAAGGGCTGTGGAGGTAGACTCTGATTTTTTAAGCGCTTATAATAATAGAGGCAATGCTTATTATAAAATAGGAAAATACAAATCCGCTCTCGCTGATTTTACAAAGGTTATCGAGTTAGACCCCGCTTTATACAACGCTTATATACGTCGAGGCAGTGTCTATGATGAGACAGGACGGTATAAACTCGCTATTCTTGACTACTCAATGGCTATTGAGATAGATTCGAATAAAACAGACGCATATAATAACCGCGGCATCTCCTATAGCAATAATCATCAATATAAACATTCCGTTGCAGACTTTAATAAAGTATTAGAGATCAATCCCATAGATACTGCTGCTTATTATAACCGCGCTATAGCATTCAGCAAGAGCGGTAAGTACCGTCGAGCCATCGCAGATTACACCAGGGCCGTAGAGATAAAACCAAAATTTGCCGGTGCTTATGACAATATGGGATATATATACATGGTAAAGCTTGGTATGAAGGAAAAAGGATGCAGTGAGTTTAAGAAATCCTGTAACCTTGGTAGATGCAGAAATTATAATATAGTACGCCTTAGAGGTATATGCCCCTCTAAGACAATGGCTCAGCCAACTGTTGTAGCTAATTAAGAGTACTGATAGAGTTATTCAAGTTAAGATAAAATGGTCTTAGTTGTTCAATAAAGGCTTAGAAGGCAGGCTGAAGCATGGTGAAATTTTTAAGAATTTTTTCATTTGTAACGTCTTTTCCGGCGCTAATCTTCTTCTTTTACATCATAATAAAATCTCTTGATGCAAGCGGTACTAACGGGGCCGGACGGGTAGGGGGCATTGTCCTGGCCTTTGTGGTCTTATTTATTCCTGTTCTATTTAACCGTACCGCTAAAGTTATCGAGGGTAGCCGTATTAAAAAAAAGCTTTAGAATTAATATCTTACGCTACTCTACATGAAGTAGATGTAGAGTACGATCGCAATTACTATCCCAAGCAGCACTCTTGCCAGGACAGCGGGGTTTACTCTCGGAGGTTTTGCTCCGCAATGGGGACAGCCGGAATCAAATTCCGAGACCTCCTTGGCGCATTTGTAGCAGCGAAGGGTACGACCCTTCTTAACCGTCTGCTCTGCATTCCCTTTTGCAGCTGTATTCCTCTTTTTCATCCTTGAAGATTTACCCATGAACGATCCGCTCCTTGTGATTATGATTACTCTCAGGCTAACACAGAAGCCGACCTTTTAACAGGTTAAAGGAAGAAAGAACTGGAAGACTACTGCGGATCCTTCAATTTTTTTTATCTCCTTAAGGTCGCGTAGATTCAGCGCTTATTGTTTAGGCCCAAAAAACTCTAATCTTCCTTTAATCTCTCTGAGAATAAAATTCTCACAGTAGCATGAGCGACCCGATATGAGTACAATTGTAAGTGCTTATAAAATACTTGCGCTTAACAGATAAGGGGATTTAGTTGAAACATTGCTACCATTGTAAAAAGCGAGTATTAGTTGGCGAGAAGCCATCAAGGAATGATACCTGTCCATTCTGTGCGCAAGACTTGAAGGTATGCCTTAACTGCAGGTTTTTTAATGTACACTTTAATAACCAGTGTTCAGAGCCCATGGCGGAGCCTGTTGTGGATAAGGAAAAGGCTAACTTTTGCGAGTATTTTTGCTTCTCAGATAAGATTGTTTCTGTAAAAAAGACAAATATAGACCCCCTCAAGGACTTAAAAAGGCTCTTCTCTGAGAGTCAATAAGTATTATCGAGAGTATTAAAGTCTCCCTCCCATCAAGAACAATTTGACAGTAACAAAAAGTGTGATATTCTTAATGTATGCATTATTGAGTTTATCTCCTATTCCTTCCAATTAGTGCTGGATTTTCTTTCCCCTTGAATAATACGGTGTTGCAGCCTTATCTTTATAGTATATATCATGTTTTATATTTCAAATAGGAGGAGGGTAATATCATGTCTGTCGAGGCCTTTGTCTTTATAGAGTGTGAGCACGCCAAGGCGCGAGAGGTGGAGCAGAGGGTTGCTATGATTGCCGGAGTTAAGATGGTGAAGATGGTCACGGGGCCTTATGACCTTATAGCAATTGTTGAAGGCTCAAATTTTCAGACACTTGGTGATGTAGTAATGTCAAAGATGCAGTCCACAAAGTACGTAACGAAGACAATAACAAACATTATTGTGGAGTGAGTTACTTTCGCCCAATTCTATTATTGTCGCATAATGGATATTATGTCAAATAGGCTGTAACTGAGAGAGATAGCTCTTTTTTAACGA
>CAZEBZ010000062.1:0-9492 GCA_964510775.1 uncultured Thermodesulfobacteriota bacterium
CAAAGGGCGAGACTCAGCTCTCTCCAGAGGAAAAACTCCTTCGTGCCATCTTTGGAGAGAAGGCCGAGGACGTAAAGGATACCTCGCTCAGAGTGCCCCCGGGTATTGAGGGCGTAGTTATCAACGCCAAGGTCTTTTCTCGTAAGGGCGTTGAGAAGGACGACAGGAGTAAGTCCATAGAGGATTTGGAGACCTCTCGCATTCGCAAGGACAGGGACGATGAAATTACAATTGTCCGGGAGGCCTCTTATAAGTCCTTAAGAGGGCTGCTTCTTAATAATAAGACCCTTGCCGCCATAAAAGACAGGAAAGGCGCTGTTATCCTCGCTAAAGGCGGTCTTATAACATCAGACGTCCTCGATGCTTTCCCTGTAGAGAGGTGGAGTGAGATAATTCCCGCTGATGAGAGCGTCAAGGAGTCTGTCGATAAGGTGCTGGAGCAACTCTCAGAGCAGACAGACCTTATAAAGGTAGTCTTTGAGAACAGGCTCGGCCGACTTAAGATGGGCGATGAGCTGCCCCCAGGCGTCATCAAGATGGTAAAGGTCTATATCGTCATGAAACGGAAGATCTCTGTCGGCGATAAGATGGCCGGCCGTCACGGCAACAAGGGTGTTATCTCAAGGATACTGCCTGAGGAGGATATGCCTTATATGGCAGACGGCACGCCTGTGGACGTGGTGCTTAACCCTCTTGGAGTTCCATCAAGGATGAATATCGGTCAGATTCTTGAGACGCATCTCGGCTGGGCCTCAAGAGATCTTGGTAAGGGTATCGCTAAGATGATGGATGAACAATCAGCCCCCGGGCCCCTTCGCGAGAGGATTAAGGCCATTTACGGCACTGATGAGTTCAGCAAGTTTGTAGATGGTCTATCTGATGATGAGATAGGCGAGGTCGCTGAGAAGCTCTCTCATGGAGTAAAGGTGGCGAGTCCTGTCTTTGACGGGGCCATGGAGAGCGGTGTAAAAGACGCCCTCGCACTTGCAGGTCTATCAGAGAACGGTAAGACTGTGCTCTATGACGGTAAGACGGGAATCGCCTTTGATCAGGCCGTTACTGTAGGCATTATGTATATGCTTAAACTTCATCACCTTGTTGATGATAAGATACACGCCAGGTCAACTGGCCCTTACTCACTCGTTACTCAGCAGCCCCTTGGCGGTAAGGCCCAGTTCGGCGGCCAGCGTCTTGGTGAGATGGAGGTCTGGGCAATGGAGGCTTACGGAGCGGCATACAGCCTCTGCGAGTTCCTTACCGTAAAGTCTGATGACGTACCCGGCAGAACCAAGATGTACGAGTCTATAGTGATGGGCAGATATAACATGGAGCCCACACTGCCGGAGTCTTTCAATGTTCTTGTCAAGGAGCTTCAGAGCCTTGTTATTGATGTAAATATGCTCAAGACTGAGCAGAGCTGAATTTGCGAGGCTCAGTTTTTTTAGTCTCAAGAGGAGGGCCCTTAAGATTTGGGCCTTTCATAGAAGGAGGAAGCATTGGATAGCCTTACGGGACTTTTCAAGAAACCAAATAAGCAGAACGATTTTAACGCCATAAGCGTTTGCATAGCCTCGCCTGACCGTATTATGCAGTGGTCTCACGGTGAGGTGAAAAAGCCGGAGACAATCAACTACCGAACCTTCAAGCCGGAGAGGGACGGGTTGTTCTGTGCCAAGATATTCGGCCCGGTAAAAGATTTTGAGTGTAACTGCGGGAAGTATAAACGCATGAAGCACAGGGGGACTACTTGTGAAAAATGCGGCGTTGAGGTTATACCATCTAATGTGCGCCGTGAGAGACTTGGGCACATTACCCTGGCCACTCCTGTAGCGCATATATGGTTCTTGCGAAGCCTGCCCTCGAGGATAGGCGCCCTTCTTGACGTAACTCTCAAGGATCTCGAGCGTGTTCTTTATTACGAGAAGTACGCCGTAATAGACCCGAAGAACTCCGACCTTCACATGGGCGAGCTTCTAACGGAAGAAGGCTACGCGCAGGCCATTGAGACATGGGGCCCTGATGGTTTTGTCAGCGGCATGGGAGCCTCGGCGGTGAGGGAACTCCTTAAGGAGCTTGATCTTGCAAAGCTCTCTGTTGATCTGCGCCTTGAGATGAGCAAGACCTCCTCTGAGACGAAGAAGAAGAGGATAGCCAAGAGGCTTAAGGTTGTTGAGGCCTTCCTGCACTCTGATAACAGGCCTGAGTGGATGATACTTGAGGTAATTCCTGTTCTTCCACCTGATCTTCGCCCACTTGTGCCCCTTGACGGCGGAAGATTCGCCACAAGCGATCTTAACGACCTTTACAGAAGGGTTATAAACAGAAACAACAGGCTTAAGCGCCTCATGGAGCTTAAAGCCCCAGATATAATCATACGCAATGAGAAGCGTATGCTCCAGGAGGCCGTTGACGCCTTATTTGATAACGGCAGGCGCGGCCGTACTATAACAGGTCAGAACAAGAGACCCTTAAAATCCCTTAGCGATATGATTAAGGGTAAGGGCGGAAGATTCCGTCAGAACCTTCTTGGTAAACGAGTTGATTATTCCGGCCGTTCCGTTATTGTCGTTGGCCCTGATCTTCGCCTCCACCAGTGCGGTCTTCCAAAGAAGATGGCGTTAGAGCTATTTAAGCCCTTTATCTATCATAAGCTTGAGGAGAAGGGATATGCCACGACTATAAAGAGCGCCAAGAAGATGCTGGAAAAAGAGAGGCCCGAGGTATGGGACGTCCTTGATGAGCTTATCAAGGAGCATCCTGTTCTTCTTAACCGTGCGCCGACTCTTCACAGACTTGGTATTCAGGCCTTTGAGCCCCTTCTTATAGAGGGTAAGGCCATACAGCTCCATCCCCTTGTCTGCACTGCCTTTAACGCCGACTTTGACGGCGATCAGATGGCCGTTCATGTGCCTCTTTCCATTGAGGCGCAGACTGAGGCCCGTGTGCTTATGATGAGTACCAATAATATACTCTCGCCTGCGAGCGGAAAGCCTATTATTGTGCCTACGCAGGATATCGTCCTTGGCCTTTATTATCTCTCAAGAGAGAGGCCGGACGTAATGGGTGAACTTAAATCCTACTCGTCCTTTGACGAGGTACGCGCCGCATATGATGCCGGGTATCTGCATCTTCAGGCCCGCATTAAGGTGAAACACGACGGTAGTCTCTTTGAGACTACTACGGGAAGGGTTCTGCTGAAGGAAGTAGTCCCTGATGTGATTACCTTTGATGATATTAACAAGGTAATGGATAAAAAACGCCTCGCTGAACTTATCGACATCTGCTACAGGAGGAGCGGTTATAAAGACACGGTGCTTCTTGCCGATAGGCTGAAAGACCTTGGTTACAAGTATGCCACAAAGGCCGGTATATCCATCTGTATTGACGATATGAAGATACCTGCTAAAAAAGATGTTCTCCTGCAGGCGGCGAGCGGTGAGGTTCAGGAAATTCAGGATCAATACAACGAGGGCCTAATTACCGACGGCGAGCGTTATAATAAGGTTATTGATATCTGGGCTCAGGCTACTGAAGATATAGCCGATGAGATGCTCAAAAATCTCGGAAGCGATGTCTCTGTCTCCGATGAGGCAGGTGAGAGGAAGATGCCGAGTTTTAACCCTATATATATCATGGCGGACTCCGGCGCCAGGGGTTCTGCGCAGCAGATTCGTCAGCTCGCCGGTATGCGTGGCCTAATGGCCAAACCATCAGGCGAGATTATAGAGACGCCTATTACGGCAAACTTCCGTGAAGGCCTTAATGTGCTTCAGTACTTCATATCCACTCACGGCGCCCGTAAGGGTCTTGCTGATACGGCCCTAAAGACAGCTAACTCCGGTTATCTTACGCGCCGCCTTGTAGACGTTGCCCAGGACGCCATTATTATGGAGGTGGACTGCGGTACCCTTGACGGCATATACATTACTTCTCTTGTTGAGGGTGGTGAGATTATCGAGAATACAGGCGAGAGAGTACTTGGACGAGTTGCCCTTGAGGACGTAGTTGATCCTTTTAGCGACAATATAATCGTTAGGGCCAATGAGAAAATAGACGAGTTCAAGGTTGAGGCCATTGAAGAGGCCGGAATTGAGAAGGTTAAGATAAGAAGCGTTCTTACCTGCCGCTCCAGAAAAGGTATCTGCGCCATGTGCTACGGCAGAGATCTTGCAAGAGGCCGTCTTGTTGAGCTTGGCGAGGCCGTCGGTGTTATTGCCGCACAGTCCATCGGCGAGCCAGGTACTCAGCTTACAATGAGAACTTTCCATATAGGCGGTACGGCGAGCAGAAGGGCCGAGCAGACCACTCTTGAGGCGCGCCATGATGGTGTAGTCAGATTTCAGAACACCAATGTGGCCGTTAACACCATCGGTGAGGCCATAGTAATGAATCGTAACGGCGAGATAGCTATCGTCGACGATCAGGGCAGAGAGCGGGAAAAAGACCATGTAATCTACGGAGCAAAACTTCTCGTAAAAGATGGAGATAAGATTACCTCAGGTACCATTATTGCCGAGTGGAGCCCTTATACCATTCCTATAGTCACTGAGTGCGCCGGTACGGTTAAGTTCGGCGATATTGAGGATGGTAAGACCATGCGCGAGCAGGTTGATGAGGTAACGGGGCTCTCGAGCAAGGTTATTGTCCCTTATAAAGAGGGAGATATGAGGCCGAGGGTCTCTATAAAAGACGATTCCGGCAAGACCATGACCTATGGCTCCGCAAATATTCAGGCGCGTTACCTGCTGCCTGTAGGCGCTATTATTACAGTCAACGTCGGTGATACCATGAAGGCCGGCGACCTCATAGCAAAGATACCGAGGGAGACGACTAAGACAAAGGATATCACCGGAGGTCTGCCTCGCGTCGCCGAGCTCTTCGAGGCGCGTAAACCTAAAGAGTGTTCTGTCATAAGCGAGGTTGATGGTACAGTATCTTTTGCCAAAGACGTAAAGGGAAAGCGCACCGTGGCTGTTACCATGGAGACAGGTGAGGTTAAGGAGTATTTTATTCCTAAGGGAAAACACATCAATGTGCGTGAGGGCGACTTTGTGCGTGCCGGTGAGACCCTTATGGACGGCTCTATCAACCCCCATGATATTCTGAGAGTCCTTGGCGTAAAAGAGCTTGCCAAGTACCTTGTTGACGAGGTTCAGGAGGTCTATAGGCTTCAGGGGGTTAAGATAAACGATAAACATATTGAGGTTATTGTCAGGCAGATGCTCCGTAAGGTGAGGATTAAAGACCATGGAGATACGAGGCTGCTTGTAGGTGAAGAGGTAGAGCGTTACGCTTTTGAGGAGGAGAACGAGAGAGTCCTCTCAGAGGGTAAGACGCCTGCTGTAGCCGAGCCGCTTATGCAGGGTATTACCAAGGCCGCCCTATCCACGGAGAGCTTTATCTCTGCGGCTTCTTTCCAGGAGACTACAAAGGTCCTTACAGGGGCCATTGTGGAGGGTAAGGTAGATTATCTGCGAGGCCTTAAAGAGAATGTTGTAATGGGACGCCTTATCCCCGCGGGCTCAGGCTTTAGCAAATACGCCAATCTAAAGGTAGATGTTGCCAAGGCCGAGGTTGAGCAAGAGGAAGAGAGTGACGAGGAAGGGCTCGATGAGGATCAGAGCGTTGCTGAGATTGAGCAAAATCAGAGCCTTTAAGGGGCCGGGTTTAAGTTACTGCATCTTGCAGGAAGGGGCTCTCTACTCTTGCATCGAGGGTTAAGGTTAGAGGCATATTGGGTAGACAGGAGCTTTTTGTGAGAAAACACGGCAGCGACAGAATAAATAATAGTGAAGGGTCATTTACTGGTTGACAACGAATGGTAAAGCTGATAATTTAGTATGCTTTACTACATAAGGAAAAAAACTATGCCCACATTAAATCAGCTTGTAAGAAAAGGCAGAAAGAGGATAAAGAAAAAGACGGCCTCTCCTGCTCTGGAAAATTGTCCTCAGAAGAGGGGTGTCTGCGTAAGAGTTTATACAACTACGCCAAAAAAGCCAAACTCCGCCCTTAGAAAAGTGGCCAGGGTAAGGCTGACTAACGGTATTGAGGTAACATCCTATATACCCGGTATAGGTCATAATCTGCAGGAGCATTCCGTAGTCCTTATTCGCGGCGGCAGAGTCAAGGATCTTCCCGGTGTAAGGTACCATATAGTTCGAGGCGTCCTCGATACTGTAGGCGTGCAGGAAAGAAAACAGTCGCGTTCCAAGTACGGTGCGAAACGCCCGAAATAAGGGTTTGTGCAAGGCGTTTTACAGTAGATGTTTGATGAAAATAGAGGTCTGTTGTTAGTAAGACCGCTCTGAAATGAGAATTTTTCAGACTTGTTTAATAGCGTAAATACTTGATGTATCAAGTGGTTGGAGGGTAAGGATGCCGCGCAAAGGCAGCATAGTAAAGAGAAGAGTTCAGCCTGATTATAAGTACGGCGATCAGGTTGTAACAAGCCTTATTAATCAGCTTATGATCGACGGCAAAAAGAGCAAGGCCCAGGCCGTGCTTTACGGAGCCTTTGATATAATAGAAGATAAACTGAAGTCTGACCCAATGAAGGTCTTCAAGAAGGCCTTTGATAATATAAGACCCGCCCTTGAGGTCAGGTCAAGAAGGGTAGGCGGCGCAACCTATCAGGTTCCCGTTGATGTACGCCCTGAAAGAAAGGCCTCTCTTGCCATACGTTGGCTTGTACGTTATTCCAGGGCAAGGTCTGAGAGATCAATGGCCGAGCGCCTCTCTGCCGAGATTATAGATGCCTCAAACGGCAGGGGCGGAACAGTAAAGAAAAAAGAGGATGTTCACAGGATGGCCGAGGCCAACAGGGCCTTTGCTCATTACCGCTGGTAAGTCTCCCGTGAGGGCAGTGTATCTCTGATTTTTTTTACTCGAATATCAGCTTGCGGCTCATCTTTTTAAGCCCACTGTAAGGCTTTAAGATGTTGCATCTTTTTTATACCCAAGAGACCCTTAAAGGTTCTCAATATTTGCCAAGAATTTAACGGCATATGAATAAAAGGAAAGTGTTTTGGCAAGAGATATATCATTAGAAAAGCAGCGTAACATAGGTATAATGGCCCATATAGACGCCGGTAAGACTACTACTACCGAGCGCATACTTTATTATACCGGCGTTACCTATAAGATAGGCGAGGTTCATGAGGGCACGGCCGTAATGGACTGGATGGAGCAGGAGAAGGAGCGCGGTATTACGATTACAAGCGCCGCCACTACCTGCGTCTGGAATGACTATCAGGTAAATATTATAGATACCCCCGGGCATGTGGATTTTACCATTGAGGTGGAGAGGTCACTGCGTGTTCTTGATGGTGTCGTAGCGGTATTTTGTTCCGTTGGCGGTGTTGAACCGCAGAGCGAGACAGTCTGGCGTCAGGCCGATAAGTATAAGGTACCCCGTATCGCTTTTATCAACAAGATGGATCGTGTGGGCGCTGATTTTCTTGCAGGCGTGGCCATGATGAAAGACAGGCTTAAGACAAATCCCGTTGTTATGCAGCTTCCTATAGGGAAGGAAGAGGGTTTTAAGGGGCTTGTTGATCTTGTCTCTGAGAAGGCCTATGTCTGGGATGATGACAGCCTTGGCGCTAAGTACAGGATTGTTGAGGTTCCCTCTGATATGACAGATCAGGTGGCTGAGTATAGAGAAAAGCTTATTGAGGCCGCCGCTGATTTTGACGATGAGATTATGAGCAGCTTCCTCGAGGGCGAGGCTGTATCTGAGGATGCCCTAAAGGCCGCCATAAGAAAGGGGACTGTAGAGATTGCCATGACCCCTGTGTTTTGCGGCTCTGCCTTTAAGAATAAAGGTGTTCAGTTCCTTCTTGACGCAGTTATCGATTATCTCCCATCTCCTATTGATATTCCTTCAGTTACAGGTATTAATCCTGACACCGAGGCAGAGGAAGATCGTAGTGCTGCAGATGACGCACCTTTTTCTGCACTTGCTTTTAAGATTATGACAGACCCCTTTGTTGGCCAACTTGCTTTTTTCCGTGTATATTCAGGGACAATGACGGCAGGTTCTTATATTTACAATTCTACTAAAGACGCTAAAGAGCGTGTGGGCCGTCTTGTGAGGATGCACTCCAATAAGCGTGAGGATGTGAAAGAAGTATACGCGGGCGATATCGCCGCGGCAGTTGGGCTTAAAAAAACAGTAACTGGAGATACTCTCTGCGACAAGGATCACCCCATACTGCTTGAGTCCATGGAGTTTCCTGAGCCTGTTTTATCTATTGCCATCGAGCCAAAGACAAAGGCTGACCAGGAAAGACTGGGTATTTCCCTTCAGAAACTCTCTGTTGAGGATCCTTCTTTTAGAGTAAAGGTAGACGAGGAGACAACACAGACCATTATCTCCGGTATGGGTGAGCTTCATCTTGAGATAATCGTAGACAGGCTGCTTCGCGAATTTAAGGTTGAGGCCACTGTAGGCAAACCTCAGGTTGCATATAAAGAGACCATTACACGCAGCACTCCTGCTGAGGGTAAATATATTAAGCAGACGGGCGGTAGAGGCCAGTACGGTCACGCCGTACTTCAGATGGAGCCTGGAGAGCCCGGCGCCGGCTTTGAATTTGTTAATAAAATTGTAGGCGGATCTATTCCAAGAGAATATATCCCCGCTGTTCAGAAAGGAATTGTTGAGGCTACTCTTAATGGTCAGCTCGCAGGTTTTCCCGTCGTAGACATTAAGGTTACTCTCGTAGACGGCTCTTATCATGATGTTGACTCATCTGAGATGGCATTTAAAGTAGCCGGCTCAATGGCATTTAAGGACGGTCTATCCAAGGCCAAGGAGGTTCTTCTTGAGCCTGTTATGTCAGTAGAGGCCGTTATGCCCGAGCAATTTATGGGTGATGTTATAGGTAACCTTAACTCACGAAGAGGTAAGATCCTCGGCATAGAGGCAAGAGGCGGCGCGCAGGTAGTTGCCGCAGAGGTACCCCTTGCAAATATGTTTGGCTATTCAACGGAACTTCGCTCCATGAGTCAGGGCAGGGCGTCGTACTCTATGCAGTTTTCACATTATGCGCAGGTACCTGTCTCTGTTACTGAGGTCATTATGGCCAAGGCGCAGACAAGATAATTAAACAATTAGACGTTATACAGCATTTTTTGGAGGTAGTTAGATGAGCAAGGCAAAGTTTGAGAGGACCAAACCTCATATTAATGTAGGCACAATAGGTCATGTTGACCACGGTAAGACAACGCTCACCGCTGCGATAACCCGTACATTAAGCACCAAGGGTCAGGCGGAGTTCATGGACTATGCTAATATCGACCGTGCCCCTGAGGAGCGCGAGCGCGGTCTTACGATCTCCATCTCCCATGTTGAGTACGAGTCAGAGAACCGTCACTATGCTCATATCGATTGCCCCGGTCATGCTGATTATGTAAAGAATATGATAACTGGCGCGGCTCAGATGGACGGTGCTATACTTGTCGTCTCCGCCGCTGACGGCCCTATGC
>CAZEBZ010000063.1:0-8694 GCA_964510775.1 uncultured Thermodesulfobacteriota bacterium
GACCTTATTAAGGAAAAACTTATAAAACAGGCCTCTGATAAGGTGGGCATTGAGGTAAGCGACGAGGAGATAGAGAATGCCGTGAATGCCGTGCAGGAGCAGAACGGCTTTACGCGTAAAGAGCTTATGCTTGCCCTTGCAGGCAGCAGCCTTACCTATGATGAGTACAAGGACAGGCTTAGAGAGCAGATACGCTCGTCAAAGTTTCTCGACATGAGGTTCCGCTCAAGGATAGATATTAAGCCTGATGAGGTGGAAAATTACTACAGACAGCATATTGACGAGTTTTACGGGCCGCCCTCTTATCAGATAAGCCTCATATTCATAGAGGGTGAGGACAAGGCAAGGGCTGCCAAAAGGCTGTATCAGGTAGAGAGGGGCTTAAAAGAGAAGATGAGTTTTGCCGATATCGCGAGGCTCTACTCCGATGATCAGAGCGCCTCAGCGGGCGGAGACCTTGGTTTTGTTAAGGCTGGAGAGCTGGAGGAGTCTCTGGAGAAGGCTATCTTAAAGCTAAGTATTGGAGAGATAAGCCCCCTTATTAGAAGGCCTGAGGGTTTGTACTTTGTAAAGTTTGTAAAGTACCATGCCGGCGAGCCAGCTCCCCTTGAGGAGGCAAGAGATTTTATTTTTAATAAACTCTTTGCCAGAACCTATAGGGATATGGTGGAGACGTGGCTTGAGAACGAGAAGGATCTCGCTAATATTGATATAAGGCTCAGCGATTGAGAGTTATAGGAAAGAGTGGGCGGCGGAAGATAGCCATTACCATGGGCGACCCCGCCGGAGTAGGCCCGGAGCTTGTGCTGCGGGCCGTTGCCGATGACGCAGTACTTGCTCTTATTGAGCCTGTAATATACGGCGATATCGGGGTGCTGGAGCTTGTCTCAACGCGGCTCGGTCTCCCTATGCCTCCTCGCGAGAGTGTTGTGGAGGTAAGCTCCATTGATACGTCCCGCCTAAAAGCAGGAGTTGCCTCAAAAGAGGCCGGCTCTGCCATGATAGCCGCCGTGGAGAGGGCCGTTACAGATGCCCTTGCGGGGGTGGTGGCGGCCCTTGTTACTGCGCCTATTAATAAAGAGACGGCGCATTTATCTGGTTTTGAATTCCCCGGTCATACTGAATTTATCGCCCATCTCTGCGGCGGCGGACTTCCCGTGATGATGCTCTGCGGCCCCGGTGCAGAAGACCTGAAGGTAGCCCTTGTTACCACACACGTCTCTATAAGAGCGCTGCCCGCTCTTATTACCGAGGAGAGGGTCTTTGATATTATAGAGATAACCTCTCGCTCATTAAAAACCCTATTCGCTATAGAAGTCCCCTCCATAGCCGTAGCAGGGCTTAACCCCCATGCAGGCGAGGGCGGAATCTTTGGTGCGGAAGAAGATGAGGTCATTACGCCTGCCATAACGAGGGCGAGGGCGGCTGGTCTTAACGTAACGGGGCCCGAGCCGCCGGATACGGTTTTTTATCGCGCCGTTAGAAAAAAAGAATTTGACGCCGTTGTCTGCATGTACCACGACCAGGGCCTTGGCCCCTTAAAACTCCTGCACTTTGATGACGGTATTAATGTTACCCTTGGCCTGCCCGTAATCCGCACCTCGCCTGACCACGGTACGGCCTATGATATCGCCTGGAAGGGGCAGGCAAGCCCGCTGAGCCTCATATCGGCAATAGAGACGGCGGCCAAAATGGCAGATAATAAGAAACAAATTAGTTTGTAGGGTGGGCAGTGCCCACCAAAATATTTTATGGAGTTTGTAAAAACGTTATTGTTGATGGGTATCGTGTAACGAAGCCCATCCTACAAGGCTAACTTACCATACAAAAAGGTAGGGTGGGCTGTGCCCACCAATAACAAAGGCGTCTGAGGTCATCATGCCCGAATATAGAAGATCAAGGTTGGGTAGCACCTACTTTTTTACTGTTGTAACGTATAAAAGACAACCGCTTCTATGTCTTGATGAATCGAGAGCCATATTGGAAGAGGTCATCAACAAGACCCGCGTATTATATCCCTTTGATATAAAGGCATGGGTCCTGCTTCCAGATCATCTGCATACTATCTGGAAACTTCCGGAAGGAGATTCGAGATACTCCATGAGGTGGGGATTTATAAAAAAAGAATTCACAAAAAGATTTAAGATCCCTTTATCCATTACCTCAACAACGTCACGGTTTCGCAAGAGAGAGGGCAATCTGTGGCAGAGGCGTTTCTGGGAACATACGATAAGAGATGATGACGATTATCGGGCTCACGTTGATTATATACATTATAATCCTGTAAAACACGGTCTTGCAGTCAGAGCTGGGGATTGGGTATATTCTACCTTCCACAGGTACAGAAAGGAGGGTCTTTACCCGGAAGATTGGGGCGAGGCGGAAATACGGTTTCCGAAAAAGTTTGGCGGTGAGTAATTTTTTTAATGGTGGGCACAGCCCACCCTACCTGGCTTGACAGCCAAGACGGTATCTTGAGGATGGAATGATACAAAATTTAGTCGTTGGAATAATAATAGCAGTAATTACTGCTATTACTACAGTTTGGCTTTCTTTTAGGCGTTTCCGCTCAGAGCGTTGCTGGGATCGAAAGGCAGATGCTTATTTAGAAATCATCATAGCCCTTCATCATATGATAAAATACTGTGAAAAAAATTTGGATGACGTTATTGGGGTAAAGGAACTTGCAGAAGAAGAAAAAAAGGTTCTTAGTTCGAAATTTAAAGAAGCCATTAGCGAAATATCCAAGGCTAGAGATGTAGGTTCTTTTGTTATCTCAAGAGAAGCAGTAAAACAATTAGATGGTTTTTTGGACCGTTCAATCTCTTGGAGTGGAGACCCTTACGGATATCTTCAAGGTGAGTGGTCACATGTGAGTAATTGTCTTAATGCAATTCGTGAAATTGCAAGAAGGGATCTTAAAATAGAATAAACTTGTAGGGTTGGCACAGCCCACCAAAAGGCGTTTCATAATCCAGAAGAGGTGGGCCGTGCCCGCCATTAAAAAATTTGTAGGATGGGTGGAACGCAGTTTCGTAGGGTGGGCTGTGCCCACCAAAATATTTTACGAGGTTTGGCGAGACGTTATTTTTGATGGGCCGCGGCTGGCTCTACCTACGCAATAAAAGAGTTCGCTTTTTCAACTTTCTTTAATAAAAGAAAGTTGAAATTAAATTTAAAAAAATGAAAGACATAATCATAAAAGGCGCAAGAGAGCACAACCTGAAAAACATCGATGTGGTAATACCGCGCGATAAACTCGTGGTCATTACGGGAGTATCAGGCTCTGGTAAATCCTCGCTGGCCTTTGATACCATCTACGCCGAGGGGCAGCGCCGCTACGTAGAGAGCCTCTCTGCTTATGCGCGTCAATTCCTTGAGCAAATTGACAAGCCTGATGTTGAGTCCATCGCAGGGCTCTCGCCCTCTATTGCCATTGAGCAGAAGACAACGTCTCGAAACCCCCGCTCTACCGTGGCTACCGTTACGGAACTATACGATTATCTGCGCCTCTTATTCGCACGTGTGGGCCGCCCCTTTTGCTACGAGTGCGGCTCCGCTATTACGGCGCAGAGCATCGAGCAGATGGTGGAGCAGGTCATGGGCCTGCCCGCGGCACAGAAGGTAATCGTCTACTCCCCACTTGTGCGGGGCCGTAAGGGGGGCTTTAGAAAAGAGCTTCATAACCTCCTGAAGGAAGGGTACACGAGGGTATTAGTCGATGGTGTGAGGCGCGACCTTGAGGAGGCGATAATCCTTGATAAGCGTAAAAAACACAGCATTGACGTTGTCGTAGACCGCATTGTTATTAAAGAGGGGCTTAGGGCGAGGCTCGGCGACTCCCTTGAGGCGGCGGCGAGGTTATCAGGCGGCCTTGTCAGAGTAGAGGCCCTTGGAGGGAAAGAGTTTTTTTTCAACGAGAAGCTCGCCTGCGTAAAGTGCTCAATCAGCTACCCGGAGATAACTCCCGCCTTTTTCTCATTTAACAGCCCCTACGGCGCATGCCCGGAGTGCAAGGGCCTTGGCGAGAACTCCTACTTTGATCCTTCCCGTATTATAGTAGACCCCTCTCTTACACTCTCCGGCGGAGCCATAACCCCCTGGAAGGCGAGAGACAAGAAGGGCTGCCTGCCTTATTACACTCATATCCTGAAGGGGCTTGCCGCTCATTACGATTTTAGCCTTACTGAGCCATGGGAGAATTTGTCGCAGACTGTAAGGGAGATTATCCTCTCTGGCACAGGAGAGGAGGAGGTCGACTTTCGCTATGGTATGAAACGCGGCGATTACTCCCATAGAGGCCCCTTTGAGGGCGTGGTAAAGAACCTTGATAGACGTTACCGCGAGACAACTTCCGAGTCTGTTCGAAAGGCCCTTGAGCTGCACATGAGCAAAGAGACCTGCAAGGCCTGCGGAGGCTCGCGCTTGAAACGCGAGGCCCTCTTTATCAGAGTCGGCGGGGTGAGTATATTTGATGTGGTAAAGATGTCCATTGAGGAGGCCGCAAGTTTTTTCGAGGGGCTGCAGCTAAGGGACATTGAGCTTGAGATAGCGAGGAGGATATTAAAGGAGATAGTTGAGAGGCTTGGGTTTCTCCTTAATGTTGGCCTTGGTTACATTACGCTCCATCGGGCCGCATCAACGCTCTCAGGCGGCGAGGCGCAGAGGATAAGGCTTGCCACGCAGATAGGCTCGAGCCTCGTAGGCGTATTATATATCCTTGACGAGCCCTCAATAGGCCTGCATCAGCGAGATAACAGAAGGCTGCTCGGCGCCTTGAAGCGCCTTCGCGACATGGGTAACTCCGTAATCGTTGTTGAGCATGATGAGGAGACTATGCGGGAATCCGATTACATTATAGACATGGGCCCAGGCGCCGGAGGCGGCGGCGGAGAGGTCGTAGCGGCAGGGACTTATGACGAGATACTCGTTGACAAGGCCTCCCTTACAGGCAGGTACCTCTCAGGAGAGCTGAGCATACCGGTGCCGAAGAAGAGAAAAAAAACAGGCAAACGGGTCTTGAGCTTTAAGGGGCTAAGGGCCAATAACCTCAGAGGCATAGACGTTGACATACCCCTTGGGCTCATTACCTGCGTTACAGGCGTATCAGGTTCCGGTAAGAGCACCCTTGTCCTTGATACTATCTACAAAAACCTCGCAAGAAGGCTCTACCGCAGCAGAGGGCGCGCTGGCGAGGTTGAGGCGATTAAAGGCCTTGAGTTCATAGACAAGGTAATAGCCATAGACCAGACCCCTATCGGCAGGACGCCGCGCTCCAACCCCGCTACGTACACGGGGTTATTTACATTTGTACGCGAATTATTCAGCAACCTGCCAGTCTCGAGGGTGAGGGGCTTTGGCCCGGGCAGGTTCAGCTTTAACGTAAAGGGCGGCAGATGCGAGGCCTGCCGAGGCGACGGCCTTATCAAGGTGGAGATGCACTTTCTCCCAGATGTATATGTTACCTGCGATGTCTGCAGGGGCGAGAGATACAACCGAGATACGCTGGAGGTGCGTTTCAAGGGTAAGACCATAGCCGATTGCCTCGCCCTTACCGTTACTGAGGCGCTGGAGTTTTTCGCTAATATTCCACGTATAAGAGAGCGGCTGCAGACCCTCTCTGATGTTGGCCTTGGGTATATTACTCTTGGTCAGCCAACAACGGCGCTTTCGGGCGGCGAGGCGCAGAGGATAAAAATCTCTCGCGAGCTATCCAAGCGCGGCACAGGAAGGACACTTTACATACTCGATGAGCCTACTACGGGGCTGCACTTTGCCGATATACACATGCTTATCGATGTCCTCGCGAGGCTTACCGAGGGCGGCAACAGCGTGCTTGTAATAGAGCATAACCTTGATGTGATTAAATCCGCTGATTACGTAATAGACCTTGGCCCCGAGGGCGGCGGCGGGGGCGGGGCCATAGTCGCAGAGGGTACGCCTGAGGAAGTTGCCGCAGTAGAGGCCTCCCATACGGGATTGTATCTAAAAGAGGTGCTCTCCGGTTTTGCCGCAGCGGCGAAGGCCAGGACATGACCTTAATGAAGAAGAGTTTATTTATAGCGTTTATCTTTATCCTTACGGCCTGCGCCCATAGCGGGCGCGGTACGCGCGGCTCTTATAGGGGAATTGCCTCGTGGTACGGCCCTAATTTTAATGGTAAACTTACGGCAAGCGGCGAGGTCTATGATATGAACGCCCTTACTGCGGCCCATAAGACACTGCCTCTCGGTACAATAGTAGACGTAGAGAACCTTGAGAATCACAGGAAGGTACGCCTTACGATAAACGACAGGGGCCCCTTTGTGAGGGGGCGAATAATCGATCTATCCTACAGAGGCGCCCGTGAGCTTGGTGTGGTAAAAAAAGGCACGGCGCCTGTGCGTATCACACCTGTTGGCAGGGATAAGCGGTATATAAAATACATAAGAGTAGTTGGAGGAGGCAGCGGCAAGTATACTGTACAGATAGGGGCCTTTACGAATAAGGTGAACGCGGAGAGGCTTTTAAGGGCCCTTGCCGTGGAGCGGTCTGCGGCTTATATTTCAAAGGCAAGGGTCTCTGGAAGGGTTTTTTACAGGGTGCGGGCGGGAGATTTTACCTCAAGGAGCGAGGCCGTGAAGGTTGCCAAAACCCTTGCCTATGAGGGGTTTGAGGCGGTTTTACTTGGAAAGTAGGGCGAAGAAACCGCTGCGTCATTTTTTAGGGTCGGCTCTTTGCTTTTTTTTATTCTGTTCTTTGTAACGGGCCTGATATTGGAGCCCGTAGAAATTACAGCAAGATGATGATATTGAAAATAATGCGTTTTTTTAAGGGAACGGCTTATGCATAGATGTAGAGGTTAGGCCGTAAAAGAGAGGTTTTTTGGGGGAGGAGGCATAAAACCGCCGAATAACTTTGCCTCTCTAATCTGCCTTTAATGTTCATGAGTTAAGATAAACAGCATCTAAAGAAGTTTTAAGAAGGCGAAGTAAGACTTGGGGCCTGTACATGGAGGTCTGGTCCAGGGTAATTCCGGCAAAAGCGCAGGAGTGTGTAAGTAGGAGTTCTTGCCCCCTGCAGGGATACAACTGTATCAAAACCAACAAGTACAGACAACAAGGAGAAACTGCATGAGCGTACAGAAAAACATCACAAGGTTATTTACTATTGGGGCTGCCGTTATACTTGGCTGCTCTCTTATCTCAGGCGGAGTCGCAGAGGCCGGCATTACACCATCGTCATCTACGGATAAGTCTGTATTGACGCTTGAGTCCGTTAAGCAGAGTTATCTTGCCGCTAAGAGGGCGAAGCAGTTAAGAGGAGAGGTGCGGGACGTTGAGGTTTCTACAGAAAATCCAGGCGTCTGGCTCCGTAAAGTGGATAATAAGGCCGTTAATATGGTGACAAACCGTATCTGGGGTGATGGGCAGAAGGCGGTAAGTCTTGAGGGCAGAAGTTACTACGTACCAAACGATGAGTATGGTTTTGCCCTTAATCAGAACCCCTCACTTCGATATGCCACTGACCCTCTTACAGGCAGGAGGATAGATAAGTCTGTTGCTCTGGCTTATGCTGATTACGAGGGAAATGTCCTCTACTTCGAGTCTTCAGAGAGCTACAGGGATTTTTTATCTTCTTTTAGCAGGTAAAGATTTTTTTAAAGTCAGATCTGAATTAAGTGCGGCGCAGAGTCTTACTCTGCGCCGTTGTTTTTTTTGTTAAGGCCCCAGTAGTCTTAGGATGAATTTTTGCGCCGCCTTACCGTCCCACACCCTCTCTCCAAGCACCTTGCCCGTGATGCGCCCGTCTCTGCCGATGATGTACGTAGTTGGCAGAGAGGAGACCTCGTAGGTCTTTTCTACTTTGTTTTTTGGATCCATGAGAACGGGCAGGGTAAGGTCTTGTTCTTTCACGAATCTTTTTACGTTTCTACTGCCGAAAAAACCTCGCTCACTAGTAACGGCAAGGACGATTAATCCCTTTTCGTGAAATTTATCGCTAAGATGCGAGAGCGAGGGCATCTCCGTCCTGCACGCCTTACACCATGAGGCCCAGAAGTTAAGCACTACAACCTTACCCTTTAGCTCCTTAAGGTTTGTTAGGCTGCCGTTAAGGCTCTTGAGGGTGAAGGCAGGGGCCTCTACCCTTACCTCTGGCCGTGATACGCCAAAGTGCTTGAAATAGTCCTCGCTCGCCGCCGCTTTGGCTGCGGCGAGCAAAAGCAGGACAAGTACTGCTGCGAGCCCTGATTTGTTTTCCATGTCTTCTCCTTATATTAACGCGAGTTTGCTCTCAGGTATTCCAGTATAAGTTCTTTCTCCGAGATTCTCATGGGAGGTATCTGTCTCTCCTCCATTCTTTTTTCCATAATTGCTACAAGGTGCTGCCACTGCGCGTATGTATTGCGTCGGGGGTGGGCAAGGGCGTGGCAGCGAGTGCAGATGTCTTTGTAGGTCTTGGCCCCTCTGGAGTCTGGCTCCGGCAGGGGAGTATTTACAAGGGCGCAGCCGGTGAAGAGGGCTATCAGAATGAGAAAAATAATGTATTTAAGCATAATTAACCTCCATAAATTTGGTTAGAATCCAAGCCTGCTGCCGCCTTTTTTTGTAACGTGCCTTAAACTCGCAGCAGTTGGAAGCTCTACATACCATGTAAGCCCAAGGCGGTAATCATCTTTTAATTGAGGCCCGTTGAGGCGCTGAAATAGGGGCA
>CAZEBZ010000064.1:0-8586 GCA_964510775.1 uncultured Thermodesulfobacteriota bacterium
TGGATGGAGTTCCCCGCTTATAAGAAGAGGTATTTGGATGTACGCTATTATCCTTATATCAATCAAGATAATGAAATCGTCGGTTTTGTTGTAAATGCACGAGATATCACCAACCGCAAGATAGCCGAGATGGAGGCAGCGAGAGAGGCTGAGATAACTAAGAATCTTCTCAAGCTCTCCGAGGCAACCTCCAACACAGCCAATCTCGATGAACTTATGGAGAGAGTAGTCCGTATCACTCGTGATATAGTGGGCGTTGATATAGTATTGTCATATATCTGGGATAGCGAGACCAGGACCTTGAGACCGGCTAAAGAGTCTGGACTTGCCCACCATATGCAGCCTTTATTCAAATTAAGACAACTAAGTTTAAATTTTAGTTTAATAAAGGGAGCCTTGGATAGCGGGAGTGTTTTCCTGGAATCCTGCAAGACTGATTCGGAGCCCCTGAAGCTGCAACAAGACGGCCTTTTCGAGTGGATAGAGAATGTGAAGACTATTTCCATGCTGCCCCTTGCCGGTAAGAGTGTGTATAGGGGGCTTATTGTCTGTATATGTTTAGCCGATAATGTTAAGGCATGCGGCTGTCAGTCAGAGAAGAAGATAGAGCTGATGCAGGCAATAGCCAATCAAACCTCTGTTGTCCTTGATGCGGCGAATCACTACGATGAGTCTCTCAACAGGGCTATGGTACTCTCCCGAAAAGTTGAGACCATTGAGACTATGAGCGCTATCTCCAAGGCGGTTCTCTCTACACTGGATGTTTCTAAGATAATCGAGGTTACTGCAAGAATGGTATCCAGGCTTATTCCCTGTGACTGGGTGAGGATAATAGAGATAGATGAAGATAAAGAGGTCTTTAATTTTATAGCTGGTTTTGAGAGAGATAGAGATCTTAAAGAGAAAACAATCCCCTTTGCATCAACGAGTCTGACTGAGATAATCGCTACGAGGAATTCACAGTACATTTCGGACTTGAGGACCTTGGATTCTCCTCTTGAGATTGAGCGGGAGCTTGTCAAAGAAGGGTATAAATCGGCCTTACGTATGCCGATAACCGTCAAGGGCGAGATTATAGCTATCCTCGGTCTCATGTCTCTGCGTGCCGCGGCCTTTAGCCCTGATAATCTCTCGCTCCTATATAAACTCTCTAACCAGGTGGGTCTAGCCCTGGACAATGCGAGGCTGGTGACGGACCTGGAGGAGTTCTCAATCGGTACGATTAAGGCCCTCGCCAAGACTATTGACGCCAAGAGCGCCTGGACGCGCGGTCACTCAGAGAGGGTAACAGAGATAGCCCTGCGTATAGGCAGCGAGATGGGTTTAAGTAAGGCTGAGATTAATGATTTAAGGATGTGCGGGCTCCTCCATGATATAGGTAAGATAGGAACGAGTGACTCGATCCTCAACAAGCCGGGCAAACTTAACGATGAGGAGTTTTGTGAGATAAAGAAACACCCTGGCAGGAGTGCGGAGATACTCGCCCCCATTAGACAGCTATCTCACCTATTGCCGGTAATAAGGGCTCATCATGAGTGTTATGACGGGATGGGGTATCCTGATGGCCTTAAGGGCGGCGAGATTCCCCTGCTCTCGCGTATACTCTGTGTCGCAGATACCGTAGACGCCATGGGGTTTGATAGGCCTTACAGGCAGGGGCTGGCAAGAGATAAAATAATCGCCGAGTTGAAGAGGTGTTCAGGAACACAGTTTGATACTGAGGTTGTTACGGGTTACCTCAAGACTATTAATAATTTTTGATTTTAACAAACCCCGAATAAAAAATTATGTAATTATAAGAGCCCGAGGCAGAAGCCTCGGGCTCTTTTTTTACTGCTTAAGTTATTCACCTCGAAAAGATATTCATTTTAAACCAGACGCACCAACTCTCTCGCTTAATGCTGTCAGCTTACTCCCCCTCTTTTGAGTACTTAAGCTTATCTCTATAATCCCAATAGCGTCTTAGTTCTCTCTGCGCTTACTCTGACCTTCAAGGACTTTTAATTGATCCTGCGTTGCCGCCAACGTCTTATCATAGGCGGCGAAGGGCCTGGTGGTATAATTTTTGCTATTTATTAAAGTTTGTGCGTTGTACTGCGAAATAATACTGCAGAAGCAAAGATGGTATTTATGGCAGCGGAGGATTAGATATTAAAAATATTCAGAGAGGGTATAAAGATAATGAGAAATGAAAAGGGATTTACCCTTGTGGAGCTTGCAATTGTTCTTGTCATTATAGGATTGCTCCTTGGAGGCATATTAAAAGGGCAGGAGCTAATAAAGAACGCGAAGATAAAGAAGGTTTACAGCGCGCAGAGCGAGGTTGTAGCCGCGCTCTATACCTATGTTGACAGATACGGCAAGCAGCCAGGTGATGACAACAGGGCCAAAGGCAGGTGGGCTCAGGCGACAAATGGTAATGACGACGGGAAGATAGGTGTATTCAGTACTAACTGCGCGGCTAACGCAGCAGATGAGTCCTGTCAGGCCTGGCAGCATCTGCGTCTTGCCGACATCCTCGCCGGAGACCCTAATACTGCACTTAACCCTGATAACGCCTTTGGGGGAAAGATTGCAGTAGGAATTCTTACTGTGCAGGGGCTCTCCGAGTTATGGGTGGGCATGACTAATATACCATTTGATATCGCTCAGATACTTGATGATAAGTATGATGATGGAAATTTTAAGACAGGGCCTATTAGGGGCTCTGGCGATTATACGGCGGCAACTACCGGTACCTTTACTCTCTACTTCGAGTTCTAAGTTGCCTCTCTGTACTAAGAGGCGCTTCGCAGAGGGGTATGGGGCGGGGAGTTAGGGCGACGGGTGAGGGCATAAATTTTAATTTTTTATACCTTCTAATCATGCCCTTGCCTAAGATTTCAAGTGAGGGCAGAAAAATGAGGTGGTGATGTATTTTAGATATAGGGATACGCGGGGTTTCACCCTTATTGAGATGGCCATAATTCTTATGATTCTCGGTATTCTTGTAACTATGGGAGCCGGTATGATGGGAGCGCTTACAAAGAGGCTGAAACTTAATGAGACAAGAGAGGCGGTTAAAAACGCCTCTGAGAGCATAGCGGGTTATGGGGCTACAACGGGTAGTATTCCCGCCTCGACGCGTTTCACCTCAGTCGTCACTGTTGCCGCTGATTCCTGGAGCAACCCACTTTATTATATACCGGCTACGTCTTTAACGACTGACGGTATCTGTGCAAGAAAGACAACGGCCTTGAGTCTGAGTCTATGTCCCGATAAGTCCTGCTCCACTCCTTCACAGAGTATTACTGATGTTGCTTATGCCATCATCAGCAAGGGTGAGAACTTTAATAGACAGACGGATCTAAAGGCCGGGGTTATTAAAGTGTACGATGTGGGTATTGGAGCTGTTGATGATTACAGTGCGGACATGAACAGAGCAGAGCCCTATGATGATGTGGTGAGGTGGGCTACGCTATATGAGCTGCGGGTAAAGGCGGGGTGCTCGGGGCCGCAGATGAGGATAATTAATAAAGACCTGCCCTCGGCCCTGAACCTGGACAATTATTCTGCCGAGGTCTTTGCCGAGGGGGGCGTGCTCTTTCCAGCTGGGGGCAAGTACCGCTGGTGTGTAGAGACTAAGGGGCAGGGTACACAACAGCTCCAGCCAAAGCAGCCTGAACCCAAACTAGTAGGCAAGCAGCCAAAACAACCCAAGCAGCCAAAAAAAACCAAGCAGCCCAAAAAACCCAAGCAGCCAAAGCAGTCTAAGGCATGGCTGAAGACGAGGCCCACAACAATACCTATGGATAAGAACTGTATGGCACTCGCTGAGAGTAAGTGGGGCCGCAGCGATACGCTTATCCTCGAGGGCTCGGCGCAGACAGGAACAACAGGTATCACCGTCTTTGTGAGAGATGATAACGATAAGACCGGCCCGAACGATAATATTGTATCAAGGGCTTTTGTCGTTACCGTTGGTAAGTAGTAAGACTGCGGGACTTTAGAATGAACAGAAGTAGGTTTCAGATGCCTTCGGGTAAGGTCTTTTATCGATTCAAAGAGGCAGACGAAGTTGAAGACAATAAATATTATATATTTTGAGGGCGAGACAATTCAGGCCTTAAGAGGTCTGAAGGGTAAGGGCTCAATTAAAGTAGAGTGCGAGGAGAGCTTTACCGAGGATCGGCTGGAAGAATATCTTCATAGAAATAAAGAGCAGAACTATACCCTTGTCATTAATTTTCAGATTTACTTTCAAGAGACACTTACAGTGCCCTCAGTATCAAGGCGCTACATGAGAGATGTCATTGCCTCGGAGATAGCGAGGACGTCGCCTTTTGCCGAGTTCTCTTTTATTCATACCTTCTCTGAAGAGACTATTGTAAATAATAAAAAAAAACGCGATGTCCATGTCTTTGCAGTGGATATGGAAGAGCTGCGAGCTTACATAAAGAGGATAACTGCCTGCGGCAGCAGAGTGGCGGCGATATACCCAGTTGTATATTCCGCTAAATCCCTGCTGGGACGCCATGCCTCGGGTTTGGTGCTCTTTAAGGCCGGCCATGAGCAGAAGATGTATCTCGTAGACGACGGCGAGGTGTTATTTGTAAGGGATGTCGAGACATGCAGAGACGACACCCTTAAGAGCGAGGCGCGAAACATTTATCTCTCCGTTAATTACTGTCAGCAGACTCTGCGTATTAACCCGGAGAGGCTTTTTCTTATCGGCGAGGCTTCTTGCAGTGAAAATGTTGCTGAGCTTGAACTGCCCGCAGTATCTGCCTTAAGACCATCGGGCTTAGGGGTTACGGAGGAGGTATTCCTGAGGTACGCTCTACCCATATCAGCGCTTTACGCAGATAAAGATGTTGATATCTCCCCAAAAAACCTGCGCGCCGATTATATTAGACATCAGACGCAGGGTTACGGCGCCGTAGCTTTTTCTCTCCTTAGCGTAGTCTTGTTTATATTCTTTGCATTAACTGTGCAGGGGGTTAGTGCCTCATCAAAGAGGCTTGAGAGGGATAAAAACAGACTCGCCGATATTGCCAGCGCCGGGTTTAAGGATACCTACATGAAGACGCTCTCAAATTATGGAGAGTACAGGCCTTTTGTGGAGCGTGGTAAAAAGAGAGTATTCTCACGTTTTTTTTTACAACTCTCGGCTCTGAGCCTGCCCGGTGTAGTCATAGAGAAGCTCACGGCATCAGAGGAAAATAATGCCTTTATTCTTCACGTAAATGGTCTTGTGGAGGCTGACTCTCTAAGCGATACTCAGGCCCGTTACGAAAGATTGGTAAGGTATTTAAGAGGGCCTGCTGCCATGATGATTAAAGAGCAGAAACTTGTCTTTAGAGACGGAAGTTTTTTTATTACGGCGAGTCTAAGATGAAGTCACTCTCTATTAATAGACGGGAGTTTATCTATTGTGTCTCAGGGCTGCTCTTTGCCTTAGCCTTATTCTTAACCATACTCACGCAGAGATACGGCGGCCACCTTGAGTCGCAGCGCCAAAGAGTTCACTCGCTTATTATAAAGACCAGAGCCATGAAGACATCGGCTAAGGAAATGGAGGGTTTCCTCGCCAGATTTTCTACAGTAGCTGCTGCCTCAAAGAAGGTTAACCCGCGTGAGGTTTTACTAGCCTCTATTGATGAGATAAAAAAAAGGTTCAGTGCGTCAAGTATTATACTTACCTCCTTTGATGACGAAGACGGGGTCCTTAGCATAGGCGCTGAGATATCGGCTCCACTTGTAGATTATGCCTCCTTTGTAAGAAACGTTTTTTACCTTGAGTCAATGACTATGCCGTGGTTTGTGATGAAGAAGGTCGTAATCAACGGAGACGGGTCAGGTTATAACGTTACAATGAGTGGTATTGCTATGCTGCCATCAAGAAAAAACTCAGGGGAATAAGAAATGAAAATATGGCTGCTCATAGGAACGCCTTTTTTTATGATTGTAGTGGCCGTTGCCGGAGCACTTAGCTGGGATTTTAATATCTCTATTGATTCAATGGAGAGGGGGGTTAGTGCGATGAGTATTGAAGACGTAGGCGCGGCGCTAACAGGATTGGATTTTTCGAGATTAAAGAGAGGGCCATTCAGGGTAGAGAGCGAAATAGCTTCAACGCAGACAGGTATTAACAAAAGAGTGCGTAATAGAGGCGAGGTGAAGGTAGCCCTTATAGTCATAGGCGAAAAAAAGAGTATCGCCATGATTAACGGAGAGGTATTAACAACAGGCGATTCCATAAACGGACTTAAGGTTAAGCGGATTGAGAGAGAGAGAGTGCTCTTGGCCGGTAAAAAAAAGTTCTGGCAAAATCTGGAGAGTAGATGATGGGTAGGGGAGTTTTTATAGCAGCAGCGGCGCTTGTGTTTTGTGCGGCCTTTGTATCTTGCCCGCAGGCGGCGGAGCTTCGGGGGGGTGCCGACTCAGCCGCACTAATAGCAGTGCCTGCTGACTCTGTTAAAAATACGCCCCGTCGTCACGCCATGCCTCGCCGCGCTGCTGCGGAATTTATTCCCGCTCCCGAGGATCTATCACCTCTTACGACAAAGACACTCTCATTATCGCTACGAAACAACGCCATGAAAGAGGCCCTCTATGCTATTGCCGCGGCTACGGGTCTTAACGTAGTCATAGACTCAGGTGTGGACTCAGAGATACCTATTACCGTAAGCCTGGAGAGAGTGACGGCAAGAGAGGCCCTTGAGACGATACTCTCTTCTATAAATTATTTTTATACCTTAAAGGGCAATATACTCATCATAAGCGCCACGGAGACGAGGATCTTTGAGATGGGCAGGCCTTCAGTCATTCAGCAGTACTCTGTTAACGTGGGCGGCGATATCCTCGGTGCCGCCGAGGCCTCCGGAGGTGGGGTTATGGGAGATGTCTCGCAGAAGATGAGCTCCGATAACGTCTCATTCAAGTTCTGGGATACTATTGAAAAATCTCTTAAGGGCATACTTGGTCTTGGTGCAGGCGGAGCCGAGACTCTTAAGGCGTCCTCAACTCTCACTGTTGACAGGATGACAGGTACGATTATGGTTACCTCTACGAGAAGGAAGCTTGATAAGGTAGAGCGTTTTCTTACTCGCGTTCGCGATATTCTTAACCGTCAAGTGGCTATTGAGGCCCGCATAGTCGAGGTAAAACTCACCGGCGGCCTTAAGTACGGAATTGATTGGAGTTTTCTTGGCCGTGGGATTCAGGGCCTTGGCAGCATAGGAGCGGGTGCGGCGAAGTTTACGGATATTCTGGCAAACGCCGCTAACTTTAACTTCACTATTAAGGGCGGTGACTTTACCTCTGTCTTAAAGGCACTGAAAGAACAGGGAGAAATAAATATACTATCCAACCCCAGGGTAAATATCATGAACGGCCAGACGGCCCTGCTAAGCGTGGGGCGTAAAGTCGATTACATCTCAAAGGTAGAGACGACAACGCAGGACACCTCTGCGGGCACAACTCCTACGATTACCTTTACAGTGGAGACAGGCAGTATACTCTCGGGAATAATTTTTGGTATCGTCCCCTATGTAGAGGACGGAGGCCATGAGGTTACTCTTGCCATTACCCCTGTTATATCCGACCTTGTAAAACTTGAGGACAAGAAAGTCGGCGACGTTGCCTCCAACTCCATTACCATATCTCTACCTACAATAGATCTTAAAGAGCTTAGCACTACGGTAAGAGTGGTGAGCGGAGATATGGTCATCATCGGGGGCCTCATGGAGAGTGAGAGGGCAAGTGATGACAAGGCCGTGCCGCTGCTCTCGGAGATACCCCTTATCGGTGCGCTCTTTAAGAGTAAGGATAGTAAGCACAGCAAGACTGAGCTTGTCATAATGCTTAAACCGGTAGTACTGACACAAGAGAGGAGCTAAGCATGGAAGAGGTGAGGGAGGCTCCGAGGCAGAGGATAGGCGATCTGCTTCGATCGCGCGGTCTTCTTACAGAGAAGCACCTGCATGTAGCCATGACAGAGCAGGCCGTAACAGGTGATCTGCTTGGCGAGGTACTCGTTAAGCTGGGTTTTGTCACCCCCGGCGATCTTGCCGTAGCCCTTGCCGAGCAGTCGGGGCTGGAGTTTGTAGACCTTGAAGACCTGAATATCTCGCGCGAGGCGCTGCGCCTTGTGCCAAGAGACACGGCGGATAAATTGGAGTTTTTACCCCTTTTTGTAGACAAAGACCTCCTCTCAATCGGAATAATAAATACGACAAATCTTCGGGCCATAGACTTTGCCACAAAATTAATGGGCGTCCCTCCGAGGGTATGTGTAGTGGACTCCGAGAGCTTTTACAACACACTTGAGCGTGTCTATTTTTTTATGGAGAACCCTATTCAGGAGCATATCGTAGAGATTGTAAATGATAATAAAGACAGCACCACGGCAGAGGGACTTAATACGTCGCGCCTCACTGAGCTTCTTATTCAGGACGGCATTAGAAGAAACGCCACTGATGTGCATATTACGCCTATGGCCGATACAGTACATGTATTTTACCGCATTGATGGTGTGATGCAGCACGGACACTGCCTGCCAAATGTCTATAAGAGCAGTATAGCATCAAAAATCAAGATACTCTC
>CAZEBZ010000065.1:0-8566 GCA_964510775.1 uncultured Thermodesulfobacteriota bacterium
TGCTAAAATTATCTTTAATATCTTCAAACACAAAACCTTATCTGTATCTGTAAGGGCGAATTTACATGAATTGTCCTCTGAGATACGCACGGCGCTTCTACCTGACCTTTATTACATTCTGACCCTCATGGTCTTGAGGTCTTATGGGACAAAAAATTTTCTCTCTCACTTATCTGTCTAATTCAGGTTCCCCTGAGGGGGCCTTATATGTTTTTCATGGCAGCCTTAATTAAGGGAGGTTTCATATGAAGTGCGTCATTATGGCCGGCGGGTTTGGCACGAGGCTGCGGCCTCTTACCAACACCCTTCCAAAACCCATGGTCCCTATGGTCAACAGGCCCATTATGGATCATATCGTCGAGTTGCTTGAATCCCATTCCATAAAAGAACTTACCTCTTTGCTGTACTTTCACCCCGAGTCTATCTCCGGCCATATCGGTGACGGCTCGAGCTACGGCGTTACCATGGATTATATTACGGCAACAGAGGATCTTGGCACGGCAGGGGCCGTTGCCGCGGCCATGCGTGGATACAAAAAACCGGAGACTACCCTTGTCATAAGCGGCGATGTGCTTACGGATATAAACCTAAAAGAGGCATTGGACTTTCACAAGAAGAGAAAATCCATAGCCACTATAGTCCTTACAAGGGTGGAGAACCCTCTGCCCTTTGGCATAGTTATTACAAATAAACGCGGTAAGATTACGCGTTTTCTGGAAAAACCCGGCTGGGGAGAGGTATTTAGCGATACTATAAATACGGGTATATACATACTTGAGAAGGAAGTCCTTAATTACGTGCCCGAGGGCGTGGATTTTGATTTTGGTAAGGAGCTATTTCCCCTCTTATTAAAGGAAAAATGCCCTATCTACGGCTACATTGCCGATGGGTACTGGAAAGACGTTGGCAGTCTTGAAGAATATCGTCAGGCAAACCTTGATATACTTGAGGGCCGTGTCAAGGTACGCATGCCCGGTAAGGAAGCGGGTAAGACAGGCGTCTGGGTCGGCGATGGCTCGAGGATTGACTTTACCTCAAGTCTCGAGGGAAGTGTTGTCATCGGGGCGGGCTGCCGCATCGGGCCTGAGACGCGCATCGTCAACTCCGTTATTGGCAGCGATTGTACTGTTGAGGAAGGGGCCGTAATAATTGACTCCGTTATCTGGGACAAGGTTTCTCTTGGCAGCGGAGTCTCTGTGCAGGAGAACGTCATTGCCAATGATACGGAGATAAAGGCGGGAGCCCATCTCGCCGAGGGTGTCATTGTCTCTGACCACTGCCAGATAGGAAGAAACGCTACGGTAAAGGCCAATGTTAAGGTCTGGCCTCATAAGACCGTTGACGACGACGCTACACTGGCCTCGTCACTTATCTGGGGGCAGAGGTGGAGCAAGAATATTTTTTCCACCTACGGTGTTACGGGCCTTGCCAATATCGAACTTAGCCCGGAGTTTGCGGCAAAGCTCGGCGCCGCATACGGAGCCACCTTAAAACCCGGCGCCGCCGTATCTACAAGCCGTGACGCCCATAAGGGTTCTCGTATGATAAACAGGGCCGTAATGACAGGCATACTCTCCACAGGCGTAGACGTTCATGATTACGGCGTAGTGCCCATGCCCGTATGCCGCTTTTTGGCAAGAAGCGGTAATGAGCGCGGCGGCATACACGCCCGCCGCTCGCCCTTTGACCCGCTGCTTCTTGACTTGAAGTTCTTTGATACTAATGGTCTGGATCTGCACCCTGGTTTTGAGAAGACCGTAGAAAAGCTCTTTTTCCGCGAGGATTTTAACAGAGTAGCCCTTGATGATACAGGTGAGCTATCCTTTCCTGTCCACGGGTTCGAGTCCTATCAGAACGGTTTTATGTCTCTTATAGACGGGGAGGCTATAAAACGCGCTAATTTTAAGGTGGCTATGGACTACTCTTACGGTAGTTCCTCGCGTATCTTCCCTGCCATTCTTGGTAAATTAAACTGCGAGGTTATCTCCCTTAACGCCAACCTTGACGGCACGAAGATTACAAGGAGCGCCGAGGAGTTTGAGAAAGCCGTCTCGCAGCTCTCTACTATTGGCCGTTCTCTTGATGCCCACGTAGGCTTCCTCCTTGATTCAGGGGGAGAGAAGATATTCTTAGTAGATGATACGGGAGAGGCCCTTGATGGCGAGACGGCCCTTAACCTTGTTACGCTCCTTGTCTTGAAGTGCGCGAAACGTCAGGGGCATAAGGGGGCCATATCCGTACCTGTTACGGCCCCAAGAGCCATAGACAGCATGGCAAAGACCTATGGTTTTGAGGTAAAAAGAACAAAGACAAGCCCTCACGGTCTTATGGCGGCGGCGAGCAACGGTGATAATCTCTTTGTTGGAGAGACTACGGGAGGTTTTATATTCCCCCGTTTTCAGCCCGTCTTTGACGGCATGTACGCCATTGTGAAGATACTTGAGATGCTGGCCGTTGAGGAGACAACGCTGCACAGGCTTCTAAGGGAGATACCGCCGAGTATAATTATTAAAGACAGGGTTCCCTGCGCTTTTGAGCATAAGGGCGCTGTTATGAGAAAGCTCGCAGAAGACTCCGGCGGTAAGGATACCCTTCTTCTTGACGGTATAAAGATAAATTTTAAGGATAATTGGGTGGCCGCATATCCAAGTCAGGACCACCCCTACTTTCATGTTATGGCCGAGGCCTCTACGGACCAGCAGGCAAAGGATCTTATCTCCGAGTATACAGGTAAGATAAAGACTTGGCAGAAACGATAACCTTTATTACCCTTACTTTCTTTTAGAAAAAAGAAAGTAAGACAAAGAAAACCAATGTCAGTGCGTTGGGGCTTTATCGTTATTACTGAGCCATGATGCTCCAACTAGGAAAAAAGAATTTTTTTATGGTTGAGTTGCGGTCTTCCTTTGCCGCCACGGACTTTGGAAAAATAGAGTAAGACAAAAAACAGTCTAAAGAGGAGCAGCGAATGGCAGTTAAGATTAAAACTTTGCAGGTAGGCCCCCTTGAGGTAAATTGTTATATCCTCTGGGACAGCGAGATGCTTGAGGCCTTTATAATAGATCCCGGCGGCGATGCCTCGCTTATAAAGAAAGAGGCGGATGCCCTTGGTCTAAGGGTAATGTATATTGTAAATACACATGGCCACTTCGACCATGTAGGCGCAGACGGCGAGTTGAGAAAACATTACTCTGTGCCCCTTGCCATTCATAAGGCCGATGTAACACTCCTGAAAAACGCCTCCGACCATGCCGCCATCTTTGGCGTAAAGGCAGAGCGCCAGCCCTCGCCTGATATCTTCCTTACAAACAACGCCTTGCTCGAAGCTGGTTCCATTACTCTTAAGGTTCTGCACACCCCGGGCCATACCCCCGGCGGCGTATGCCTCTATGACGAGGCCGATAGTCTTGTCTTTAGCGGCGATACTCTCTTCTCAGGCTCTGTGGGAAGAACCGACCTTGAGGGCGGCTCCGGCGAGGAACTTATGAACTCAATTAAGCATCGGCTGCTCTGCCTTGATGACAGTGTGCGTGTCTTTCCGGGGCACGGCTCTACAACTACTATCGGCGCTGAGAGAGAGCATAATCCATTTTTGCTCGGTCTGAGCCTGTAAGGCGTAAATAATGGTGCGAGGGTATCGCCGACAGAGGGCGCGGTAAACAACACCGCCTCTCTAATTATATGGAGAAGAGTAGATGAGTCTTACTGGAAAAAATATAACGCTCTGTCTTACAGGGGCTATTTCTGCTTATAAGGGGCTGGAGCTCGCGAGGCTCCTTGTTAAAGGGGGAGCCTCACTTCGGCCTGTTATGACAGAGTCCGCGGAAAAGTTTGTCTCCGCCTTAAGTCTCGCTGTTCTTGCGCAGAACAAGGTCTATACTGATGTCTTTCAAGAGGGCGCAGACGATGAGGGTTATGTCCGCCATATCGAGCTTGCAGGCGCTACGGACCTTGTAGTCATAGCCCCTGCTACGGCAAATATTATCGGTAAAATAGCCGCCGGCATCGCCGATTGCCCCGTTAGCCTTGTGGCAATGGCAACAAAGGCCCCTCTAATAATAGCGCCCTCTATGAACACCAATATGTGGGAGAGCGTGCCGGTGCAGGATAACGTAGAGAGGCTTAAGTCTCTTGGTTTTATCTTTGTCGGCCCCGAGGAGGGGCAGCTTGCCTGCGGCACCACTGGCATGGGGCGCCTCTCTCCTCCCCTGTCTATCCTTGATGTCATTGAGGAGACCCTTACTAAAAAAGATTTAAGCGGCGAGCGTCTCCTTGTAACGGCCGGGCCCACGCGTGAGTATTTAGACCCTGTGCGTTTTATCTCAAACGCCTCATCATCTATGATGGGTTACGCAGTAGCAAGGGCGGCAAGAAGGCGGGGCGCAGAGGTAAGGCTTATAAGCGGCCCTACTTGTCTGCCCTGTCCGCGCGGCGTGCTTCGAACAAAGGTAACATCAGCCCTTGAGATGGAGCGTGCTGCTTTGGAAAACTTCAGTGATACTACCCTTGTTATCGCTGCGGCGGCGGTAAGCGATTTTTATCCAAGAGATAAGAGCGGGCAAAAGATAAAAAAGCAGGGCGCGCCTCTATCTATTGAGCTTTGTCAGAGCCCAGATATATTAAAGAAGATGGGCGAGGAGAAAAGACCCTCGCAGGTGCTCGTAGGTTTTGCCCTTGAGACAGATAATCTTATTGAGAACGCTCGAAGAAAGCTTGAGGAAAAGCGTCTTGATATGGTTGTTGCTAACGGGCCTGCTGCAATGGAGAGCAAGACTAATCAGGTGAGCATTATTACCGCCGGCATTGATGGCGGTGGTACGGGCGGGGTAGAAGAATTTTCAGAGGCAAGCAAAGATGATGTTGCCAACAGGATACTTGATAGAACGCAGCGCCTTCGCGCCCTTAGGCCCTTAAGTCTTTAAGGGCCTCGGCCACGGGCCCCTTGTACTCAAGATCTCGCCTTGGATAGGTCTTCTTAAGTCTCTTTCGCAGGGCGCCTGCGGCCTTGAGGGCGGCCCTTCCAGTAGGGTCTTTAGCTATACAGAGGGCTTTTTCCTTATTACAAAGCACATCAGCTGCGGCTGCGATGGAGGCCTCTATAAAACGGGCCTTGGCCTCTGCAGGCAGTGACCACCGTGAGAGGCGGTTTACGAGGCGCAGCGTCTCCTGCCAGCGCCGCACCCTGTTTAAGACCAGAAAGCCTGAAAAAATCGTCTTATTCGTCCTAAAGGAGAGGGGTGTGCCCTTAATGACGGAATCAAGGAGTATGTGATTATCTTTATTAGCTCCTATTGCGAGGTCTTTTTGAAGCCCCCAGACCTCATCACCAACGAGGGCGTCAAAGCGCAGCTCCCAGTACAGGTGGCGAAGCGTCCGAGTTGGAAAGGAGCGTATCATCATCTCAGGTATATATAGGTTGTGAGCCACCGTATCTGCGCCAAGGTGAGAGAGGTAGCCGTAGGCAAAGGATTTTTGTCTCCCATGACGGGCCTTATTCAGTATATCAAAGCCGGTCTTCCAGTTATGGCAGTGCGTAAGCTCTGTCATAAGGTTTTTGCCCATGACGATATCGGCGCTTACGCTGCCGTAGAGAAAATCATGGGGAAAGCGCAGTATCAGCTCTCTTATCGAGGCCGTTAAGAGATTGGGGTTTGAGAGGATGTTATGAGTAATCTCAAGGTGTGTGGCAGGGCCCCATGCGCTAGCGCTAAGAGGCGTTAAGATTACTAAAAAAACACTGGATAATATGATGGCAAGTAGTATCATGACACATAAAGTTTATATTAGGATTATTGTTCTGTAAAGTGCAAAACTCACATGAAAAACGTAACCCCTCGATATAACGAGCTTATTAAAGACTCGAAGGCCTGGCTTGAGTATGCCTCTTTGTTGGGCCTGCCTTATATTTACTCGGCCTCGGCGTCCCTGTCTGAAGCGGAGAAGACTCCGGAGGTCTGCGGCGCCTGTCCTCTTCGCAAGAGGCGGCAAGGTGTTTTCCAGGCGCTGGGCGCTGAGAGACCTCGTATGCTCTTTGTCTGCGATAGTCCCGCTCCTTTTGTCGGTGATGGAGAGTACTCGCCCTTTACAGGCGAGTCTGGCGAGTTGATAGGCAAGATAATGAAGGCCGCCGCGGCTGAGGCCAAGCTCGATGATGAGGATATTGCTCTTACCTTTGCGGCAAGGTGTATCTTACCGCGTGGGCTGAGGCCTGCCAAAGAGGATATGGAGCAGGCATTTAAGTGCTGCGCTCCTTTATTAATAGAGGAAGTTCAGGCCCTCGCTCCAGGAGTAGTAGTAGCTATGGGGGCTGAGGCCTGCGGCGTGCTTACGGGCCGCGTTGATGTAGAGGCCAGTGGAGGGGAGCTTTTGCGCCTTGGTACGGCTGGCTCAGATATCCCGGTTAGAGCCACTTACGGCATTAGTGAGCTGCTTCGTGACAATAAGCTGCGCCGCCCTGTCTGGGACGATATACTCCTTGCCATAAAGACGTTAAAGGACTAAGTACCTCTATTTATTACTGCTCTGCTTCTCATTTCTCTTTTTCTTCTATATTCTCGTGCCGTTGCAATACCATCATATCCTGTTAAGATATAAGTATGCAGATAATCATCAGGTTCTTCTTGTTTACACTTATTCTTGTCGCAGGGGAAGTTACTCTCTTAATTCCTCTCTCGATTAGTGCCGAGGTGAAGGGCGAGGTAAATAAGACTGCGGAGAAGACAGTCTATTATGTGCGCGCCGAGGGGGTGATAAACCCCCTAATGGCAGAGTATCTTACAGGTGCAATCGCAAGGGCCGGGGCGGCTAAGGCTGCGGCTATTGTCATAGAGCTTGACACACCCGGCGGTCTTGACCTATCAATGCGTGAGATAATAAAAGCGGAGTTTGCAAGCGCTGTTCCTATAGTTGTATACGTAGCTCCCGCTGGTTCCCGTGCCGCCTCTGCAGGGGTCTTTATCACCTACGCCGCACATCTTGCCGCTATGGCCCCCGGTACGAACATTGGCTCGGCCCATCCTGTCGCTATGGGCGGAGCCAAGATGGATAAGACAATGCTCGAGAAGGTGGAGAACGATGCGGCCGCTTATATAATGAGCATCGCCGCAAAGAGGCAGAGGAACGCCAAGTGGGCTGAAGACGCCGTGCGAAAGAGCCTCAACGTCACGGCCGAGGAGGCCCTGAAGCTAAAGGTCATTAATCTTCTGGCCGCGGATAAAGAGGAGCTCTTAAAGAAGATAGACGGTATACGGGTTGAACTCCCAATGGGCCCCGCTATTATACAAACGAGAGGAGCCCGCCTTACTATTATTGAGATGGGGCTTCGAGACAGGGTCTTGAAGGCCATCTCAGACCCTAATGTGGCATATATTCTTATGATGATAGGCGTGCTTGGGCTTTACTTTGAGCTCTCAAACCCCGGCTCAATACTGCCGGGCGTCGCCGGTACTATCTCACTTGTCCTGGCCTTTTACGCACTTCATACGCTGCCTGTAAATTACGCTGGTTTGCTTCTTATCGGCCTTGCAGTTATATTTTTTATAGTGGAGCTAAGTGTTGTGAGCTACGGGTTACTTACCCTCGCGGGCCTTGTGGCCCTTGTGCTGGGCTCTATGATGCTCTTTGACTCGCCGCTGCCCTTTATGACTTTATCTCCCTGGGTGATGGCGCCTACTATAATATTTATGACAGGGTTTGTAAGTCTTACCTTGTACTTTGCCCTGCGTATGCGTGGTAAAAAATCTATATCCGGCGGCGAGGGTATTATCGGGGCAGAGGGCAGTGTTGTTGAGATAATCGGCCCGGGACGAAGAGGAAGGGTCTTTGTATGGGGCGAGTACTGGGACGCTGTAAGTGAAGAGGATATAAAGAGAGGCGGTACCGTGAAAGTTCTGGAAATAAAGGGGCTGCTCCTCACTGTTAAGAGGGTTCTTAATTAAGGAGGCTGTGTTATGCCAGTAAATATGCTTACCGGGGGCGTTGCCCTCGGGGCCATTATTATCTTTCTTCTCTTTAGCGCGGTAAAGATACTGCGAGAGTACGACAGGGGCGTAGTCTTTTTTCTCGGCAGGTATCAGGCCGTAAAAGGGCCGGGGCTTATACTTATCATTCCGGGCATTCAGAAGATGGTAAAGGTGAGTCTTCGAACCATTACCATGGACGTACCGCCTCAGGAGGTTATTACAAGGGATAATGTCTCGGTACGTGTTAACGCCGTAATATATTTTCGTGTATTCAACCCCGACAAGGCCATTATAGCCGTAGAAAACTACCTTTATGCCACGAGCCAGCTCGCCCAGACTACCCTTCGAAGCGTCTGCGGCCAGGCCGAGCTTGATGAGCTCCTTGTTGAGAGAGAGAAGATAAACAAGCATATTCAGTCCATACTGGACCAGCAGACCGACCCCTGGGGTATAAAGGTAGGCGTTGTTGAGGTAAAGGCCATTGATCTGCCTGAGGAGATGAAGCGGGCCATGGCAAAGCAGGCCGAGGCAGAGCGTGAGAAGAGGGCCAAGGTGATTCACGCCGCCGGAGAGTTCAAGGCCGCCGAGAAGATACTCGAGGCCGC
>CAZEBZ010000066.1:0-8142 GCA_964510775.1 uncultured Thermodesulfobacteriota bacterium
GCCTATGACAGCCTCGGTAAAGAGGTAAGGGGGCAGATTGAGGCCTCAGGGGCGAAAGACGCTGCCAGCAGGCTTAAGCAAGATGGACTCTATCCCCGTCAGATCTCTCTGAAGGAAAAAAAGGGGGAGTTTTTCACTTGGCTGAGGTCGCGTCTGCCGCGCGGCTCCTCTTCTATGGAGCTTGCCGCCGCCTCACGCCAACTCTCTACTCTGCTCTCATCAGGGGCGTCTCTTCATGAGTCTCTTGATATTGTAGTAAGAGAGAGTGAGCTAACGTCTTTTAGAGATTCCTTTATCAATGTGAAGGAGAGGCTCGCTGGGGGCAGCTCTTTTGCCGCGGCCCTTGACGCCCAGGGCGGGCTTTTTCCGCAGATGTACTGCCGTATGGTAGAGGCCGGAGAAGAGACGGGAAGCCTTGACAGCGTCATGAACCGCCTCGCCGATTACCTTGATGCCCGCGAGAGGGTCTTTGAGAAGGTGAAGACAGCCCTTCTCTATCCTGTCCTTATGACCTGTGTAGGCGTAGCCGTATTATCTTTTCTCGTTATCTTCGTTATACCAAAAATAACGACTATATTCGAGGATAGCGAGACCGCTCTGCCCCTCATTACCGTTATCCTTCTTGGAGTTACCTCATTACTTCGACGATTCTGGCCCCTTGTTGCAGTCATTGTCATAGCTTCTCCCTGGGCCTACTCAAGGCTAAGGAAAAAACCTCGCGTCAAGGCCTTTACGGACAGAACCGTTCTTCGAGTTCCCATTATAGGAAAGATAATAAAGAGGTTTTACCTCTCCACTATGCTTCGTACCCTGGGCAGCCTTCTCCATAGCGGCGTGCCGCTATTAAGCGCCCTTGATATGACCTCTAAAGTACTTAATCACAGCCTCTTTAACGAGGTCTTCTCCGCGGCAGTAAGGGATGTGACTGAGGGAGGCGACCTCTCAAAGAGTCTCAGCTCCTCAGAGCTTATCCCCGGTATGATAGTGCATATGACGGCCATCGGCGAGAGGAGCGGCAACCTGCCGCAGATGTTACTTCGTGCCGCTGACTCTTATGAGAGGGAGTTTAATACCTCTGTAGAGAGGGGGCTTGCATTAATGGAGCCGCTGCTCATACTTCTCATGGGCGCGGCCGTAGGTTTTATAGTCCTCGCAATACTTCTGCCCATCTTTGAGCTTAATAGCATAGTGAGATAATTTTTTTATTTTAAAAAGAATCCCCTTTCGCCACATAAGAGCGTAAGGGGATTCTTTAAATTAAAAATATCTCTGTTATGATAAGAGCGGGACGAGAGGGGGGGGACTTATAGGGATTTATCCGCTCTCCCCCTTTTTTTTGTTATTCCTCCCTATTGAAGGCCCCTTATTTTTTAAAGAGAGCCTTTATGCCTGCCCTAAAAGGTTTTTTCACGACGCCCTTCTCCGTAATTATGGCCGTAACAAACTTTGCCGGAGTTACGTCAAAGACAGGGTTTTTTACCTTTATCCCCGTTGGCGCGAGCCTCTTACCCTCAATGTGCGTAATCTCTTTAGTGCTGCGCTCTTCAATGGGAATCTCGCTGCCGGTTCTCATCTCCATGTCTATTGTGGAGGTAGGGGCGGCGACGTAGAAGGGAATCTTGTGCTCTTTTGCCAGTACCGCGACGCTGTATGTCCCAATCTTGTTTGCCGTATCTCCGTTAGAGGCGATCCTGTCGGCTCCTACTACTACGGCGTCGATAAGGCCCTCTTTCATCATGTGTCCCGCCATGTTGTCGGCTATGAGGGTGACGTCTATACTGTCTTTTTTAAGCTCCCATGCCGTAAGGCGCGCTCCCTGAAGAAATGGCCGCGTCTCATCGGCAAAGACGCTGATGTTTTTTCCCTTCTCAACAGCGGCCCTGATAACGCCAAGGGCCGTTCCGTAGCCTGCTGTTGCAAGGGCGCCTGCGTTGCAGTGTGTAAGCACCGTTGAGTTCTTCTTTAAGAGGCGCGCTCCGTTAGCGCCAAGTTTTTTGTTGATGAGCACGTCCTCGTCGTGCATCTTTCGAGCCTCGGCGATGAGGAGTTTTTTTATCTCATCGGCTGGTTTGTCTTTGTTCGCCTCAAAGAGGGCCTCCATTCTGCGCGCAGCCCAGGCAAGGTTTACCGCCGTTGGTCTCGCTTCTGCGATGTGTTTTACTATCTTTTTAAAATCTCTGTTAAATGCCTTAAAGTCTTTGGGGCTAAGCTTAGAGGCCCCAAGGGCGATGCCCATGGCGCCGGCAACGCCTATTGCAGGCGCTCCCCTTATAACCATGTTTTTTATGGCGCCTGCTACCTCTTTATAATCTTTAAAAACCTTGTATACCTCGCGAGACGGCAACACCCTCTGGTCTATCATGCGCACGCCTTTATCCATCCACTCTATTGTCTTGAACATTGTGACTTATCGCTCCTTATGTTTTTTTTGTTAAGAGATTTTTTTAATAACCAGGTTTATCGCTCTGTAGGGCCGCGTTTCCTATGGGCTGAACGCGGATAACCTCGCCGGCCTCTATCTCAGTACACTCTTCAGGTACAATTATAAAAATATTCGCCTTAACCATAGATGTTATCATGCCCGAGCCTTGACCTTGCAGGGGGGTTGCCTGATACTCGCCGTCTTCCATAGTTACCGTGCCGCGGAGAAAATTAACGCGCCCTGCCTTTTTTCTTATGGGAGCCCTGAGTCGGGCAGCAAAGGTTCTCTTAAATATATCACTTCGTCCTGCCATCTTAAAGAGCGCGGGGCGTACGAACTGCTCAAAGGCAACCATTGATGAGACGGGGTTGCCCGGCAGCCCGAATACCGGTACTCCGCCTATGAGACCAAAGGCAAGGGGTTTACCTGGTTTCAACGCAACCTTCCAGAACTTCATATCTGATCCAAGGTCTCTCATCACCTCTTTTACAAGGTCGTAATCACCTACAGATACTCCGCCTGAGGATATGATGCAGTCGAATTTTGCCGCCTCGGTGAATTTTTTTGTAAGAATCTCTCTCTTATCTGCGGCGATGCCGAGGTTGCAGGCCTCTGCTCCGGCGTCTTCTGCGAGGCTTGTAAGGGCGTATCCATTGCTGTTGGTAATCTTTCCAGGCGCCGGAGTTACGTCAATATCTACGAGCTCATCACCTGTTGAGACTACGGCTACGCGCGGTCTCTTATATACCGAGACCTCTGCCTTACCCATAGTTGCGAGCATGAGAATCTCGGCGGGCCTTATGAGTCTGCCCGCGGGAATTACCGCATTGCCTGCGGCAAAGTCCTCACCTTCTTTTCTTATATTAGCGCCCTTCTTAACTGCTCTTAGGATATCTACGGCAGTATCGCTTATCTTGGAGGTCATCTCAACCATAACAACAGTGTCGGCGCCATCAGGTCTTGGAGCGCCTGTCATTATCCTTACGGCCTCACCATCGCCTATGGCCGCGCCGGGTACGCCTCCTGCTGGCAGGTCGTAGAGGACTCTTAGCCTCACCGGCGACTCTTCTGAGGCCTCGGTTATATCAGCGGCCCTGAGGGCGTATCCGTCCATTGCAGAGTTATCCCAGGGAGGGTTGCTTCGTGCGGCCTTTATATCCTCGGCTATAACCCTGCCGGCTGCATTAGAGATACTTACACTCTCTTTGCCAAGGGGGTGAACCTCGGCGAGTATTTTTTCCAGCGCTTCATGAACCTTTAACATTTTCTGCTTAGTCCTTTTTTTATACAGCAGGAGCTGTCTTAGGTGAGAGGGCCGCTTTTTTTACATGATGTCTGCTTGTCTTACGGGCCCTTACGGGTATTACTATAAGTTTGCCCGGGCGTATGTAGCGCGGGTTCTTTACATCGTTGAGATACAGTATAAGACTCATGCCCGTCTTGTACTTTCTCGCGATGGCCCAGAGCGTATCGCCGCGTTTTACACGGTGTTTATAAAACCTGAGCCTGTCTTTGGGCGCTATCTTACGAAAGGTCTCTTTGAAAGTATTTACTCTCTCAGGTGGTAGTTTTATCTCGTATCCGGCGTAGTCAGGGGGGGTGAACCAGCGTATGAGCGCCGGGTTCAGGCGTTTTAATTCTTTTACGCTTATACCCGCGGCCCCGGCTATGACTTTTATATCCGTGGCGTGGGAGATTTTTACCTTCTCGTAGACTATCTGCTTATCATATACGAGGTCTGTAAATCCGTAAGATTCAGGGTCTTTGGCTATGAGGGCCGCGGCCATGAACTTGGGGATATATCGGCGTGTCTCTTTATTAAGGGGGCGCCTGTATCTGGCGAGTTTCCAAAAATCCGTGGTCTTGTGTCTCTTTATGGCACGCGCAACCCGGCCCTCTCCGGCATTGTATCCGGCAAGTGCCAGCTGCCAGGAGCCGAAACGTTCATAGAGTGTTTTGAGGTACATTGAGGCGGCGATGGTGGCTTTTTCAGGATCCATCCTCTCGTCTATCCACCAGTCCACTCGCAGCCCGTAACGTCGAGCCGTGGCTCTGATAAACTGCCACATGCCTACGGCCCTTCTACCTGACCTTGCCCGAGGGTTTAGGCCGCTCTCAATGAGGGCTACGTAAAAGAGGTCTTCAGGCAGCCCCTCATCGCGAAGTGTCTCCTCAACGAGTCTCTGGTATCCGCCCATTCGTATGAGCCACTTATGGAAGGTGCGGCGTCCGCTTGTCTGGAAGTACTTGATAAAGGATTCTACGCTGTTGTTTACAATAATGGGTACAGCGGGGAGGGTCTCATCTTCCTGCACTCCGCCTGCGAGATTATCAAAGTAGGCGTTCTGTGTACCGAGAGTCATATGGGCCACCGGCAGAGGCAGTAACATATGGGCGCCGCGGAGTGTATTGGGACATACCTCGGCAACAGGGCCGTAATGGTTGCGGGGACAATTGTCCGCAAACCCTGCAATTGCCAGGGGGGTTAACCCCGGGCATAGCAGAATGGAGAGAAAAATCCATGTGGATATCTTTCCCATAAAAGATCCCCTGTGTCCGGTATTAGTGAGGCTTGGAGTGGGCGGTCCTGACGGGTTTTATCTGGCTGAATTTTAGTTTGATATCGTCAGCCGTGTCTTTTGCCATAGTCTCTACGACTTTCCCGGCGCTTGTAAGTTTCTTTGTGCGCTCCAAAAAGCCCTGGTTACCCTTAATCCACCGTTTTGTTACGCTTCTTCCGTATGCCTTCAGGGAGACGTTGAAGAGGTCAAGCCTTAGCGCGCGCTTTAATATCTGGGGAATGGAGTAGAACCTGCGGGCGGCCTGAATAGTCTCTGACTGCAGCTCGTAGTAACTCATGTGCTTGGGCGTAAATACTACATGGTGAGCGTCATAGAGGCTCCAGTCTTTGGAGACGATACGTCCGGCGTCATCAAGGTCTTTATAACAACCTGTGCCTGGCAGCGGCGTGAGTATGAGAAACTGAACGGTCTCAAGGTCGTTCTTCTTGGCGAAGCGTACGGTGTCGTGTATGGTGCTTATATTGTCATAATCGGAGCCAAAGACGAACATGCCGTGTATGCGTATGCCGTTTTCGTGCAGTTTATTTATACACCACTCAATGTCCTCAACTGTCTGGTTCTTATTGTAGACCTCAAGGGTAGCGGGGTTTACGGATTCAAGGCCGATGTATACGGTATGGCAGCCTGATTGTTTCATAAGATCCATTAGCTCAGGGTCTTTGGCTACGTCCACGCGCACCTGTGCCGTCCACTTGGGCGTAAGTCCCTCGGCGATCATGGCTTTTAGCAGAGCCTTTGTCCTTTTCTTGTTGGCAACAAAGTTGTCGTCATAGAAAAATACCCATTTGCCGCCGCCGTCTCTGTTTCTTCGCAGTTCCTCAAGTACGAGCTCGGTCTTACGGAAACGGTATTTGCGCCCGAACATGGAGGTTACGGAGCAGAAGTTGCAGTCATAGGGGCAGCCCCGTGATGTCATAATGGGGGTAATACAGAGCTTTTTGTAGGGGTCGTTATCAAAACCGCCCATAAGGGTGAAGTCAGGTACGGGTATGGTATTAACGTCTTTACAAAAAGGCACGGTCTTATTCTTGAAGATAGTGCCGTCAGGTTTTTTGAATACAATACCGGGGATGGCGTCAAAGCCTTTACCTGTCTCCATAGCCTTTATAAAGTCCAGTATAATATCGTCAACTTCACCGCGCATGACGTAATCGCAGTAATCAAGGGCCTCGTCAGGAAGGAACGTCACATGAGGGCCGCCCATGAATACAGGTATGCCAGCTTCTTTTACGAGTTTTGCCAGCTCGTAGGAGCGCGCCGAGGTAGAGGTGATGGAGGAGATACCAACGAGATCTGCCGTAAGGATATCTTCGATATCAAGCTCGCCTACAACCTCTATATATGTCTTTACCTCATAGCCCTGTTCTTGCAGAGTTGTGCCGAGAAGCACTGTGCCGAGCCTTGGAAGAGGCATCCTTGCGAAGACATGAAGATCCGGTGGTTTTGGTTCTACAAATACAATTTTTTTAATTTTTTTCATAAAAAACTCTTTTTAAGGCAGAGGCGCCTCTTTAAGGCGTCCTGCGGTTCTGTCTTTTAAGACGATGGTTTTTCAATAAGACTCACCCTTAGGGAAAAAAGTCCTACCAAATAGTATAACACTCATTACAGACTATAGTAAACAGTATCTCGCACCGGCCATTCTGTAATCAGGCTCTTTATGGTGAGAATAGACTGTTTTTATTATAGATAGTTATTATATGCTTTATCTCTTAGGTGTCAAGTTAAAAGGCTTTTGCTCTCTTTCAGAGTTTTTTTAATTACTAAAGGCCGAGGGCCTTAGCAAGAAAGGGCGCTGTAACGCTGCCCGCTGCCTTTGCCACGCTCTCAGGCGGGCCGCAGCTGATAATTTTGCCCCCCTGCGGGCCGCTGCCCGGCCCAAGGTCTATAACATGGTCCGCCGTCTTAACTACCTCCATGTTATGTTCTATAATCAGCACTGTGTTGCCGCTGTCCACGAGCCTTCCAAGGAGGCCGAGGAGCCTCTTGATATCATCTGTGTGAAGCCCTGTTGTGGGCTCGTCAAGTATGTAGAGAGTATCCTCGGCGCCTCCCTTCAATAGTTCTCTGGCGATCTTTATCCTCTGCGCCTCTCCGCCAGAGAGTGTGGGCCCGGGCTGGCCGAGACGCAGATACCCCAGCCCCACGTCTACTACGGCAGTTAGCCTCTTATGGAGGTCTTTATTTGCCCTTAAGACTCGCGAGGCCTCGTCAAAGGTCATATTCAGTACATCGCTAATATTGAGACCCCTGTGTTTTATCCTTAGCGCCGAGCGGCTAAAGCGCCTTCCCTCGCATTTGGCGCACTTTATATATACATCTGGAAGAAAGTACATCTCCAGCTTTACAGAGCCCTCACCTCTGCAGGCCTTGCATCTGCCCCCGGGGACATTAAAGGAGAAGTGCCCGGCGCTCCACCCCGCGGCTCGGGCGAGGGGTTCTCTTGCGAAGAGTTTCCTAATACCGTCAAAGGCCCCTATGTATGTAACGGGTATGCTCCTGTGCGTACGGCCTATGGGGGCCTGGTCCACTAGCTGCAGCCCCCGTATATCGCCGCCGCCGTGCAGGGCGGTAAAGGGCAGGGCGCTCTCGGCCTTTATGGAAAAACGCGGCGCAAGGGCCCTGTATAGGGTCTCGATGATAAGCGTGCTCTTGCCCGAACCCGATACCCCTGTTACGCATGTAAGGGTCTTTAGAGGGATGCTTACCCTCTCGCCCTTGAGGTTGTTGCCTCTTGCACCCTCGAGGGTAATGGATTTACCGCTGCCTCTTCGTCTCCAGTGCGGCACCTTTATTGAAGACCTTCCTGTAAGGTACGAGGCCGTAAGGGTCTGCCCTTCTCTTAAAAACTCTTCAGTATCACCTGTAAAAACGGCGCGCCCTCCAAGCTCGCCTGCGCCGGGGCCAAGCTCTACTATATAATCGGCGGTCCTGATTAACTCACTCTCATGCTCCACAACAACGATGGTATTACCTCGCGAGGAGAGTTTTTTCATCTGAGCCTTCAGGGCCTCTATGTCAACGGGGTGCAGCCCCACAGAGGGCTCGTCAAGGACGTATAATACGCCTGTAAGGGATGAGGCCAGCTGTGTGGCAAGGTTTACTCTCTGAATCTCGCCGCCTGAGAGGGTCTTTGTT
>CAZEBZ010000067.1:0-8111 GCA_964510775.1 uncultured Thermodesulfobacteriota bacterium
AATAACAGCGGCGAGAAAGGTAAAGAAGAGCATAAGGGTCAAAAAGGATAATCTTCTTCTGTAATCCATGATATTTTCTCCTTAATGAGCAAGTAACCCACTGTGTGCCCCCCGGGGTAGGAGGCTGTGGCTGGGCGTCGTCTGATAAAAAAATTTGTATTTCTTCTATAATCCTGACATACTTTACTTACAAAACAAAGGACATAATGCGCAAAACTACTCTTTGGTACATAAGCACCAATAAGCTCTTCTCAGCCATGCCTGAAGATAAGCGTGCCGCCATGGCGTCTATGCTTCGGCCCGTAAATATTAAGAAGAAGAGTTTTATCTACAGCATGGGAGATACTGCCGAGAAGATATATATTCTCAAAGAGGGCAGGATAAAGATAACTCGCCTTACTGAGGAGGGTAAAGAGCTTACCATTGATATTCTTGAGCCCGGGGATATGTTTGGAGAGCTGGCCCTCGCAGGAGAATCAGAGAGAGAGACGAGTGCCGAGGCCCTTGAGGATTCCTTTATCTGCGCCATTGGAAAGCGTGATTTTGAGATGTTCATCTCCGAGAACCCCGGGGTCTCGCTATGTATTACAAAGTGGTTTGGTACGCGTCTTAGAAAGGTGGAGAGCAGGCTTGAGAACCTTATCTTTCAAGACGTGCGCACGCGTATCCTCTTTTTATTCAGAGATCTTGGCGAGAAGTACGGCGAGGAGACTGCCGCCGGAGTAAAGATAACCCTTCATTTATCTCATCAGGAAATAGCCAACCTTATCGGCGCTACAAGAGAGACTGTCACCCTTGAGCTTAATAACCTCAAGAGGGACGGACGCCTTGTTCTTGACGGCAAGCATTTTATCCTTCGCTCTGAGGCTTGAGCCGGTACCCCTTTCTTTGTAAGCCTCCTTACATAAATCAAGTTTTATATTTTGTATAACTTAATTATGGAGAATAAGCATGAGAGGAAAAGATCCCCCGATGCTTTCTCCGGCGAAGAGCCGGAAGAGTGTATTATTCTCAAAAAAGGGGAGATACTTAAAGACGGTATTTCTCTGAAGAACAGAAAAAAGACAAAACCCGGTAATAAGGGCTCTCGTAAAAAGACATGTACACATAAAATAAGAGGAGGAGATGGTGATGAAGATATATAAAAGAACTTCAATAGCCGCAGCGGCCCTTATGGCAGCGTCCTTTATCGCGACTTCCCTGTCTGCGCCTGTTTATGCCACAGAAGATACTGTGAGTATGATAGGTACCAAGCCCGCTTATCAGATAGGTAAACATGAGAGCAGGAACAGGTTCTGTTATGACGGAAGCTGCAAGATAAATGGTGATGGAAAGATAAAGATTGAGCTCTCTCCAGCGCAGAACTCAGGGCTTATCGTCGCTACTTTTAAGGGCTCTGACGGCACGTGGAAGATAGTGCAGAAAAAATTCAAGAAGGTAGCCACAGATGTAAACCTTCATGGAGCCACAGGCGGCGATGTGGATGTAAAGCTGAGCCCGCCTGTACTGCCGCAGGTCTGGACTTATGTGGCCACGTGGGGCCCGGCAAAGGTCTATCACAACGGTAAGCTCGCCTGGACAGGGCCTGCACACCTTATGGTAACAGAAGAGGTACGTGACCCTGCGACAGGTAAGGTGGACTTTAAGGGGCCAATGAACATAAATGAGTACCCCGGAAGCGTATACAATAAACACGGCATACAGATACATTATGTGGCCCATCCCATGGGAGAAAAAACAAAGGGCTATCTGCCGCCCTTTAAGAAGTTTGTGCATCTCATGTGGGAGAAGGTTATCTGGGAGTAGGCCTTGAGAACTTCCCATTAAGAGCGGCGAGGGGGGAGAGAAAACATCTCCCCTCCACTCTTTCTTACAGCAGCAGAGGGGGGTGAAAAAATGAAGAATAAGAAGATCTTTAAGAGTTTGTGTTCGGCGGTTCTTCTTAGCGCCCTTGTAATGACGGCTGGCAGTACGGCCCTTGCCGCGGGCACCGAAGATGTAGTGGTTGTTCATATATCAAACCTTGCTTTTTCGCCTGCCGAGATAACTGTAAAACCCGGCACTACGGTGCGCTGGGTAAATGACGACCCATTCTCACATGATGTAACGAGCGGGAGCGTTGTCTCGGGGCGAAGGGCGCGCCAGGTTAGCAGAAGCACCAACCCTGACGGAAGGTTTCACTCGGGCAGTTACGGTAAGGATAGCAGCTTTCGACACGTCTTTACAGAAGAGGGAAGTTATCCCTATTACTGCACCATACATCCCATCATGATGGGGCTTGTAAGGGTGGTGAGGTAGAGGCGGGGATAGTAAAAAAACCCTTCTCTACATGTATCTCTCCCTTACTTGCCAGTGTGAAGAATGACTGCTATACTTAAACCTTCAGTGAAAAAGGCAGTCTTTTAGTCATGGGTTTAAGAGTTTTTTTTGTTAGAAAGGTCTGATGTTGAGGTTTTTTCTTTCTTTAAAAAAAGTTTTGAAAAATTATCGGGAGATTTTTCAGTAGTATAAACCGTAGTTCAACCCAGACAGAAAGATAAAAGGAGGATTTGAAAGATGCAAAAAAGACTAAGTATTTTAATGGGCCTCTTGGTATTTTTAGCCTTTACCGCTATCTCAATTCAACCGGCCTCGGCAGAGGGAATGCTGCTTGCTATGGGTAAACATCCTGCAAAGACTGAGAACCCCTGCGCAATGAAGAAGAACCCATGCGCCGCGAACCCATGCAGTATGAAGGCCAATCCTTGCGCCATGCATAATCCCTGCTCCATGAAGATGAATCCCTGTTCCATGAAAAACCCCTGCAGTATGCATAATCCTTGCTCCATGAAGATGAATCCCTGTTCTATGAAAAACCCCTGCAGTATGCATAATCCATGCTCCATGAAGATGAATCCCTGCTCTATGAAAAACCCCTGCAGTATGCATAACCCATGCAGCATGAAGAACCCATGCTCTAATAAGTGGTAGAGTCTTTTTTAAACTATACTTGAGAGGAGGATAGAATAATATGATTAGGAGTAGATTAGGTCTTTTGTTTGCTGTTGTCGTCATTGCGGTCTTTGCCGCCTTATCCTTCTCTTCCGCGCAGGCTGAAGGGGTGATGATGGCAAGGGCTAAGAACCCATGTTCTATGAGCAATCCCTGCGCAATGAAAAACCCATGTGCCGCCAACCCCTGCTCCATGAGAGGGGCTAATCCCTGCAGTATGGGTAATCCCTGCTCTGCAAACCCATGCGCCGCCTCTACTGCCATTCCCCTTAGAGCCAAGGCCATAAAGGGCAGAAAGGCCCTTCGCAAAATGGCGAAAAAACTCTGGAGGGATACTTCTCTTGGCACGGCAGGCGTCTCATGCAGCACATGCCATCCAAAGGGCGCGGGGCTGAAGAGAAAACCATTTCCAAAGTATGTAAAGATGCCAAATGACATAGTGACGATGGATCAGATGATAAACTACTGCGTCCTTAACCCTATGAAGGGTAAGGCGCCACTGGCCTGGAACTCTCAGGAGATGACGGCCCTCGGGGCTTACGTCGCTATTATGAGCGGGCAGGCCGCTCACGGCAAGCACGGAAAGAATCCATGCGGCATGAAAAACCCCTGCTCCATGAAGAGAAACCCATGCAGTATGAAAAACCCATGCTCCATGAAGTAGGAGGGTTTTTCCCATTCAATTTTTGAGATTTACAGCACTTATCTTTCTTGTAATCATCGCCTCTTCCTCCCCTGCTACGGGGGGAGGGGGTACGGTTGCAACGCACTGGCAGCGCCCCGTCAAAGTTCACCCTTCTCTTACATCAAAAGCCCTCTCGCCAAAGAGCTGCGGTCAGTGTCATATAGAGAAGCTTGGGGAGTGGAGCGGCTCTCTTCACGGCAGGAGTATGGGGCCGGGGCTTTTGTTTCAGCTCGACCCTCTCACAGACCCCGAGACGGCGCGGGCCTGTTATTTTTGTCACGCCCCGTTATCAGCGCAGTCAGAGGTTATTATAGATAAGGGCAAGGCTCTTAGAGAGGGGGTATTTGTCTTAAACAATAAGTATGATGAGTCATTAAAGCTTACCGGTGTAAGCTGCGCCGTATGCCACGCGCGGGGCGAGGTGGTTGCGGGGCCCGTGGCCCCGCTCTTAAATGGCCTTAAAAAGGGCGCCGGGACAGGGCACAAGACGAGGCGTGAGGGTTTTTTCGAAGAAGCGGAGTTCTGCGCCGCCTGTCATCAGCTAAAAGAGGGTTTCCGCTTAAATGGCAGACTCCTTGTAAATACATTCACGGAGTGGAAGGAGAGCGCCTTTGGGCGTGCAGGTATTGTCTGCCAGAGCTGCCATATGCCGGGAAGACGCCACCTCTTCAGGGGTATTCACGATGCAGAGATGGCAAGGAGCGGCATTGCAGTAGAGTTATCTGGAGTTAAGAAAAAAGAGGCGACGGCTGCGCGCCTTACTATTACCAATAATGGTACGGGCCACTACTACCCCACATACGCTACGCCCCTTATAGTCGTAAAGGGTTTCTTGACTGATAATGCAGGCTCTCCCCTAAAGGGCACAGTAAGGGTTAAGTATATAGGCCGAAGGCTGGCCCTTGACCTTAGCGAGGAAATTTTTGATACAAGGATAGCCCCCTTAAAGACTTTTGTCTTTGATTATCCCCTGAAAAAAACAGCAGGTGCAAAGAGCGTTGTCTTTACGGCAGTTGTCTACCCCGATGAGTTTTATAAGAGGTTTTATGAGTATTACCTCACTCAAGAAACTACAGGTAAGATTAAGAAGCAGATTGAGGAGGCCCATAAGAACAGCTCTACCTCTGATTACATATTATTTAAAAAAGAGCTGCCCTTAAGTGATATTTTTAATTAAGGCACCGCCCTCTTGCTCCGCTCTTTTAACGCCTTAATTCGCACGGTTATTCCAAGGGGTTTTTAACGGGTGTACTAAGGTGTACTTATGGCTGATTATACCGCTACAGGCAAATCCCCTCTTTACCGGCTTGACTCAAAATTACCTCGGCTTTTGCTAAGTACTTTGCTGATTTTCTCCCTTATAGAGGTCTTTTCCCTGCGTGGTCTAAGTGCCAGGGGTGCGCAAGAGGCCGCTAATCTAAAAAGATCTCATGTAAATCGATTAATAAAGAGTCACGATCCTTACCTGCTGCTGCACGCACATAACCCCGTGGACTGGTTTCCCTGGGGCGATGAGGCCCTGGAAAAGGCTCGGCGAGAGAATAAGCCCATATTCCTCTCCATTGGTTACTCTACGTGTTACTGGTGTCATGTAGCCGAGCGTGAGCTTTACTCAGACCCTGGTATAGCGGAGCTGATGAACAAGTGGTTTGTTAATATCAAGGTGGATAGAGAGGAGCGCCCTGACCTTGACGCCATGTATATGCTCGCTGCGGAGCTTATGACCGGCCACGGAGGCTGGCCCAATAATCTTTTTCTTACACCGAAGTTAAGGCCTTTTTATGCCGGAAGTTATTTCCCGCCAAGAGACAAGGCAGAGCGTCCGGGATTTATTACTATCTTAACCGGCCTTCATGAGGCATGGATTAAACGTCGTGCTGACGTTAATGCCGCGGCGGCCCGTGTGTATGAGAGGCTGGGGCAGATGGAGAGCGAAACTCACTCTCTGGGCGGTGCTGCGCCGGATACAGCGGCGTGGCTCGATAAGGCCATCGCCGAGTCGGAGCAGGAGTTTGATGGCGTAGAGGGAGGTTTTTTTGGCGGCATGGGCACGAAGTTTCCAAAAGCGCCTCTCTTGATGATGCATCTTGCTGCGTATCGTGATAAAAAGCATAAAAAATCTTTACAGATGGTTGTACACTCGCTCTCGGCTATGGCCCGCGGCGGTCTCATGGATCAACTCGGCGGCGGTTTTCACCGTTATAGTACAGAGACTACATGGTCGATACCCCATTTTGAGAAGATGCTTTATAATAACGCAGAGCTTCTTGGGCTTTATGCCGAGGCTTACGGGATTACTAAAAATCCATTCTTTCGCGAGACGGCCTTGCGTACCGCTGAGTATTTACAAAATAAGATGGAGGCCCCGGGAGGAGGATTTTATACTGCCCAGGATGCCGAGGTCGAGGGCGTAGAGGGCGCAAGCTACCTGTGGACGAGGGAGCAGATAGAATCAATACTTGGTAAGGTGAAGGCAGAGCGTTTTTTCAGCCTATATACCCTTGTGCCTATGCCGAGTCCAAGGCCCGGCCATAAGGAGGCCTCGGGCGAAGTCTTACGGATAAAGCCTGCCGGGGCTGATGCGGCGGATAACCCCGCTGCCCTTGCCGAGTTGGTAAGGGCCCTCGCTCCCATGAGGAAAAAGCTCCTTGCAAGGCGGGATCTGCGCCTCCAGCCCTCTCGTGATGAGAAAATCGTTACCGCAGACAACGCCCTTGTTATTATGGGCTTTAGCCGTGCAGGCGATGTCTTGGGTGATTCTGCGCTTGGGGTTACGGCTCTTCGAACGGCCGAGTGGCTCTGGAGCGAGAGTTTTGATAAGAAGACAGGGGAGTTAAGGCATCAGGTCTTTCATGGTCACCTCGGCGGTGCGGGTTTTCTTGATGATTACGCCCTGCTCGGCAGTGCCTTTATGAGGTTATATCACAGCACAGGTGAGGCTCGGTGGCTGCGACGCGCAAGGTCGGTAACCGACTCGATGCTAAAACGCTTCACATCGGCAGGTGGCGCCCTTACTGCGAGCCGCAGGAGCAGCGGCCTGCTCTTTACACCGCCGGCAGCGGGAGATTCGATTAGGCCCGGCGGCCATAGCGCGGCAATAGACCTCTTGCTTGATCTTTTTGTAAGTACAGATAAGGTAAGTTATGGTACCGCCGCCCTTCGAGCCCTTACTCCCCTACAAGGGCGTATTAATGACCGTCCATCAGAGTGGGGTTATCTTCTGTCCTCCCTTAGTAAAGAGGGTTCTCGTGCGGCCCTTATGAAAGTGAGGGCACGAGGTGTGGTTGCTTCGTCGGCGCACTCTGTAAAAGAGAGTCATAATGGTTCTGCCGGGCATATCCATGCCTCGGCACACTGGGATACCTCAAGCAAGGGCGATGAACTCGTTATCATTATGAAGATAGACGATGGTTATCACGTTAATGCCAACCCCGCATCAGCACCTTATCTTGTGCCTACGGAGCTTATTATAAAAGATCATGGCGAAGTTCGCGTAGAGTATCCGCCGGCAAAGACCTTGAAGGCCGGCTTTGCACCTGAGGGTATTGCCGTTTACAGCGGTACTGTCAGAGTGAGGGCGTCTCTCTCAAAGGGGGCTTCTGCTAACGCGCCTGAGCTAAGCCTGCGCGTTCAGGCCTGTACTGATGAGTTATGTCTCGCGCCGGCGGTAGTCGATGTGCCGTTAAATGCGGCAGGTGTGCAATAGAGGTGAATGGGAAGCAGGGGGGGTACGCCTATCTATTAACCCCCTTGTCTCTGATATGGGGTTTTGAAGTTACCTTCTCTGATATTATCAGGGGTATCGTTTCGCCTTGTTATGAATAAGGTTATTTTAAGGCAAAGAGCTTTTTTACAGGTTGTCCTGATTTCTGCTCATCAGCCCCCATAGCTCGCTGTCGCCCTGACCCTTAAAGCGTATGGCTCCGGCGCGTACAAGGATTTTCCGAAGCTCATCGTCTTCAAAGCCTCCGATGCGGCCCTTGATAGTCTTAAATGAACGTTGTTTTTTCCAGCGCTCTGAGCCAAGCAGTTCCCGCACTACTCTCTCCGCCGTAAACTCCTCGCCGCTCTCTGCGGCCTTACCTAATCTCTCATCATCAAGGATACGCCTCGCAACGTCCTCAGCCATGCGGTCTGTGCGCATAACCCCGCGGTCAAGCTCAAAGTCTTTTCTCAGCTTTTTTTCCTGTATAAGAACTGCGGCCACAGCGACGATTATAGCGATTATAATAGTTCCCAGCATGGTGAGATCCTCCAGAGATTTTTTTTGGTGAGGCCAAAATCTGCCTTGCTTCCCGCTTTATCTTTATGTCTATTCTTAGCTGAAATATACAATACCTTTTATGTAATTGCAACTTTACGCTTAATAAATAAGTGCCGTAGAGATACGCAGCTTGTGAGCAGTGTAGAAAGGGGGTTTTTTGTGCGGCCAATA
>CAZEBZ010000068.1:0-4751 GCA_964510775.1 uncultured Thermodesulfobacteriota bacterium
GACAACTCATGAGCGGCGTGACCTCATAAGGCTTATTGAGATAGCCTTTAAGGGGGTTAAGCGAAAAAATGTCAGGGAGCAGATAGTGAGACTCTGCGATGGGCAGGCGGAGTAGGGGCTTGTTGGTGATGATGGGCTAAAGGGTTACGGGATATAAGTGGAAGATTTTTACGATTAGCGTGTTGATATAGAGTGTAAATGTAGGATTTTTTTAAAGCAGAACCGATGTTACAAGATACCATACGGCTATGCTTGCAGCGTATCCCACGGCCACTATAGGGGCGTACTTCATATGGGCTACAAAGGTGTACATATCTCTACGAACTCCCATACATCCAACTCCGGCGGCCGAGCCTATTGAAAGAAGGCTTCCGCCTGTACCGGCCGTTAGGGTTATAAGGAGCCACTGGTTCACTCCCATGTTCGGATCCATCTGGATAACGGCGTAAGTGAGAGGGATGTTGTCTACTATTGAGGAGAAAACGCCTATGGCGATATTTGCCACAGTTGGGCCGAACCCTCCGTAGAGCGTATGGTTAAGCAGCACAAGGTATCCTATGTACTGCAGGGCACCGACGGCCGCGATAATGCCGAAGAAAAAGAGCAAGGTATCAAACTCAACATTCTCTATCTTGCGGAATATATCAAATTGCTCTTCAGTAGTTTTCTTGTTCGTCTTTTTCTTTAAAAAGTATCCCGTGAACATGAGCAGCCCAAGGCCCGTCATCATGCCGAGGAAGGGCGGAAGTTTGAGGGCTTGATGGAAGGTTACGGCCGTGGCAATGGTGAAGAAACCAAGGAAGATCATGAACCGCGCCCCTGATTTCATTCTTACCTCTTCATCGCTGCCGGTGGGCGTTCCTTTTGGAACAAACATGTAGAGTATCGCCGCCGGTACTGCCCAGTTTATGATGGATGGCAGAAAGAGGGTTAGAAACTGCAGGGTCTCCACCTTGCCCGACGTCCATACCATAAGGGTAGTAATGTCGCCAAAGGGGCTCCATGCTCCTCCTGCGTTTGCGGCAACCACTACGTTAACAAAACCCGCTACGATAAAACGTTTGTTCTTACCTCCAACGGTGCTTACGACGGTACTCATTACAAGGGCGCTTGTAAGGTTGTCGGCAACTGGTGACAGAAAGAAGGTGAGGGCGCCTGTTATCCAGAAGAGTTTGCCGTAGGTAAAGCCTTTTTTTAGGAGCCATGATCTGAGGGATTCAAAGACGAGTCTTTCCTGCAGTGTGTTAATATAGATCATGGCCACGAAGACAAAGAAAAATAGCTCCGCTATCTCTTCAGCAAGTTCTTTAACGTGATGTTCAGCGCCGCTGCCGCCTACGCTTACCTCGTAAATGCCGATGAGCATCCACATGATGCAGCCGAAGAGCAAGACTGGTTTTGATTTACGAAGGTGTATCTTATCCTCTAAGATGACGAGGATATAGGCTGAGACGAAGAGGGTTAGGCAGACAAAACCTACCCATGCAGTGGTCATATTGTTGAGATGTTCCATCTTTTTCCCATCTAAGGGTTAAAAATGAGAATAATCGTTCAAGTGAGAAAATAGTCTATACTATTAGATGTGTTGTGTCAAAGGTTTATCTGATTATTTGTTGGTTAAAGGGGGGGTATTTTATAAATTGCCTTGACCCCGTGGTGCGAAAGTTGGTATTTTGTAAGAGTTGATAAAAATATTTAAGATAGACTGGGTTTTATGTTTTATGTAGTTCATGAGGGAATCCCGTTAAAATCGGGAGCTGCCCCGCAACTGTAAGCGGCGACGAGGTCTTTAACGATGCCACTGGCCATGTAGGCCGGGAAGGCAAAAGGACTCGGAAGACCCGCGAGCCAGGAGACCTGCCCGGTTGAGTGAGCCTGCCCTGTTAAACAGGCAATAGTCCTTCGAGGGAGAGGGCTGGAGCCCGTTTGTACCCTTTAATCTCTATATCATTAGGGGCATATCAGGGGCCGCACGGTAAGTGGGTAAATTGTGAAGCTGATATTTGGCAGATTTCGCAATCTCGCGCTTACGAGCGAGAGCAAGGTGGTTTAAGAGGCGGCGATATAGTAATTGCCTCTGTTATCTTAATAAAGGCCGTGGCCATCCCTTAGTATAGAGGGGTGGTTTTTTTTTGCTCTTTCTCTCTCTGCGTTAGTCTCTCTCTAATAATTTATAGTTTTTTTGGAGCTAAAAAAAATGAAAAAAGGGCTTATTCATATATATACAGGCGATGGCAAGGGTAAGACTACTGCGGCAGCGGGACTTGCCCTAAGGGCCGCAGGTCACGGGTTAAAGGTCTTATTTGTGCAGTTTTTTAAAGAAGACAGCGCGCCCTCTGGTGAGAAGTTTTCTTTTGATAATTATCTCTCAGATAGAGTTAAGGTACTGCGTTCAAACTGCAGGCATCCTTTTTTTACAGGGACAAAGACAGACGCAGCCGCAGTTGCAAAGGCCACTACAGGGACTTTTGCTGCGGTGAGGCACTCTGTCGCCGAGGGCGGCTTCGATCTCCTTGTACTTGACGAGATTATGTCCGTCCTGAAGGGCGGGTGGATACCCCTTGGGGATTTTATGGACTTTTTAGAGGCCCGCCCACGGGAGCTGGAGGTGGCCCTTACGGGCCGCGACGCCCCGCCGGAGCTTGTGCGTATATCTGATTACGTTACTGAGATGCTCAAGATAAAGCATCCCTTTGACGCAGGTATAGGCGCGAGAGAGGGTTTTGATTATTAATTTTTTAACGTCTGGGGCTGTGATTTGAGTATAGGTCTTAAGTCTACAGGTTTCACCCTCGTTCTTGGCGGCGTAAGGAGCGGTAAGAGCAGCTTTGCCCGCACTCTCTGCGAGGCTGCAGATGGCAGCGCTGTTTTTATCGCTACGGCAACGCCCCTTGACGTCGAGATGGAGAAGAGGATAGTACGGCACAGGCAAGAGAGGGGCGAGAGGTGGAGTACGCTTGAAGAACCTCTTGAGGTGGCGGGGTGTTTAACTTCCATAAAGAGCGGTTCAGTAGTCCTCGTGGATTGCCTCACCCTCTGGCTTACAAACCTCATGGAGCTTGGTCTTGATGATGAGGTGATTTTGAGCCGTGTACAAGACCTTGCTGCTGCCATGAGGGATTGTGCCGCAGCCGTAGTCGCCGTATCCAACGATGTTGGCGGAGGTATTACACCGGTGAACGCGCTGGCGCGAAGGTTCGCCGATTTATCAGGGCTTATGAATCAGTCTATGGCTGCTTGTGCTGAAGATGTATACTTTATTACAGCCGGTCTGCCGGCAAGGCTTAAGTAAAATTTATCTGAGGAGAGTTTAGACTAATGGGAATTATTGAAGAGAGCCTTCAGGCAATAGAGGCCGTGGAGAATGGACTTTTAATAGATGCTCAGGCGAGGCTTGACAGCCTTACAAAACCGCGGGGCAGTCTTGGTCGCCTTGAGAAAATAGCAAAGAGGCTTGTTGCCATAAGCGCAAAGCCGCGGCCCGTAATAAACAAAAAAATTATTTTTACATTTGCCTCTGATCACGGCGTCGCAGCCGAGGGCGTCTCGGCCTATCCGCCTGAGGTGACGGAGCAGATGGTCTTGAACTTTTTACGGGGCGGAGCCGGGATAAACGTACTTGCCCGTCACGCAGGCGCCGAGGTGGCTGTTGTGGATATTGGTGTGAACTGTGATTTCACCTCACCTGATGGTCTTATTGAGAGAAAGGTGATGAGGGGCAGCGCCAATATTCGAAAAGGCCCGGCTATGACACGTGATGAGGCGAAGCAGTGTATTGAGGTGGGCATAAACCTTGCCCGCGAATACGGAGGTGATGGGGTAATATTTGGCACAGGTGATATGGGTATCGCCAATACTACGCCCTCAAGCGCCATTGTGGCTGCCTTTACGGGGCGCGCACCTGCTGAGGTTACGGGCATGGGCACGGGCGTTAATGAGGAGGTAAGGAGACACAAGGTTACCGTTATCGAGGACGCCTTGAGGGTTAATGCCCCGAACCCTGCTGACGCTATTGATGTGCTCTGTAAGGTAGGCGGCCCTGAGATAGCCGGTATCGCCGGGCTTATAATCGGCGCTGCCTCAATGCGTGTTCCCGTAGTAGTTGATGGTTTTATCTCTACGGCAGGGGCGCTCGCGGCCTTTGAGCTTGAGTCAAAGGTGGGGGAGTATCTCTTTTATGCCCATAAATCCGTTGAGAGAGGCCATACCATAATGCTGGAGCGTCTCGGCGCCACGCCTATTCTTGACCTTGGTCTCAGGCTTGGCGAGGGTACGGGTGCGGCACTGGCCATGACGATGATAGAGGCAGGACTGAAGATATATAACGAGATGGCTACTTTTTCCGAGGCGGGAGTATCTGAGGATAATGGCCAGTGATTTTTTTCATGACGAGATAGATTTTTTATCTACCCGTTGGTTTTCTTTGCTTACTTTCTTTTTTCTAAGAGAAAGTTTCTTGAATGTTCTTTGACGCTTTGTTGGTTGTAAGTTTTTGCAGTGTGAATTTATGCCTCTGTTGTTTCGAATTAACCGTTGGTTTTTTTTGCTTACTTTCTTTTTTCTAAGAGAAAGTGTTTTGAATGTTCTTTGACGCTTTGTTGGTTGTAAGTTTTTGCAGTGTGAATTTATGCCTCTGTTGTTTCGAATTAACCGTTGGTTTTTTTTGCTTACTTTCTTTTTTCTAAGAGAAAGTGTTTTGAATGTTCTTTGACGCTTTGTTGGTTGTAAGTTTTTGCAGTGTGAATTTATGC
>CAZEBZ010000068.1:4851-7954 GCA_964510775.1 uncultured Thermodesulfobacteriota bacterium
GTTGGTTGTAAGTTTTTGCAGTGTGAATTTATGCCTCTGTTGTTTCGAATTAACCATTGGTTTTCTTTGCTTACTTTCTTTTTTCTAAAAGAAAGTAAGAGAGGTTGTTTAAAGTGAGACGATTTTTACTTGCCCTACGGTTTCTGACGATTATACCTCTATGGAAGGGCGGCGATGTTAGCGAGTTGGACATTACGCGCTCTGTTGCCTACTACCCACTTGTAGGGGGTGTGCAGGGAGTTATACTCGTAGTCACCGGCCTTGTTTTAAGGCAATGGTTTGACGGCGCCCTGCTCGCTTGTATTCTCGTCCTCGTGCTTACCCTTACAAACGGGGGTTTTCACCTTGACGGTTTTATGGATACAGTAGATGGTCTCGCAGGCGGCGGGGATAAAGAGAATAGACTTAGGATAATGAGCGACTCTCACGCAGGGGCCGTTGGCGTTATCTTTACAGTATTTATTATTTTTTTGAAGGTTCTTGCTCTTGCCGCCATGCCAGCGGCGTTTCTGACTACGGCGCTCTTTTTATGGCCAGTAACAGGCAGGTGGTCTATCGTGCCCCTTGCCGCTTTTTCCCCTTATGCGCGGGCCGAGGGAGGGCTTGGACGCGCTGTTACGAAGATAGGGCCCCGTGAATTCTTTATCGCCACTATTATAACTCTGGTCATACTCTTTTACTCGCTGGGCTTCTGGGCCCTCTTAATCGCAGGTTTTATAATTGCCGCAGCATATATCTTGGCAGTCTTTTTTAAGATAAGACTTGGCGGAGTAACAGGCGACGTCTTTGGTTTTCATGGAGAGATTTCCGAGGTTTTGTCTCTCCTTCTTTTATTAATAATTACGACTAAGCTATAGGGTGATAAGATGCAGTCAGAGTCCATGGCATATACAAGGCTTTATCTCATACGTCACGGCGAGGTGAAAAACCATGACGAGTACCGCTACAACGGCCACCATGACGTGGATATAACGGATAGGGGCGTTGGTCAGATGAAGAGTCTCGCTGAATTTCTAAGGCAGAGGCCTATGGACGCCCTGTACTCAAGCGACCTTACAAGGACGGTAAGGGGAGCGCGGATTATCGGCGAGGCGTTGGGGTTGTCTCATAAGCCGCTGCCAGCCATGAGAGAGCTTCACCTCGGCAGATGGGAGGGCCTGACGCGTGAGGAGGCACTGGAGCGGTACCCTGAGGACAGCGGTTTTTCCTTTCAGAACCTCGCTACAGACAAGATCGAGGGCGGTGAGACTCTGAATGACCTTAGCGCCCGTGTGCTGCCGGAGTTAAAGGGGCTGATAGAGAGGCACAGGGGAGGCTCAATATGCCTTGTTGCCCACGGCGGCGTGAATCGTGTAATACTCTGCCCTGTAATGGGCGTAAAGCTAAATATGTTCTTTTCCTTTGAGCAGGACTATGGCTGTCTTAATATAGTAGATTATTTCCATGACGGCATCGCCGTAGTAAAGATGCTTAACGGCGGGCCTAATCAGCTCCTTGGCGAGACGAAGTTATACTGATATGAGAGGATTTGTAGTAGCAGGAACAAAGAGCGACGACGGGAAGACTACCCTTACCCTTGGGCTTATGGAGGCCTTTCGAAGGGCAGGGCTTGACGTTTCTCCCTTTAAGGCGGGCCCTGATTATATCGACCCCGGGCACCACAGCCTCTTGCTTCGCCGTCCGTCATACAACCTTGATACGTGGATGATGGGAGTAGAGGGCGTAAGAAAGACTTTTAAGGCGCACTCAAAGGGCAGCGGTATCGCCGTAGTAGAGGGGGTTATGGGGCTCTTTGACGGTAGGGATGGAGTGAGTGAGGAGGGCTCAACGGCGCACCTTGCTAAAGTCCTGGGGCTGCCCGTACTTCTTGTCGTAAACGGCGCACAGGCCGCGAGAAGTGTAGGGGCTACTGTTAAGGGATTTTGCGAATTTGATAGTGACGTAGATATACGGTGGATTATCTTTAATAAGGTCTCAGGTGAGGGTCATTTTAATATCTTAAGAGACGCCGTGCAGAGCGCCGTCAAGGCGAGGGTGCTTGGTTATATCCCCCGTGATAAGGCCATTAAGATACCGGGGCGTCACCTCGGCCTTGTTACGAGCAGCGATTGTGATAAGAGGCGGTGGAGAAGTTCTGTAAGAAAGGCCGCTGATTATGTTGAGGCCAATGTTGATATAAGGCCTTTGAAGGGCAGAGGCGGGGGGGTAAACACAGAGGCAGCAGCGCTGAAGGCCCAAAAGCCTGCGCGAAAGGGTGCTAAAAAAACCCTTATTGCCGTAGCGCGTGACAGCGCTTTTTCTTTTTATTACGAGGAGAACCTCGATATATTAAGAGACCTTGGAGCTAAGATTCGTTTCTTTAGTCCTATTAGAGATAAGGCACTGCCAAGAGGCGCCTGCGGAGTATACATAGGCGGCGGATACCCTGAGCTTTACGCGAGGGAGCTTGGGGCGAATACCTCGATGCGAGATGATATTAAGAGAGCAGGCACCGCGGGGCTGCCCATATTTGCCGAGTGCGGCGGGCTTATGTACCTTGGCCGCACGCTAAAAGACCTTATGGGCTCGGCGCACCCAATGGCGGGCATTTTTCAATGGAGTACCGCTATCTCCGAGAAGAGAAAAGCCCTTGGATACAGAGATATTCTGGTACGGAAGGGCTGTCCTTTCCTGGAAGAAGGCGTAAGACTTCGAGGTCATGAGTTTCGCTACTCTGATATGAGGAGTAAGAGGGTAAGGACGGAGAATGTCTTTACCGCCACACACCCCGCAACAGGAGAAGAGGTGCAGTCAGGCGGTTATGTATTCAGGAACGTACTTGCCACGTATATTCATATTCATTTTGCCGGCAACCCAGCTTTTGCCGCTGGTTTTATGCGCTTGGCTAACAAAATAAAAGGTAGTTTGGAGGAGAGTAAATGACACAGGTAGAGGCTGCTGTAAAGGGAATTATAACGGAAGAGATGAAGACTGTCGCCGAGGCCGAGGGTTTAAGCCCGGAGTATATAATGGAGAAAATCGCCGTAGGGCAGGTTGTCATTCCAAATAACATTAACCGCAGGGCAAGGCTTGTTGGCATAGGCGCGGGGCTTAGGACAAAGGT
>CAZEBZ010000069.1:0-7925 GCA_964510775.1 uncultured Thermodesulfobacteriota bacterium
CCGGACTTGGCATAAAGCCCGGCCTTCATAGTATTAAAGGTCTTCTGAGAATTCTCGGTAGTCCTGAGAAGACTTTACCTGCCGTTCATATAGCGGGAACAAACGGCAAGGGGTCTACGGCGGCTATGATAGAGTCCGTCCTAAGAGAGGCTGGTTATAAAACGGGGCTTTACACCTCGCCGCACCTTGTGAGGTTTAATGAGCGTATAAGGCTTGGCGGGGCGGAGATCTCCGATAAAGACCTTCTTGGCGTAGCGTCTGTTGTTCTGGAGGCGCGCGAGAGGCTAAAAGAAGAGTCTGGTCTGGAGGCGACTTTTTTCGAGGTCACTACCGCTATGGCCTTCCTTTATTTCAAGGAGCAAGAGGCTGAGGTGGTTATCCTGGAGACAGGCCTTGGGGGCGCTCTTGACGCCACTAACGTCCTTACCCCGCTTGTATCCGTTATTACTAATGTAGAAGTTGACCACAGAGCCTTTCTTGGCTTCACTCTTGAGGATATCGCCTCTGAAAAGGCGGGTATTATAAAAAAAGGTGTACCTCTTATATCCGGTCTTCTTGATGGTAAGGCCGCTGACGTTATTAATAAAAAGTCCCTTGAGGTTACAGGCGTCCTTCCAGAGAGGCTCGGGCATGAGTTCACCGCAGAGGGTATTTTTAAAGGCCGCTTTAATTATCGTGGGCCGAGTATTTCTTTAAATGACCTTGAGCTTGGCCTCTGCGGAGCATTTCAGCTTAAGAACGCGGCGCTTGCGATTGCGGCTCTTGAAGTTCTTTGTGGGGTTTACCCCGCTATTAACGAGGCCGTTATTAGAGAGGGGCTGCGGTCTGTTAAGTGGCCCGCCAGGTTTGAGTTTATATCATCAAAGCCGCCTGTTGTGTTGGACTGCGCCCATAACCCCGCGGGAGCATCTGCCCTTGCCGCCGCCATAAGAGATTTTTTCCCTTTGCCACGCGCCATAACTCTTGTAATTGGTCTCTCAGAGGATAAGGATCTTAAGGGCGTCTTAACTCCGCTGCTGCCCCTTGCCCGTCGTGTCATATTTACAGAGGCCGCTATTGAGCGGGCCGCCCCTGCGGCCCTTCTTCAGGAGAGGGCAGGTGAGTTAAGAGAGGACTGCGAGTGCGAGCCCACGGTGCCGAATGCCATAACCTCGGCCCTTAATGGCCTAAGGACAGGCGAGATTCTTCTTATAGCGGGCTCTGTATTTGTAGCAGGCGAGGTTAGAGTTTTTTTTGCTCGGCAACAAGAAGCGGCCCGTAAGGCCGTTGGGTGAGAGGGGCCGAACAAAGGACATGTATTTTATTAGTAAAGACTATACCGGTATCTAATTAAACTGTAAGGAATATAAATTCATTGAGGTTTCTAAAAGGGCCCTATGCCCTCTTATACATTATATGCCTCTTTAGCGCCCTGATTGCAGTGCCCGCAGGGGCCGCTGATAAGAAAAAGGGTTTTTTTAATAAAGACGCCCCTGTTGAGCTAACGGCCGATTATCTTAGTTATGATAAGGAGGCGCAGACTTACTACGCCAACGGTAATGTCATTGTTGTTCAGCAAGGCGTTACTATGGAGACAGAGGGCGTGATAATGAACGTGGCCGCGGGAAAGGCCCGTACCGCGGGAAAGACGCTTATATACGACATTGACGGTAATACCGTGCGCGGTAGAGACCTCTGGATTGATCTTAGAAAAAATACTGCCGTAATCGCCAATGGAAGGATATTCTACAAGGCCGATAATCTCCATATCGCAGGCGATACCCTTAGAAAGACAGGCCCCGACAGCTATGAGGGCAAGAACATCTCCTACTCCACCTGCGACTGTAAGCCGAAGGCCCATAGCCGCGCATGGAGTTTTTACGCTAAAGAGGCCAAGCTTAACCTCGGCGGATACCTGCGGGCGAAACACGCCTACTTCAGGGTAAAGGGGCACCCTGTTCTCTATACGCCATATCTCCGTATAGCCCTGCAAAGAGAGCGTCAGACAGGTTTTCTCATGCCAAAGCCCGGGTACTCCGAGCTGCGAGGTGTTGTCTTTGATAACGCCTTTTTCTGGGCCATATCACGAAGTAAAGATGCTACCTTTTATCTTGACGTGGAGACGGCACGGGGTTTTGGCGGCGGTCTTGAGTACAGGTATATACGAAAGCCTACGAGTTACGGTAACTTTTATTATTACAACTTTGTGGAGCGTGATATAGAGAGGGTAAGGGAATTTCGAAAAGGCGGCAACAACCTCTCAAGGCCGGCGAGCGCCGGGAGCAACAGGTGGCAGCTGAAGCTTGATCATACGGAGAGGCTCTCTGCGGGGTTTAATGTGCGCGCAGATGTTAATGTAGTAAGTGATGACGAGTACTTTCTTGATTTTGGAGAATCATCAGACAAGAGCATCGAGAGCGTTGAGAGCAATGTCTCCATAAGCAGAAACTGGTCTATATACAGCCTTGTTGCCGAGCTGAGGCTCTTTGATAACCTGCTCATAGATGATGACGCCACTACCCTTAGAAAATTGCCGGAGATAACCCTTACGGCCTCTGATAAGAAGATAAAGAGGACGCCCCTCTACCACTCTCTCGACGTCTCTTTTATTAACTTCTCAAGATCCAAGGGCACTACAGGCCAGAGGCTTGACGTACAGCCCACTCTATCACTGCCCCTGAACCCGGGCAGGTATTTTGATCTGAATACTGCATTTACGCCGCGTGGCACCATGTACCTCCTCAAAGAAAACCCCGGCGGGCGTTATGTGGACAGGTTTTTGTACAAGTTGACGTCAGACCTTACGACGACTTTTGGCAGAACCTATCACCGCGCCGGCGCTCGTACAGACGCTCTTCGCCATACGATACGGCCAAAGCTCAGCTACGAGTATATACCTCAGGCCAATCAGGACACCCTGCCGTCCTTTGATTCCGTGGATTTTATCGCGGCGAGTAACAAGATTACCTACTCACTTAACTCCATACTTACTGGCAGGCGCGTAGAGGCAGGTAAGACCTCCTATCACGAGTACATATACGTTGAACTCAAGGAGAGTTATGATATCTACGAGGCAACAAGAAGCCGCAACAGCCCTACGGACAAAAAAAAGCCCTTCTCTGATGTTATAGCCGAGGTTATACTTAAGCCCACTCTGCACTCCAAGGTTACAGGTAAGGTTAATTATGACGTCTATGGTAACAGGCCATCGAGTTATGATCTGAACCTTGATCTCTCAGATTCACGCGGAGACAAGTTTACCGTCTCTCACAGATTCCTTAGAGACACTACGAATTTTATCGAGGGCTCGGTGAAGGTTCACATCAATAAGACCTTTGATTTCTCATACCTTGAGCGTTTTGCCATAACGGATAACAGGTCTCTTGAGCGCACCTTTGTGGGCTCTTACCACCACCAGTGCTGGGGCGCTGAGATTACTTACTCCAAGACCCTCGTGGAGAATATTGTATATCTCTCCTTTAGCTTAAAGGGCATAGGCAACGTAGGGGGCTTTAGGGCGAGATAGCTTTGGTTAGGCCGCTCTTTCAGCAGTTGACTTTCCCTATTTTATCACGTTACAGTATTGTGTGTCTTAGAAGCAGCTGGTTTTTCCCCTCTTATCAAGTTTAGTTGTTAGGCTCCGGCCCGGGTGAAGGTACCATGAGTGAGAAAAAAGAACCTCTTGAGATAGATTGCGCGAGTTGCGAGGCCCGTTTCAGGCTCTGGATACCCCTCTCAGAGATGGCCCGGTGGGAGAGTGGCTCCAACATAAACTGCATAAGATGCGGCGCACCTTACCTTGTCACTAAAACACCTGAGGGTTTTGTTGTAAAGGCCGCGCCTGTTGATAGGGCGCATTTTGATACAGGCGCCTTAGCTATAGATGCAAATGACGGTTCAGGGCCCCGCGTCCTCGACGGCTCTCCTCTTGATATTGAGACTGCTTCTGAGGCCGGCCCGGCAGATTTACCTGTTGAGGAGGATCTCTCAGTCATTTCTTTACCAACAGTACTTGTAGTGGAAGACGACGCTCTGTCAAGAAAGATGGTTGAGAATACCCTTGAAGACGGTGAGCGTAAGCTTATTCTTGTAAAGAACGGCGCCGAGGCGCTGCAGATCTTAAGGGACGAGCATGTAGATTTGCTCGTTGTTGACCTCTACCTTAAAAATCCAGACGATGCTGCCTCCCTTATAGATGGCGAGGAACTCTTGCAGGAAGTCCTGCGTATGGAGCTGGAGATACCGGCTATAGTTACTACGGGAAAGGAGCTTGTAGATGATATTTCTCTTGACCCCAAGTGGTTTAACTTTCATGTAAAGGATTTTATTCAGAAAGGCAACCCCTTCTGGGTTGATGAGCTGAAAGTTAAGGTCTCTGATATTATCGCCAAGAGATAATTGGAGAGGCAGTTTTTTTGTCTTTCCTGATTTAGATGTGATTGTTTTTTACGCTTATTGGGACATTGATGCATCAAGGGTCTGCCCTGGGCGTGTTTAAAAATACGTTGTTATTAAGATAAAAAAAAGGAGGGCCTCTGGCCCTCCTTTTTTTGTTGCGCGCTGCCGCGCTATTTTTTTAGCTCCTGTACCTCAGAGTGTCCTCTCAAGAAAGGCATAGGCGCTGTGGTTGTGTATGGACTCAAGGTTCTCCGCCTCTATTCTGAACCACGTTATCTCTTTTAGACTCATAAGGTTAAGGGCTGTCTCACGCACTATATCCTCTACGAACATGGGCTTGTCATAGGCCTGTTCTGTAAGGTGTTTCTCATCCACCCTCTTGAGGAGCGAGTATACGGGGCTTGAGGCTGAGTCCTCGATCTTTGTGATAATATCCTCTATCCAGACAAAGTCTCTGAACCTGAAGGCCACCTTGATGAGACCGCGCTGGTTATGGGCTCCGCGCTCACTTATCTCCTTTGAGCAGGGGCAAAGCGTTGAGACGGGAACTACTACTTCAAGGACAAGGTCTCTTGAGTCGCCCTCGCCGAGAGTGCCGCTGTACTTGCACATGTACTCCATTAGCCCCTTTGCTCTTGATACAGGGGCCATCTTCTCGATAAAGTATGGAAATTCCACCTCAAGGTGGGCCGTTGTGGCCTCGAATCTGTCGAGCATCCTCTTGAGTATCTCAGTAAAGTTTTTTACCGTAATCTCCCCTCTATACTCGTTGAGTATCTCGATGAACCTGCTCATGTGAGTACCCTTAAAGCTGTGCGGGAGGTCTACGTACATATTAATAGAGGCCGTCGTGTGCTGCGTCTTATTTATCTTATCAAGGACGACAATGGGGTACTTGATGTCCTTTACCCCTACCTTGTCTATATAGAGATTTCTCGAATCAGGCTCTGCCTGAACGTCTTTTAATACTGCCTTATGGCTCATTTTCTTATCCTTTTATGCTGTATGCCGCCGCCGCCGTATCAGACTCCCATACCAGTACTTTTGAGACTCTTACCTCTTTTTTTTCTCTTAAGAGCGCGGATATCTCCTCGTGGATAAACTTGGCAATGAGCTCAGCAGAGGGGTTTATCTCTGTAAATGGGGGGGTCTCGTTAAGGTACCGGTGGTCGAGTTTTTCTATGATAGAGGCCGTAGCGCTCTTTAGTTCCTTAAAATCCATAACAAAACCCATGGGGCCGAGGCTCTCGGACTCTATCGAGACCTCAACGCGCCAGTTATGGCCGTGAAGTCTCTCACAGGCGCCGTCGTAGCCGCGAAGGTTATGGGCAGATGAGAACTCTGTTTTTATTGTAAGCTCATACATGTTTTTTTATTCCCTTAAAAAAAGGTGTCTTGTCTCGGCTCACTCCGTAAGAGAGTCTTAGCCCACGCTGAACGGTTAAAAAGAGTATTTTAACACAGATTTAGGGGTACGGGAAATTTTATCGCTACAGGCGAGGGTGAGGGCGGGTCTTAGCTTACAAGAGGCTGATGCTCTTATATCCTGTATTTTCTCTTTTTGTCCGCCCCGTCTATCACCTTGCCAAAGGCCTCTATCTCAGGCCTTAGATAGAACTCGTCGATAATGGCAAGGGCGAAGTTGGAGCAGAATGGACACCTTATGGTTATGTCCTTATGGTCTGAGGGCAGGAGGCTGTGAAATTTTTTGGCGCATACACGGCACTGTATATGGAGCTCAAGTATATCGTCATTAGAACGGGATTTTGCCATAGTATCCTCCTCTAATAGTAGTGATACTCCTTCTTTTAAAATAATGGGGGCCTCTTTTCAGGGCGAGGGCCTTAGCGCGTATGTTATTTTTGTCGCCTCGGCCCAGCGTTTTTTTAATTTCCCCTCTTGCCGCCTGCCTTCACGTCATCCGCACTCAGTATAACCGCAGCCCCTGCATACAACGCAGCCGTCGGCATGCTCTACTGAGCCGCCGCAGTCAGGGCAGGCGCCGCGCCTGAATACATTAGCGGAGCCCTCTATGGCGGAGCGTGCCTCAATTTGCCCCGACAAGTTAATGGTTGAGCCCTCATTAGCGCCATGTGAGGCAATATCGCCGTCCATGTTAAGGGGCGAGTTATTGCGGTTCATCTTAAAGAGCAGGTACCACTCCATGGCCTTTGCCATTGCGTCGGAGCATGACGTGACCTTGCCTGCGCCGTATCCTACGGGGAGATGACAGCTGATGCCGCGCATCTGCTTTGTTATGTCCTGTGGGTCTACGCCGCTTCGAAGGGCCAGTGATGTCATTCTGCCCATTGCCTCGCACTGAGATGCCACGCAGCCTCCGGCCTTGCCTATCTGAGTAAATATCTCAATGGGGCGGCCCTCTTCGTCCTCGTTAATAGTTACGTAGAGGTTGCCGCAGCCCGTCTTTATCTTCTTTGTAATACCAAAGGCTATCTCCCCTCTTGGCCTTACGGCAGGCGCTCCCTGGGTCGCCGGCGCTACTGCCTCTATTATCTCAGGTACGGCTGCGGTGGGTGTATCCTTACCCCTTGTAAGTACCTGCACGTCTCTTGAGCCGTCTCTGTATACAGTTACGCCTTTACAGCCGAGTTTGTAGGCAAGGGTATATACCTTTGCCACGTCCTCTACTGTAGCCTCGTTGGGGAAGTTTACTGTCTTGCTAACGGCGTTATCCGTATGTCTCTGAAAGGCTCCCTGCATCTTTATGTGCCACTCCGGCGTTATGTCGTGGGCCGTAACAAAGACCCTCTTTATATCATCGGGTATTCCCTCAATATCATGAAGAGAACCTTTTTCCGCTACCTCATTCATTATCTCCTCACTGTCAAAACCTCTGACGCGCGCTACTTCCTTAAAGATTGGATTTACCTCAAGAAGGGCCGTATTGTCCATTACCGTCCTTGTATATGCCAGGGCAAATAGCGGCTCTATGCCTGATGAGCATGATGAGATTATGGATATTGTGCCTGTAGGCGCAATGGTAGTAATCGTGGCGTTACGGATGGGCTCGTGCTTATCATCGTACATGGAGCCCTCGTAGTTGGGGAAGACGCCTCTCTTAAATGCAAGATCACCTGAGGCCTTGTGCCCCGTCTCCTGTACTAAGCCCATTACCTTATCTGCCAGCTCTATGGCCTCGTCAGAGTCATAGGGGATGCCCAGCATTATAAGCAGATCGGCAAAACCCATTACTCCGAGCCCTATCTTTCTGTTGGAGCGCGTAGTGGTAGCTATCTCCTCAATGGGGTAGTTGTTCATGTCTATGACGTTATCAAGAAAATGTACGGCCTTTGTCACCGTGGCCTTGAGTTTGGTCTCGTCAAGCTCAAATGCCGCCATGTCGCCATTTGGTATTCTTCTGACCATTCGGCTTAAGTTAATGGAGCCGAGGTTGCATGACTCGTAGGGCAGGAGGGGCTGCTCGCCGCAGGGGTTGGTGGACTCCATATCACCGGCATTTGGCGTGGGATTTTCTGCGTTAATGCGGTCAAGGAATACTATGCCCGGGTCGCCGTTCTGCCAGGCGC
>CAZEBZ010000070.1:0-7922 GCA_964510775.1 uncultured Thermodesulfobacteriota bacterium
TTTCAAGTCATGCCCGGGACTATCTTCGGCAGCCGTCGCTACAGTGGGCTACCCTTGGAAGGAAAAAACGTTTCATAGTACGACCTCCTTTCTGATGTCTCTACAGTATTATGCTACTTAGAATAGTTTACCATATTTTTCATCAATTGCACGAATGAGCCTTATTTTTTTAAATTATAAGGCTATCGCGCTATCAGGCGGATGCGAGTCTGCTCTGCAGCCACCCCCGCAGTATCTTCCAGGGTTTTGAACGTATCTTTGAGCATACCCACTCGTAAAAAATCCCGTTTGACTCCTTGCCCCTGATAACATCGTAATACCTGCACATTATATCAGGATCTTTCTCAAGGAGTTTATACCAAAGCCTGGGGTAGTTATAGACAAGAGAACTAATCTTCTCGGCGGCTCTGAACTCCGGGTATAACTCACGCTCCACCCAGCTCTGATAAGATGCGAGATCATGAGAGCCCTCTCTGAGAGACTCGGATATGGAAGAGGCCGCGGCTGTTGCCGTACGCATAGCGTAATAAATACCCTCGCCAAGAAAGGGATCCACAAGATGGCCCGTATCACCTGCAAGGGCCACCCTGCCCTTGACCGCTTGCAGCGCTCTTGAGCTCTCGTAAAAGATAGGAACTGTCCAACCACTCCTCTTAGTAACAGAGAGACCCTTCAAGAGAGGATGGGTCTGCACAAAAGTATCAAAATAACCTTTAATGCTACCCCCCACCTTCCGTGCCTCTCCGGCAAGACCTACGGAGAGAAAATCCTTCTTGGGAAATATCCAGCCGTAGCCATGTGGTACAAGACCAAAGTCTATAAAGAGCCTGCCCTCAATATCCTTTAAGTGGCTCCTGTCATAGGGAACCTCAGCCGTAATGGAGACGGCTGCCTCCTTGGCATCAAGGCCAAAATAATCGCGCCCCACAAAACCCGATGCGCCATCAGCCCCAACAAGAAACTTGGCCTCATAGGCTTGACCGGACTCAGTATAAAGAGTAACCGCCCCTTTATCCTCAGAGATGCTTTTTATCCTGCACCCCTCTACTATCTCTGCTCCTGCCGCGGCGGCCTTCTTAACGATTAAATCATCAAAGGTATCGCGCATGACATTATACCCAACGGTCTTCTCAGAGAGAATCTCAATCTCTCTACCTGACCTGTAGGTAAAGACAGCGCCACGTACAGTCTCTTCCACAACTGAGGAGATATCAAAACCAAGAATCCCCTCAACCTTTGTGGAAATACACCCACCGCAGGGTTTATACCTTGGAAAGCGCTCCTTGTCGAAGGCTATTACTTTAAAACCCTCTGAAGCGAGTTGATATGCCGCTGTGGCTCCGGCGGGGCCAAGGCCTACGACGGCTACGTCATAGGACATTGATCAAACCTCCCCCTCAATAGTATACTCCATTCTGTCACAGCAGAAACCGGTCTTTCTAAGGGCATCGCTCTCCCACTGAAGAAGTTTCAAGTGTCCCTCCTCCATCTGCAGAAGCTCTCCGAGCAGCTCTTTCTCAGTACTCTCCACCGCGTCTCTCAAGAGACGGGAGTAAAAATTAACGGCCTTCTCCTCATTCTCAATGGCTATATCAATTGCCGAAATATCTGATTGATTGGCCTTAAAACGTTCGATTAGCTCATTCTTGCCCTGATAAATGGGAAGTCCCTCCTGTGTATCGAGAGATCCCTGCTTGACGGCATCTGAGTAGCTCATCCAGCCAAGACCGTCCTCTAATGACGAGGCAATGGCTCTTATAACCCTGATATGATCAATTTCATCAGAGGCAAGATGGCTAAAGACCTCTCTGCCTTTATCATCGCTCAGCAGCTCCGCCGCTGTCTTGTAGAAGTAATACCCCCTCAACTCTGTGTTGTGGGCCAGGCTGAGATCATCGGCCAACTGTTTTATAAGCTGCTCACCCATAGTCCTCTCCTCATTTTATACATCATTAAGTCCCTCCCCTTATCTCCTTCCCGAATCCGTCCTCCCGGCCTTGTTTACATCGTGCTGATGATCAAGCATCTCACCGCGCACCTTGTCCTCGCAGGCATGACATATAGTTAGAGGCGATGGACGGCCACAGATCGTACAGACATGCTCTTTTTTTGTCACATTTTCTTTACTGTCACACTCTCTCTCATTATTTGTTCCCATTGCTTTTGCCATTTATTCCTCCATAGGATATATAAGCAAATTCCTCGTTTATACCAAGAGCCGACTCCACCACCCCTTTTTCCGCCCCTGCCTTGCCCCTATTCAACCCCTTAGAGATAACGGCTCATGTCTCTAAAAGAAAAACCCTTTAAAGAAGGCGCCTCGCACAGACCCTCTCTATCCGGCCCGTCCTTAAACTGCACAAGCACCTTAAAAGTGTCGCCCATACCGCCGGGGGAGATAAGCTCGGCTATAGCGCGGTTAAATTGAACCTTATCAAAATCCGCCACGCCCATATCACCGGTATCGACAAGCTCGTCAAGTATTCCAAGGCCTATTAAAAAATTCTTCTGTGTAGTAAAACCGCATAAAGAAAGCCCCGACTTCTCTCCCTTTCTGCGAAGCTCCGTAAAGTCCACGTGACTGGTTATATCCTGATGCCCTACCCTCTCGTATGGGGCAAAGTTAGCCTTATGTTGATAGTGACACATAAGCGTACCACCGAGCCTGTCAAGGCCGTAAAGCTCTCTTGCCGGAAGACCGTAATCAATGGTCACTACAAAACCAGACTCAAGTATAGAGGCGGCCTCACCTATCCATGCCCCTGCCAACAAGTTTACCTCGGCGCACTGGCCGTCAACAAAGTCAACTTCCATCTCTTCAAGGTATTTTCCAATACCCTCGCTTGATAAGGGGCCCTCTATATCTATTAAATCAGGGCCATCACGCCCCACATATACTTCATTAACCCCTGATGCGTCAAATTTAACCCTATGGAAAGGAAAACTGTCAATAAGCTCGTTGGAGATAATAACCCCCTTCTTTATCGTGCCGGCTTCCGGCAGTTCTTCGAGCCACGTCACGTTATCAGATGTCGGCTGCCTGAGCTTTGGATTTTTCTCAACAAGCACGACGGAGATAATTTCATGGAGCTGCGGCGTTAGTTCCTCAAGGGCTGATAAGACACCTGTAGATAAAAAACCCCGGCCCGCTCCGGCCTCAAGAAGGACAAAATCCGCCGGTGAACCAAGACACTCCCACATCTCTGTAATCGCCGCGGCCATAACCCTTGAGAACACAGGGCTTACATCAATGCTTGTAATATAATCGCCTCCCTCGCCCCATCTGCCGCCAGTAGAAGTGTAATACCCGCCATCCTCATAGTAGAGGGCAACTTCCATAAACTCGGCGAAGGTAATCCGGCCTTTTGCGTCAATCCTGCGAAGTATCTCACTCCTTGCGCCATTTAAGTCCATAAAAGATCCCTTATTTATATACTTAATAGAAGGCGCCAAAGCCTTACAGTGTGAGGCAAAAGCCCTATTCCTCTATAAAGGCCTCCCTCGGCGCGTAGCACTCAGGGCAGCTCTCAGGGGCCTCATCTGCGTCACAGACATATCCGCAGACAGTACAGCGCCACTTTTTTTTCAGTCTCAAGGTCTCAGTCATATCAAAAGTATCTCCTTAATTATACCCTCTAATAGAGAGAAGAGAGATTTACCTCAATAAATATCCTTATTAGGAACATTTATCTTAGTTGAGAAGAGGCAAGACAAGAAAAACCTCTAATCTCAAGATACTTAGTAGTATACTTTATTTTATATGTTTTTGTAGGGCTGTGCAACATAAAACTACAGGGAATAACTCGTGATAAGCTCTAATGAACACTCTGAAGAGGCGCCTTTAAGTCCATTTTATACCAGTAAGGCGACTTACTAAGGCAACAGATTTCTCCCATACACCTACTCAGCCTTGACAGAAATCTGTCCTGTGCTTTAATGATATGTATATGAAAAAAACACTCTCGCAAAAGATACTCGAGGGTCACATCGTCTGCGGACGTTGGAGAGCAGGCGAAGAGGCCGGTATACGAATAGACCAGACCCTCACCCAAGATGCCACGGGCACGCTCTGCTACCTTGAGCTTGAGGCCCTGGGTATTAAAGACATAAAGACGGAACTATCGGCAAGCTACATTGACCACAACCTCCTGCAGACAGATTTCAAGAACGCCGATGACCACCGTTACCTTCTCTCAAGCGCCAAGCGCTATGGGCTGTATTTTTCACCGCCAGGCAACGGCGTCTCTCACCCCGTACATATGGAGAGGTTCGGAGAGCCCGGTAAGACTCTGCTCGGCTCTGACAGCCATAGCTCAACAGCCGGGGCCCTTGCCATGATAGGCATCGGCGCCGGAGGCCTTGACGTTGCCCTTGCCATGGCAGGAGAACCTTTTTTCCTTAACATTCCACGAGTTTTCGGAGTAAGGCTAACTGGGAGACTAAGGCCCTGGGTCTCAGCAAAGGACGTAATACTGGAGATGCTTCGCCGTCATAGCGTAAAAGGCGGCGTAGGTTATATAGTGGAGTATTTTGGCCCTGGCGTTAAGACGCTCTCGGCCACAGAGCGGGCGACAATAACAAACATGGGCGCAGAACTTGGCGCCACTACAAGCATCTTCCCCTCTGATGAACGAACAAAGACTTTTTTAAGAAAACAAGGCCGAGAAGACGCCTGGAGACCCCTGCAGAGCGATAAGGGCGCAAGTTACGATAAGATTGACGAGATAGACCTTAGCGCCCTCGAGCCCCTTGCGGCGCTCCCGGGCTCACCTGATAACGTCGTGCCCGTAAGCGAGGTCAAGGGCATAGAAGTAGCGCAGGTCATAATCGGCTCCTCTGTAAATTTCTCATACAGAGACCTGATGATTGTTGCAAAAACCCTTAAAGGCAGGACTATCAGCGCAGGGCTAAGCCTTGAGATAAACCCCGGTTCCAGAAATGCCCTTGAGAACGTTGAGAGGGCAGGAGGAACAAGGCTGCTTACTCACGCCGGTGCGAGGATAAACCAGTCAGGCTGCCTTGGCTGCATAGGCATGGGTCAGGCCCCTGCAACAGGCACGGTCTCAGTAAGGACCTTTCCACGTAATTTTACAGGCAGAAGCGGTACTGAAGAAGACCGCGTATACCTTACAAGCCCTGAGACAGCCGTGGCCGCGGCCATTACAGGTAAGATAACAGACCCAAGAAAGCTCGGTGACTATCCAAAGGTAATTGAACCAAAGAGATATATATACAACGACTCAATCATTATAAAACCCCTCACCCCCGCTAAGAGAAAAAAAATTAATATCATAAGGGGGCCTAATATAAAACCCTTTCCTGATTTCACGCCTCTACCAACAAAATTCAGCGGCCCCGTACTCTTAAAGATGGGAGATAACATCACAACAGACCATATCCTCCCAGCAGGCAATAGAATTCTGCCCTTTCGGAGTAATATTCCAAAAATCAGCGACTTCGCCTTTGAGCGCGTTGACCCTACTTTTGCGGCGCGATGCCGCAAAACAGGCGGCGGAGCTGTAGTCGGCGGAGATAACTACGGACAGGGCTCATCACGAGAGCACGCCGCAATAGCGCCTCGATACCTCGGCATCAGAGTCGTAATAGCAAAGAGTTTCGCAAGAATTCACCGCACAAACCTCATCAACATGGGCATACTCCCCCTCACCTTCAACAACACAGAAGATTACGATAAAATAAAAGAGGGAGATACTCTTAACTTTCCAGAGCTTAAAAAGAACATCAGCGCAGGCAAAGACGTAATCACGGCTCAGTTGAAGAATAAAAAAGAGGTTAAAATAGACCTCTCTCTATGTCTCACAGAGAGAGAACGGCAGAGCATCCTCGCCGGTGGACTCCTTAATGTCGTAAAAAAAAGAAAATAATAATAAGCGCGCGCCGCAAAAACCTCATTCCCTCTCCTCCCCTCTTTTGCAAGACCTCACTCTCACAACCTGGTTATTTCTCACATCAGAATCCTTAATTGAGAACTTTTCCCCTTGAAAACAGAGAGTGCTTATCATAGAATGGCAGGACAAAAATTATTTTGATTCATGAAAAAAGGGTCTGCAACGAGTTGCGCAGCCCGGCACTGATACTCTCTCTCATAATAATAAAAAGGCTAAGGAGTAAACTTGAAAAAACTTGCGGTTATTCTCACCTTCGGTCTACTCACTACTCTGCCCTCGGGCCTCTGCCTCGCCTCTACCGGCACAGAGGTTGACAGCGGAGTAACCTCATGGATGCTTATCTCAACAGCCCTTGTGCTTCTAATGATACCTGGGCTTGCCATGTTCTACGGCGGTCTTGTACGGACAAAAAACGTACTCGGCACCATGATGCACAGCTTTGTCTCACTGGCAATAATAGGCGTATTATGGGTTGCCGTAGGATATTCCCTAACCTTTGGTCAGAGCATACTCGGAGGTTTCTGGGGGTGGAACAGCGATTACTTCTTTCTAAGGGGCATTGACGAGAGCATAACCAATGGCGTGCCTGAGTATATATTCTCCATGTTTCAGGGTAAATTCGCCATCATCGCCCCTGCCCTCATAAGCGGCGCCATAGCAGAGAGAGTGTACTTTCGCGGCTACTGCCTCTTTATAGTACTCTGGTTTCTCTTCGTATACGCACCGCTCTGCCACTGGGTCTGGGCTCCTGACGGGTGGCTCTTTAACGCAGGGGCAAGCGGTGTTATAGACCTTGCCGGAGGCCTCGTAATACACGTCTCCGCAGGTGTAAGCGCACTTGTGGCGGCTATCTATCTCGGCCCCAGAGCGGGTTACCCAAAGTCGGCCATGAAACCAAACAACCTCGTCATGACCCTTATGGGCGCAGGACTTCTCTGGGTGGGCTGGTTCGGCTTTAACGCAGGCTCTACCGTCTCAAGCGGACTTGATACGGCACGGGCCCTTACAATGACACAGACCGCCGCGGCAAGCGGCGCACTTACATGGATGGCTATTGAAGTTATTCTCTTTAAAAAAGCCACGGCACTTGGTTTTGTATCAGGTATACTCGCAGGCCTTGTCTCCATTACGCCGGCGGCAGGTGTTGTACAACCAGTTGGAGCCCTTATACTCGGAGCGCTCTCATCTCTTGTCTGCTTCTACGCACTTAAGGCAAAGGAATGGCTCGGTTATGATGACAGCCTCGACTGCTTCGGAATTCACGGCGTAGGAAGCGGCCTCGGCGTTATCCTACTTGTCTTCTTCATTCGCTCAAGCTGGATGAAAGAAGCAGCCGTTAACGCAGGCGGCACATGGACAGTATGGAATCAGCTCCTAATTCAGCTCATGGGCATAGGAACTGTAATAGCCCTCTCTGCCGTGGCTACGATTATCATATGTTTTATCATTGAGAAGACCGTTGGGTTCAGACTGGATAAAGACCTTGAGATTGCCGGACTTGACCAGTCACTTCACAGCGAGGAGGGTTACGGTCTCACGAGCAGAGAATTCTGAGAAACACCCCTTACTTTCTTTTAGAAAAAAGAAAGTAAGACAAAGAAAACCAACGGTTAGCTCGAAACATAGAAGATAAAAATTCGTACATAAAAAACTTACAAACAACAAAGCGTAAAAGTTCAGAAAATAAGAAAGTACAACAAAGAAAACCAACGGCTGCCTCGAAACATCGGAGATAAAAATTCGTACGTCAAAACTTACATACAACAAAGCATAAAAGTTCAGAAAATAAGAAAGTACAACAAAGAAAACCAATATATGCAATTTACTAAGCTGTTACTAATCAGCTTACGCTCACTTAGAAAAAAAAAGACACATAAAAAATATAAATTTAATTTAACGCCCTATCAAAAGACATCAGTAATAAAAAAAAGGACGCCTTTGAAAGGGCGTCCTTTTTTTTTGTACACTATGATTTAGATCAAAAAATCATGTACCCATGTCCCAGGAGGCGAG
>CAZEBZ010000071.1:0-7872 GCA_964510775.1 uncultured Thermodesulfobacteriota bacterium
GACAAAGAAAACCAATGTGGGGTTGGGGTGAGGTCTTGAGGCGCTCTTTTTTCTTGCAGCCGGGTAGGGTGGGCACTGCCCACCATTGTGATTTACGGTCTTTTCAGGTATCAAAGCGGGCTTGTAATATAATTTCAAGTATGAGGAGCAGCAGTGGAAGTTAATAACAGTAAGAGGGGGCCGCGCCCCCCCATAGATGACGTTGATAACAAGAGGCTGCTTATGAGCCTGCTTCAAGTCTTAAGGAGCAGTAGTGACAGTTAATAACAATAAAAAGGGTCTAAGACCCCTTGTGGCCATAGTGGGCAGGGCCAATGTCGGTAAATCCACATTGTTTAACAGGGTACTTGGGAGAAAAAAGGCCATTGTTGCCGACCTCTCAGGTGTTACCCGTGACCTTAACTACGCTGATATCGAGGGTCTGGGGCGGCCTTACACTCTTGTGGATACCGGCGGCTTCGAGGTGGCCCCTGAGGGGATTATGAACGATGTGCGCCTTCAGGCAAGGCTTGCTATTGAGGAGGCCGATGTAATCGTCTTTCTCATGGACGGTAAGGCGGGGCTTGGCCATGGAGACAGAGAGATTGCCTCTACTCTTAGAAAGGCAGGTAAACCCGTTATTTATGTGGTTAATAAAATTGACTCGCCCTCGCGCGACGCCCTGCTCGCGGAATTTTACGGCCTCGGTGTTGATAATATAATAGGTCTAAGCGCCGAGCATGGCCTTAATATCCCTGAGCTGACTGACGCAGTAGAAGAGGCCCTTCCGCCTGTTCTTGGTGAGTGTGATGACCTTGACAGGACAGCCCTTGCAATAGTAGGGCGCCCCAATGTAGGAAAATCTTCTATCCTTAACAGGCTTATCGGGCGCAGCCGCTCTATTGTAAGCGATATGGCCGGCACGACGCGCGACTCCATTGATACCCCCGTTAGGGTTAATGACTCTGATTACCTCTTTATAGATACGGCGGGCATTAGAAAGAAGCATAAGATAAGCCTTACTGTAGAGTCTTACTGTGTTATTGAGGCTATTCGCAGCATGGAGCGCTCTGATATCACCCTGCTTGTCCTCGACGGCAAGGCGGGGCTGCGCACTCAGGACGAGCGAATCGCCGGTATTATAGAGGAGCGGAAAAAACCATGCGTAATAGTAGTAAATAAATGGGACATCGTTGAGAAAGACACAAATACTATGGCCCGTGTAGAAGAGAACATACGAGAGAGGCTCGCTTTTATATATTACGCCCCCGTGGTCTTTGTCTCCGCCCTTACGGGGCAGAGGACGGACAAAATACTGCCCACTGTAGAGAGCGTGCTTACTGAGTCACGAAAGAAAATAAGCACCTCGCGTCTTAACTCGGCGCTTCGCGAGATAACAGGGGCGCACAGGCCGCCGCTCTATAGGAATAAGGCCGTAAAGTTTTACTACGCCACCCAGCTCGGCTCCACCCCTCCGGCCTTTATAATATTCGTTAATAAACCCGAGGGGCTTGCTGATTCTTATAAGCGTTACCTTGAGAAGGCCATGAGGAGCGCCCTTGAGCTGAATTCAGTTCCAATGAGGTTTGTCTTTAGACGGAGACACTGACCTATGGCGCATAGGAAGGTCTTTATAGTGCTTCGTGACGGCGTGGGTATCTTCTCTGAGAAGAGCTGTATCCAGAGAGCCGCCGCCATATCCTTCTACGCCTTTTTCTCCCTTATTCCCATGATGTTTCTCGTTACCTATGCCCTGGGTTTTATCCTCGGCTCCAGGGGTGAGATGCTCGAAGAGGTGATAAGGACGGCGAGGATAAGCCTGCCATACCTCGACGGCAGCGTTCTCGCCGAGTTAAAGGGCGTTGTAGAGCACGGCAGAACCTTTGGGTGGGTGAGTTTCGTTGCCCTTGTATTCTCCGCCGAGCTTGTACTTAACGCCGTTGCCGACGCCCTCTCGGCTATCTTTGAGATAGAGGGAAGGTACGGTTTTTTTAGAAAACGGATTACAAATGTCTTTGTAATCCTCCTTGCCATATTCGCCGTTTTTGCCTCTATAATCGTCACCGCGGCCATGGGGCTTGTAGAGAGCGCTACCTTCAATCTTCCCGGTCTTGACGTGGCCGGTTATATCCTTGAAATCCTTGCTCTGAAGTATGTCTTTCCCTTTATCCTTGTCGTGGCCGCTGTTACCGTTGTCTTTAAGATATTCTCAGGCCCTGAGCTGCATCTGCGTTTCGCTTTTTTCGGCAGCCTCATCTTCTCTTTTATCTGGGAGCTTGCCAAGTGGGGCTTTAGCCAGTATTTATATTATTTCCCCACCTATAACCGTCTTTACGGCTCACTTGGGACTATTATGATACTGCTGCTCTGGATGTTTTTTACTGCCGCTATCTTTCTCTTTAGCGCCGCTGTTGCCAGAGCCGCCTTTATCGATAGAAATTATTAACTCCGGTAAGCTTGTGTGGAGTTGAAAACTGCATATATAACCACCTCCTGCGTGGCATTAAGTATAAGTTTTTTATTGTAAAAAGCTCTGATATGTGGAATACTTAAACATTAAAGTAGCTAACTGCGCCTCAAGATGCGCGCCCCCCATTAAAAAGGACTTATAATGAACCGTTTGTATAAGAATATTGCCCTCTGGCTCATCATAATAGCCACCGTAGTGCTTGTCTTCAACTTTATAAACTACAAGCACGTTGAGCCTAATTCCATGAGTTTCAGCGATTTTATAAAAGATGTTGAGGCAGGACGCGTTACGGAAGTTACCATACAGGGTAACGACCTCTCCGGTAAGCTCGTAGACGGAAAGGATTTTAAGACCTTCTCTCCCTCATACCCCGAGCTTGTCTCTACACTTAGACAGAATAACGTGAGGATAACGGCCAAGGCCATAGTAGACACACCGTCATGGGGCACTATATTCGTCTCGTGGTTTCCAATGGTTCTGCTCATAGGTGTATGGATATTCTTCATGCGTCAGATGCAGTCCGGAGGCGGTAAGGCTATGAGTTTTGGTAAATCCAAGGCCAAGCTGCTAATGGAAGATCAGCACAAGGTTACCTTTAAGGACGTAGCGGGCATTGAGGAGGCAAAGCAGGAGGTTGAGGAGATAATAGATTTTCTGCGCGACCCGAAAAAATTTACCCGCCTCGGCGGGCGTATTCCAAAGGGTGTGCTTCTTGTAGGTTCGCCGGGCACGGGTAAGACGCTTCTTGCAAGGGCCATAGCCGGAGAGGCGGGCGTGCCCTTTTTCTCCATCTCAGGCAGCGACTTTGTAGAGATGTTCGTAGGCGTGGGAGCATCACGCGTTAGAGACCTCTTTGTGCAGGGCAAAAAAAACGCCCCCTGTCTTATATTTATTGATGAGATAGACGCCGTTGGACGGCACAGGGGAGCGGGGCTCGGCGGCGGTCATGATGAGCGTGAGCAGACCCTTAATCAGCTCCTTGTGGAGATGGACGGCTTTGAGAGCAACGAGGGCGTAATCATCATAGCGGCCACTAACCGTCCTGATGTCCTCGACCCTGCGCTGCTTCGTCCCGGCAGGTTCGACCGTAACGTACTTGTACCAAAACCCGACCTTAACGGCAGGGAGAAGATTCTTAAGGTGCATGCCGTAAAGACGCCTCTTGCCGAGGACGTGGCCCTTGATATCATAGCGCGGGGCACGCCCGGTTTTTCCGGAGCCGATCTCTCAAATCTCGTAAACGAGGCGGCCCTTCTCGCGGCTCGCCGTGGTAAAGATGTACTTGAGATGACGGAGTTTGATGATGCCAAGGACAAACTCCTTATGGGCACTGAGCGCAGGAGTATGATTATCAGCGATGATGAGAAAAAAGACACTGCCTTCCACGAGGCAGGTCATACCCTTGTGGCAATGCTTATTCCCGGCACAGACCCCATTCACAAGGTATCTATAATACCAAGGGGCATGGCCCTGGGGCTTACTCAGCAGCTTCCCGTAGACGAGAGGCATACGTACAGCAGGGATTATCTAATTAACAAGATAGCCGTACTTATGGGCGGCCGCGCCGCTGAGGAGCTTGTCCTTAAACATATGACTACGGGCGCGGGCAATGATATTGAACGCGCTACGGAGATAGCGAGAAAGATGGTCTGCGAGTGGGGGATGAGCAATAAGATAGGTCCCCGTACACTTGGCAAGAAAGAAGAGCATGTCTTCCTCGGTAAGGAAATATCACAGTCCCGCGACTTTAGCGAGGATACGGCAAATATCATAGACTCTGAGGTTAAAAAACTTATAAGCGAGCATTACGAGCAGGCTAAGGAGATTCTTAGCGCTAACTCCGAGATTCTTTACAACCTCGCCGAGGCGCTCCTTGAGCGTGAGACGCTTGATAAGTCAGAAATAGAAGAGATTGTCCTTGGTAAGATTAGTGAAGACTCCGGCCCCGGTGAGGCTGGTGCCAGGGAGGAAAATACCGGCGGTCAAGAGGAAAATAAAAAAGATTCTGAGAAGTCTCTTGGCAAAGATAAAGATAAAAAACACGGTAAGACCCCCGGCAGACTTGGTTTTGCCGTAGAATAAGGGGAAGGGGGCGCAGGGGCGTGTGGTAAGGGGCAGTGTAGGTCGTCCTTGAGTAGGAGTATATATACATTTGGCGCAGGGCCTGTGGTCTAAGGGGGGGGCAGCGCAGGGGACGAGATGCTTTTTGGTGCAAGCGGCTTCTTAGCCGTAAGTGGTAAGGGGCAAGGGACGGGGGGGGATGTGTGGCGTAAGGGGATAGCGTGGGGGATGAGGTGTTGCAGGGGCGGAGTTGATGGTGCGGGCTGTAAGTCCTGCATTGAGAGAGATCTGTAAAGAGGTTATGTTTTTTTGACCTCTTTTTTAGAGAGTGTTCTTAAGGTTCTGTTCTTTGCGGGACTTGTTATTTATGGGGGGTAAATCTCCCTTATTTTTCTAATATCTTCATTAGCGGTATATAGCCCCTTAGACGACCTGTCAGATATGACTTTCAAATACATTCTCATAATGCAGCACTGGCGCGGTCTTTCACTAAGGCATAGTAGCAGTAGATTACTATCTATGGCGGTGAGTATATGAGCCATGATAGCGGCTTTTTATCCTCTTCTCACAGCACATTTATCATGGGAATTCTTAATGTTACCCCTGACTCTTTCTCTGACGGAGGTGCCTTTATTCAGCAATCTGCTGCACTTGAGCGAGCTCGGCAGATGCTCGGCGAGGGTGCGGACTGGATAGATGTTGGAGGTGAAAGCTCTCGTCCTGGAGCAGAGCCTGTTAGCGCCGAGGAAGAATCGGCGAGGGTGCTGCCCGTTATAAAAGCCCTTGCGAGAGAGGGTGTTACCCTCTCTGTGGATACGACAAAGGCCTCTGTAGCAAGGGCGGCCCTTGAGGCGGGGGCGAGTATAATAAATGATATAAGCGCCTTTTCCATGGATAGGGAGATGGCCGAAGTCTGCGCGAACTTCAAGGCCCGCGTCGTGCTTATGCACATGCGCGGAGCACCGCAGACCATGCAGTCCGATACAGAGTACCGTGATATTGTGGGCGAGGTTTATTCCTATCTGGAAGCCCGCCTTGAGTCCGCGGTGCGCCGCGGCGTGGATAGGGAGAATATAATACTTGACCCGGGTTTGGGTTTTGGTAAGTCTGCCGAGGGTAATCTTGAGCTGATAGGAAACTTGTCTGTCTTTAAAAAACTCGGCAGGCCCATTCTTCTCGGTGCCTCGCGTAAGAGTTTTATTGGGGCTGTCTCTGGTGACGATGCGGGCGAGAGGCTTGCTGGCTCGCTGGCCGTTGCCGCGGCCGCTGTCTTAAAGGGCGCTGATGTACTCAGAGTTCATGATGTAAGGGAGACAAAGCAGGCCGTGCTTATGGCCGAGGCTATCGCGCGTTGCGGGCAGAGCTCGCTCTTGAAGATATAATTTGATTATAGATTTTTTTGTATTGAATGTTATTTTAGTTTTGATTGTAAGGTCCCTCTAATGGGATAAAAGCAGGGCAGGAGCCTGAGGCCTTTTGATGAACCTGACTTTTTTAAATTATAAAAATTTTATTTCCGCGCTGGATATACTCATTGTAGCCGTTGTCATATACTGGATAATTCAGATTATACGGCGTACGAGGGCGGAGAGGATGCTCTGGGGCCTCGGTGTTGTTATCATAGCCTATTTTGTATCTCTTCGCGCCGAGCTGCTCACGCTGCACTGGATACTGAGCAACTTTCTCGGCTCAATTATCATATTTATTATTGTTGTCTTTCAGCAGGATATACGAAGAGGGCTTACGCAGATGGGAAGGCCCTTTATATCAAGTGAGATGAAAAAAGGCACGGGCAGCCTTATTAGTGAGGTAGTAGATGCTGTCATAGCCATGTCTACCAAGAGAACGGGCTGTCTTATTGTCTTTGAGCGTTCCGTTGGTCTCACAGAGGTTGTCGGCGGAGGAGTAGAGATTGATAGCGCAGTGAAAAAAGAGCTCCTTATATCAATATTTAATACAAAGTCCCCTATGCATGACGGCGCCGTACTTATTAGGGGTGCGAGGGTTTTCAAGGCCGGAGGCATACTGCCCCTTAGCAAGAGCGAGATATCACGCTCTGTGGGTACTCGTCACAGGGCGGCCCTCGGTATAGCCGAGGAGACAGACGCAATGGCCCTTGTTGTCTCGGAGCAGACAGGTGAGATTGCCATTGCCGTGGACTCAAAACTTCATATGAGACTTAAATCCGAGGAGCTTCTTCGGTCATTGACTGAGATACTTCCCGCTACATCAAAGGGTCTGAAGAGTAAACTTAATGGAATACTGCCTTGGAAGGTGGGTTCATGAGGGGGTGGCTCACACATAATCTCGGTCTTAAGGCCCTGGCGTTGATTCTCGCAATGGCGCTCTGGTACTTTGTCGCCGGACAGAGTTCTGTGGAGGTTGGTTTTTTTGTGCCACTGAGTTTTTCCGGCATACCTGAGGACATGGTAATGACGACGGCCCCTGCAGGAGAGGTTGCCGTACGTGTGCGAGGTCCTAAGCTTGTCATAAACAACTTAACGGCTTCGAAGATCTCAGCGGACCTTGATCTCTCAGGCGCGGCAGAAGGCCTTAATAAATATCGCGTAGAGGTGGATAACATCGCAGTGCCAACAGGGGTGATGGTAACATCTGTAAAGCCCTCCTCTGTAAGGTTTCGCCTTGAGAAGATAATGCGAAAAGCAGTGGGGGTTAAGGCAAAGTTCACCGGCCGACCGGAGAAGGGTTTTAAGGTTACGGTAGTATCTGTTTCTCCAAGGACAGTGGAGGCGGCGGGGCTGAAGAAAAATATTCTGCCCTTGAGACGCCTCTTTACTGAGACCATATCCCTAAAGGGGTTAAAAGAATCAAAGACAGTAAAAGTTAATATAAATTATGGCAAACTTGAGTTAAGGGGTATAGACCCTGAGGCGGTGAAGGTCTCAATTGTAATCGAAGCGATAACCAAGAGGTAAAACCCAAACTCCGCTGGAGGTGGTTTTACCTGTAAAGGCAGGGACTATTCTATGGAAAAGAGACTCTTTGGAACAGACGGCGTACGTGGCGTAGCCAATATCGAGCCTATGACGGCAGAGATGGCGCTGCACTTAGGGCGTGCCATTGCCTATATTTTTAAGGGAGAGAACAGGCGCCACAAGATAGTCGTGGGAAAAGACACGAGGCTATCGGGTTATATGCTTGAGAGCGCCATGATGGCGGGTATATGCTCTATGGGCGTAGACGCCCTCATGGTAGGGCCTCTTCCAACGCCTGGAATAGCCTTTATCACCTCAAGTATGCGCGCCGATGCGGGCGTGGTTATCTCGGCATCTCATAACCCCTATCAGGATAACGGTATAAAGTTCTTTTCAAGAAACGGATTTAAGCTCCCTGATAAGGTG
>CAZEBZ010000072.1:0-7857 GCA_964510775.1 uncultured Thermodesulfobacteriota bacterium
AACCGATATGAAAAACAAGCAAAATTACCCACTCACTTGGGAGATGACCCAGAATCTTTTAATATAGTGATGACAGGTTTTCTTCAATACATTATATCTGATGATACTGAATCCTCAAACAATATTCTCTTTGAAAGATTTTTGGTTAATTTTAATAAACTAAAGAGCTTAGTAAAAGATGCGCCTCAAAGGATAGAAATTAAAGCGACGAATGAAAGGAATTATAAATTCAAAAAACTTGTAGTTGATTTGATGCTTGATGAGCAAAAAATAGTTGATTTTGGAAAGAATCTAATCGACAAGCGGTTTACTGTGCCGACAGGTTATGAACAGGCAAAAAGTGATTTTCTTCGCTATAAAGAAGTTATTTCTAAAGTTGGACGCAGAACTATACGAACATGTTTTGATAAAATAAACGTAGTAGCGGAAAAGAATGACATAATAATACCTGCATGGGTGGGTGATGTTATAAGGAAAGAAGAGTTTTACAATTTTAAACCAGATTTTTTTTGGATTGAGATTAGTTTAGAGAATTCTATAGTGATGAATGAAGACAATGGGGAGATGAAAGAGTCGTATGAGCATGCGTTGAAATCTTTAAACTTTTTAGAGAGTGAAGTTGTTGGATCTGACTTTGACACTCTGTATGGCAGATGGAAAGAAACTCCTTCTATTTTTGTTCCCGAACATGTAGCAACTCATAATCCACAGACATTATATACTCTGTATGCTGAAGTGGTTAGAACATATACGTCTGGTAATTTTTTGGCATGTATCGCAATGTGTCGAGCATTATTTGAGCATATTTTGATTAACTATTATGGAGCCAACGGGAAAGATTTGGAAGAGAAGATTTCTAACTCTGAAAGCAAGTTTGAATCTTTGCGTGAGCTTAGATTGCAAAACAAAAGGCGAAAGGCCAACCGTATACTTCACAATTATAGAGGTGAGAACATTGAGAATAAAATTGTGCTGAATTTTATAAAAACCGTCAAAGCTCTTATTGAAAAAATTCCTCAAAAAAAAATACAAACTATACGTATATAAATTGTAGGGTGGGCACTGCCCACCAAAAAATAATCTCCCTCAATTTTTTTACGTTACTCCGAGTATCCTTTCATGAAAGACCCCACAGAGTTTCCCCCCATAGAAGTCCAATTAAAGAAGCTGCCTGCCTCTCCCGGTGTGTATCTTATGAAAGGCGCAGGCGGAAAGGTACTTTATATCGGAAAGGCAAAGAACTTGCGCTCTCGCGTGCGGAGTTACTTTCGAGCCTCAGGTGATGGCCGCTACGCCGTACGCTTTCTTGCCGGCAAGACTACTTTTATAGACTACATTGTTACTGCTACGGAAAAGGAAGCCCTCTTTCTTGAGGATACACTCCTTAAAAAACATAAGCCAAAGTATAATATCCGCCTTAAAGACAGCAAGACTTATGTGAGTATAAAGATAACCCTCGCAGACAAGTTCCCTCGTATCCTCGTAACGAGACAGATTAAAAAAGACGGCTCACGGTACTTTGGCCCCTATGTATCTTCGCGCGGCGTACGGGAGATGATAAAGATGATACGCCGCGTCTTTCCCCTCTGTATCCGCACTTCTCCTCAGACAAAAAATACCTCAAGGCCTTGCCTTGATTATCAGCTCGGTCTATGCAGCGCCCCCGGGGCGGGGCGTATAAGCGAGGCTGATTATGCTGAGATTGTAAGAGGGGCCCTGCTCTTTCTCTCGGGCCGTAATAACGAACTCTTAAAAGGTCTGAAAAAAGAGATGAAGGCCGCCTCTGCTCACCTTGACTTTGAGGCTGCCGCCGTGCTTCGCGACCGTATAGATTTAATAGAGAGCATGCTTGAGAGGCAGAAGGTCGTTAGCCACAAGCACTCCGAGCAAGACGTCTTTGCCCTTGTCCGCGGCGGCGAGACCTTAATCATGCAGGCCCTCTTTGTCCGCGGCGGCAGGCTCGTTAACAGCCTTGATTATACTTTTGCTGATAGAGGTCTCTCTCGTGAGGAGATAATATCCTCTTTTGTAAGGCAGTTTTACGGCGGCGGCAGGAGTATCCCCGCAGAGATTCTCCTCCAGACCCTGCCTGAGGATAGAGTCTTAATTGAGGAGTGGCTAAGTGAGAGGCGGGGGCGTAAGGTGCGTCTCCATGCACCTGCGCGCGGCGAGAAGCTCAAACTTATAGATATGGCCCTCTCTAACGCAGAGGAGTCTTTGCAGAAAAAAGAGCAGGCAAGCCTTACCATGAGCAAGGAGTTGGAGGAGATGCAGAGACGCCTTCATCTGAAGACCCTGCCGCTCTGGATTGAGGCCTTTGATATCTCCAATATCTCCGGAGAGCTTGCCGTAGGGGCTATGGTGAGTTTTCGCGGCGGCGAGGCCGATAAGAGCGGTTACAGGCGCTTTCGTATTAAGGGCGTAAAAGGCCAGGACGACTACGCTATGATGGAAGAGGTGATGAGGCGGCGCTACTCTCACGTGGGAGAAGAGGAGGACGGGGCGGCCTTTCCCGACCTTATTCTTCTTGACGGCGGAAAGGGTCAGCTCGGTGTTGCAGTTGCCGTAATAACAGAGCTTGGCCTTGCAGGGAAAGTCTCCCTCGCGGCCCTTGCAAAAGAGAGGCCCGAGGGATTTAGCGGTAAAGAATCAGGAAAAAAAACAGAGCGTGTGTTTTTGCCCGGGGCGCGTGACGCTATAATGCTGCGCCCCGGCTCGAGGGCGGACCTGCTCTTATGCAGGATAAGGGACGAGGTTCACAGAACGGCCATTACATATCAGAGAAAGCTCAGGAATAAGTTTTTATTATCAAGTCCCCTTGACGAGATTGCAGGCATAGGCGAGAGACGAAAGAAGACACTTCTTAAAAAATTCGGCTCTCTTGAAAAACTCATCAATGCCCCTCTCTCTGAGATAGCCGAGACACCGGGCATAACTCAATCTATTGCCGAGGCCATAAAGGGGCTTAGAAAAAAGGGGCCTTCATAAGATAAATAGGATAGGAACCCTTCTCCTGTTTTTGAGGGCAGGGCGGAAGGGGGATCTTCATGGGTTGCCTTTCCCCCCCCCTCTGTAAGACTTCGTAAAATATTTTTTGGTGGGCAGTGCCCACCCTACAAGTCTTTTTTCCAAAAGAAAGTTTTTTAATGAATGCGCGCAACTTTGCGGCTTTGATGGGCCATCGGGGGCCTCAACGCACATAAGAACGTCGTTATATCTCCAGCCGAGCTAAAAAGGCACACTCAGCTGCGGGTCAACCTCGTTGAGTTTAGCCTTTACAAATGCCTTTGCCTCTGTAAGGAGCCCTTCATCTCTTGCCTCGAACCTCATTACCAGTACGGGCTGCGTGTTGCTGGCGCGCACAAGGGCCCAGCCGCCCTCAAAGTTCATGCGCAGTCCGTCTATGGTGATAACGTCAGTTAGCTGCAGAGAGCCCTCTTCTGCCGTTGTTTTTTCAAGGACCTCGGCGAGTTTATCTATTACCTCGAATTTTTTCTCATCACCGCACTCAATGCGCATCTCAGGAGTTACGATAGTATCGGGCACTCCTTTGAGCAGTCCTGAGAATGTTGCGCCGGGGTCTGTTCTAAGCTTTTTTGCCAGTATCTCTATAAGTCTGCACGAGGCGTATATGGCGTCGTCAAAACCAAAGTACCTGTCGGCGAAGAAGATATGACCGCTCATCTCTCCTGCCATGGCGGCGTCTAATTCTTTCATGCGCGCCTTTATAAGAGAGTGGCCCGTCTTCCACATTACGGCGCGGCCCCCTGCCTTCTCTATCTCGTCATATAGTACCTGCGAGCACTTTACCTCGCCAACTACTGTTGCCCCGGGGCTGTCCTCAAGTATGCTTCTCGCAAATATTACCATTAGCTTATCACCCCAGATTATCTCGCCTCTCTCGTCTACAACTCCGATGCGGTCGGCATCGCCGTCATAGGCTATGCCAAAATCAGCCTTATTGGCCTTTACGGTCTGAATAAGGTCGTAGAGGTTTGCCGGCACTGTAGGGTCGGGGTGGTGGTTTGGAAAATGTCCGTCAGGCTGGGAGTGAATGTCATTAACATCGCAGCCAAGTCCGTCTCTAATGAGGGGTATGGCCACGGGGCCTGCCGTACCGTTGCCGCTGTCAATGACAAGTTTTATCTGCCTGTCGAGGTTTGGTCTGTCAAATAAACTCTTTATATGCTCCACATAGGCAGGGATAATCTCGGAGCTTCGTAACTCGCCGAGGGAGGCGGATTTTTGCGGGCCGGTCTTTATTATTTTACGCAATATCTCGCCGAGTTTTTTAATCTCCGCTCCGTGTATAGTCTCTTTACCGATGCTTATCTTAAAACCGTTATATTCGGGCGGGTTGTGACTGCCTGTTATCATAAAGCCGCCGTCTACTTTCATGGTCTGTGTGGAGAAGTACTGCAGGGGTGTGGGGCAGACGCCGATGTCTATGCAGTTAATTCCGCTCTCTCTAAGGCCTCGGATAAGGGCGTTGCGAAGTGAATCGGAGCTTAACCGAACGTCGCGCGCTACGCTTACTGTAATGGGGTCTTTTAGCAGGCCTGTTTCACGTACATAAGTGGCGTAGGCTCGGCCTATGTACTCGGCCACCTCGTCAGTAAGGTCTTTACCGTATATCCCTCGTATATCGTATTCTCTAAAGATGTGTTCCGCTACCTCTGTCATCACTGTCTCTCCTTTTTGCAATAAAATTAAGGGCTTATAAGGGCCTTCGCCTCAAGGCCCATGCGCTATGCCTATCTATTTCTAAGCTCTCTGAAAAAACTCTTGAGCAGAGTACTTGCTTCGTTCATACCGATTCCTCTTACTACCTCTATGCGGTGGTTGAGCCGCGCATCGTCTGAGACATCGAATAAGGAGCCGCAGGCCCCGGCCTTGGGGTCAGATGCTCCGAAGACGAGTCTTGGCACGCGGGCCGCGATAAGGGCGCCCATGCACATGAGGCATGGCTCCAGTGTTACGTATAGCGTAGTCTCGGCGAGGCGCCATGCCTTTAGGGCTTTCGCCGCCGCGGTAATGGCCACTATCTCGCCGTGCAGCGTAGGGTCGGTAGAGGTCTCTTTTTTGTTAAAACCACGGGCTATAATCTCGCCCTTACAGGTAATAACGGCCCCTATGGGCACCTCTCCAATGGCCGCGGCCTTTCTGGCCTCAAGAAGGGCCTCGGCCATGAATTTTTCGTCGACTGCTTTATCTTCCAACTCGGTTATGCTCTTCTTTTATAAGGCTCTCATTACTGTAAAGAGGGCTTTTGGAAGGGGGTTAAGTGTGCCCTGATACACGGTATCTGTAATGGATATAATCTTAAAGTCAGGCGAGAAGCACTCCCTTAAACTCTCTTCGTTAAAACGATAGGGCCCTCCCTCCATTGTCTCTTTTTTGCTGAAGCATTTTAAAAATAACATACCGTCCTTAACTAAGAGCGAGCGCACGGCGTCCCTGTACACCGGCCTGTCTTCTGGGTTAAGGGCGTGAAAGCAGCCCCTGTCAAATATTATATCAAAACCCGGCGTAAGGGTGTTGTGGACGATGTCGTCTTCCAAAAAGTTTATCTTAAGCCCTTCTTTTTGAGCCTTAAGGCGGCACCCTTTAATGGCCGTAGCGGAGATATCCGTAGCCGTTACAGTAAAACCAAGCCTCGCCAACGCCATTGCCTGCGTACCCGGGCCTGTGCCTATGTCAAGGATGGTGCCGCCTGTTATCTTATATCTCTGCAGCGCTGCCTCAAGGTCGGCGTCAAGGGATGTCGTATACCAGGGCATTTTTCTGGTCTCAGTCTCGCAGTAGAATTTCTCCCACTCAAGGGGATTCATCGATATAGCCTCCCTTAGAGGGGTCTATTTTTGGCAAAGGGGCGCAGTTGGACTTTTGAGAGGGCATTGACAGAAAAGTACACATACAGTAAAGTTACCATATACAATTTCTATTTTAAAGGGTCTGGTATGAGTAATTTTACTGTAAAGACAAGAAAAAGGCAGGAGTTTGTGAAAATAACCCCTCTTGTAGAGGAGGTTGTGAGAAAAAGTAAGGTTCACGAGGGTATCGCCGTAGTATTTTGTCCTCATACTACGGCTGGAATTACCATTAACGAGAACGCCGACCCTGATGTGCTTACCGACCTTGTGATGAAGTCATCAAAGCTCATCGAGCACGATGATGCGCAGTATCTCCACTGTGAGGGTAACTCTGACAGCCACCTTAAATCCACGCTTACAGGGGCCTCGGAGACGATTATTATAAGGGGAGGCAGGTTGCAGCTCGGTACATGGCAGGGTATTTACTTCGCCGAGTTTGACGGGCCGAGGACGCGCGGAGTTTATGTGAAGGTAATCGGCGGATAAGGCGGCGCGGCGGCAGCAGGCTGAAAATATTCAAGATTATTAATAAATTGCCCCATACTTCGGGGCGGTATTTTTTTTAAAATTTCGTCTGAAAAAAAAGTTGAGGGGGATTTTAATGGCCAGTAGTTTTTCTGTAGTTGAGGGCCTTTTAAAGAATAAAGGGGCCATAATCGGCGTTATCGGGCTGGGCTACGTTGGCCTGCCAATAAGTCTGCGGTTCTGCGAGGAAGGTTTTACCGTGCTGGGCTTTGATATGGACGTCGAGAAGGTCAAGTCCCTTAAAGAAGGGACTTCCTATATAAAACATATTTCTTCTTCGAAGATCGCCTCTTTTACGAGTGGGAGAAGCGCCTCTTTTACCCCTACTTCTGATATGAGCCGCCTTTCTGAGGCCGATGCCGTGATAATCTGCGTGCCAACGCCGCTCTCGGCCTGTAGAGAGCCTGATATGAGCTTTGTGAAGAGTACGGCCTCTTTTATCGCCTCTACCCTTAGAGAGGGGCAGATAATTTCTCTTGAGTCTACGACTTATCCCGGCACTACAAGAGAGCTGCTGCTGCCACTATTTGAGGCAGAGGGGCTGAAGGCGGGCAGGGATTTTTTTCTTGTATTTTCTCCGGAGCGTGAAGACCCCGGCAGAGAGAACTTTACTACGCGCACTACGCCGAAGATTGTAGGAGGCATAACGGGTAAGTGCGCCGCCCTTGGCGAGCTTCTATACTCTCAGGTCGTGGAGCGCGTTATAAAACTCTCATCTACAGAGGCGGCGGAGATGACAAAGCTCCTTGAGAATATCTACAGGAGCGTTAATATCGCCCTTGTAAACGAGCTGAAACTCCTTAGCGACCGCATGGGCATAGATATCTGGGAGGTCATTAAGGCGGCGGATACAAAACCCTTTGGCTTTAAGGCTTTTTATCCCGGCCCCGGGCTTGGCGGGCACTGTATTCCCATTGACCCTTTTTATCTTACGTGGAAGGCCCGCGAGTTTGACTTTTCTACGCGTTTTATCGAGCTTGCCGGTGAGATAAATACCAATATGCCCTATTATGTCGTTGATAAGGTCGTCGAGGCCCTTAACAGGAAGAAAAAGAGCCTTAAGGGCGCCTCCATTATGATACTTGGCGTAGCTTACAAGAAAGACGTAGATGATACGCGCGAATCTCCCGCCATTGAGCTTATAAGGATTCTCAAGTCAAGAGGCGCTTCTGTACGATATAACGACCCCTTTGTGCCAAAGCTCGTTAGCAGTAAAAAAGAGATTAGCATGACCTCAACAAAACTTGGCGAGGCGGTGCTGAAAAAGAGCGACTGCGTACTTATCGCTACAGACCATTCTTCTTATGATTATAAGTGGCTGGTGAAAAAGAGCGATATTGTTGTTGATACGCGTAACGCTACGGCTGGCATCAGGAGCGCCAAGATAGTAAAGGCCTGATTGTTTTATTTTGGTTTTATGTGTACTCGGAAAAGACAATTATCAGGGGACATTGGTTTT
>CAZEBZ010000073.1:0-7818 GCA_964510775.1 uncultured Thermodesulfobacteriota bacterium
GACGAGATAATCGGCGATGGTCATGTCTTATGGTTTTATCAGCCAGACCTTAATCAGGCATTTAAGAGCTCCGGTAAAAGCCCGGAAATATCCACTGATTTTCTCTCCGGTATGGGCAGTATCAGAAAACACTTTAGAGCAACAGTGGGCGCAATAAAGGCGGGACGTATTACCATAGAACTTGAGCCTCGCCAATATCATCAGCAGATAAAGACACTTACCTTACAGGTTGTAAAAAAGACCTTTCTTGTAGATCAATTCACCCTTGTTGATCACTACGGTAACACTACGGAGGTGAGCTTTAGCAACATCTCCATAAACACGCCCATAAAGGATGGAATCTTTCATTTTACCCCTCCTGAGGGGACTGTTGTTATAGATAATCAGCCCGGGCACGGCGGCGGGTAATAAGCAGAGGAGGAATAATTTCTTATGTCAAGTTTTGATGTTGTCTCAAAGGTAGATGTTCAAGAGGTAGATAACGCCGTAAATCAGACAAAGGCCGAGCTTAAGAACCGTTATGATTTTAAGGGCTCAAAGTGCGAGCTTGCCTGGGATAAAAAAGAAGAGATTGTCGTAACAGGTGACAGCGACGGACGCTTAAAGGCCCTTGTGGATATGCTTGAGGCGAGGCTTGTAAAGCGTGGCATACCGCTAAAATCCCTTGACTTCAAAGATGTTGCAGACGTCTCGGGAGACCTTAAAAAACAGGTTATAATTGTCACTCAGGGTATCCCTACAGATAAGGCAAAGTCCATAGTTAAGATGATAAAGGGGCTGAAGCTAAAGGTTCAGGCGCAGATTCAAGATGATCAGATACGCGTTACAGGAAAAAAGCTCGATGACCTTCAGTCCGTTATACAGGATCTTAAATCCCGTGACCTTGATGTGGCGCTGCAGTTTATCAATATGAGGTCTTGATTGTCGGCCTATAAGAAGAAGTGGGTAGAGATTACCGCAAGTGGCTCTCTTGCCGCAAAAGACGCTGCCATCGCCGCACTTATCAGCGCCGGCAGCGGCGCTGTAATTGAGAGCGAGGCCTTTGCAGGCAAGGCTGCGGTAAAGACGCCCGAGGTACTGCCCGAAGGTGAGACTTGCTTAAGGGCTTCTTTACCTGATGACTGCACTGCCGGTACGGCCGCTATTGCTTCCTTAGAAAAAAAACTTCATGCTCTTGGCTGGCAGATGGCTACATCTACAACTCTTGACCGCGACTGGTCTGTCGCCTGGCGAGGAGGTATTCGCCCCGTGAGGGTACGGTACAAAGGCCGAGGTTTTTTTATCCATACGAGCTGGTCAAAAGCCCTTAAAAAACGCGATGAGAGTGAGATAATAATAGACCCCTCTATGGCCTTTGGCACAGGCACTCACCCTACGACAAAGATGTGTCTAAAGGCCCTGCTCATGCTCCTTGGCGGTAATGCTCCTCTTGTTAGAGGCGGGGCTCTCCTTGATGTAGGCACGGGCTCGGCCATTCTTATGATAGCCGCTCTAAAGCTTGGCGTCTCTTCGGCCCTTGGTCTGGAAATTGACCCCGTCGCCTTAAGGGTAGCTCGCGTAAACCTTAGAATTAACTCCCTAAAGGCTCGCCTTAGCAATAGGCCTCTTACTAAGACAGGTGAAAAATTCTCCATAATAGCGGCTAATATTTTCTCCGAGGAGCTTCGACGCCTCGGCCCTGAAATTGCCGGCAGGCTCTCTGATAAGGGGGGTTATATAGTCCTCTCAGGTATACTTCGAGAGCAGGTGCCCGCCGTGGTCTCTACCTACAGGGGCCTTGGCATGAGGGTGTACAAAAAAATCGTCAATGGCGAGTGGGCCTGTATTATCCTTACAAGGTGCGGAGGGCTCTCTTGAGGAGATTTTTTGTAGAAGAGGCGGCAGTAGACTCCAGGGAGGTCTCTCTTAGGGGCGGTGAGCTCAGGCATCTAAGGGTCTTAAGGCTTCGAGAGGGTGATGAGGTGATCCTCTTTAACGGCAAGGGCCTTGAGCTAAAGGGAGTTATTATCACTATTAACGAGGTGCTGGCTTCTGTAAAAATTCTCTCAACTCTCAACTTACGCGGCGAGTCGCCCCTTTATATTACACTGCTCGTTGGTCTTCCAAAGGCCCACAAGGCCGACCTTATCGTACAGAAGGCTACGGAGCTTGGCGTAAATTCAATAGTTTTTTACTCCGCCTCTCGAAGCGTTCCTGATATCACTACCTCTAAGATGGAGAAAAAACTTCAGCGCTGGCGCCGTATCGCCCTTGGAGCCGTGAAGCAGTGCGGCCGCTCTTGCGTGCCGGAGATTATCTTTAGAAGAAGCCTGAGTGAGGCTTTGGAAGAGGCCGCTTCTTCCAGGGTAAAACTCTTTTTCTTTGAGGGCGGCGGCAGCTCCCTTGGAGAGGTACTCACTAAGGCAGGTGGTGATAATACTCCGCCTCGCAGCGCCGTTGTGCTTATCGGCCCTGAGGGGGGCTTTACAGAGGCCGAGGGCGAAGAGGCCCTTAACGCTGATTTTATCACCATCGGACTCGGCCCGAGGATACTTCGCACCGAGACAGCGGCCCTTGTCTCCGTAGCCCTCGTGCAGAACTGCCTCGGAGATTTTTCATAACCTTGTATCTGACTATTATGGCGGTAGATATCACCTTTTCAGCTCTTTCACTACCATTACCACACTGCCTCGGATATTTTTAACTGCTTCGTACCTCATTGTTTTGCTTCTAAGTATCACCTCTTCAGCCCCTTTTTTGACATTACCTCACATTAGCAGTGCAGCGGCACATAAAATTCATAAAAATACGCCCCTTACCTTGACAATACAGGGCCTCGACCCTACATTACAAAGGCAGTGAGGTTTTCTTGCGCTTTGGGGCGTAGGTTGAAGTAGGAAGTTGAGTGTGATTTAAGAGCGCAGACCACAACAAAAAAAAACTTAAAAAATAGTCTCAAGGAGGAAGTAATGGGAAAGATAATCGGCATAGACCTTGGCACGACGAACTCCGTCGTAGCAGTAATGGAGGCCGGAGAGGCGAAGGTAATAGTCAACGAGGAGGGCAGCCGCATTACCCCCTCTGTTGTAGCCTTTACAAAGGATAAGGAGACTCTCGTTGGACAGGTGGCAAAACGTCAGGCCGTCACAAACCCTGAGGATACCATATTCTCCATAAAACGCTTTATGGGCCGTAAATTCGACGAGGTAAACGAAGAGATGAAGATGGTGCCCTATAAGGCCATCAAGGATAGTGAGGGACGCGCCGCCGTTAAGTCCACAAATATGGGAAGAGAGTACCTTCCGCCGGAGATATCTGCAGTAATACTGCAAAAGCTCAAGAGGGCCGCCGAGGCATACCTCGGTGAGACCGTGACAGAGGCCGTTATTACAGTTCCCGCGTACTTTAACGATGCGCAGCGTCAGGCCACAAAAGACGCCGGAAAGATAGCCGGCCTTGATGTAAAGAGGATAATCAACGAGCCAACGGCATCTTCTCTTGCATACGGCATGGATAAGAAAAAAGAAGAGATGATAGTAGTCTACGACTTTGGAGGCGGTACCTTTGATGTCTCCATACTTGAGGTCGGAGACGGCGTCTTTGAGGTAAAGGCCACTAACGGCGATACTCATCTCGGTGGTGACAACTTCGACCAGCGCATTATCGACTGGCTGATATCTGAGTTCAAGAAAGACCAGGGCGTTGACCTTTCTAATGATAAGATGGCCCTGCAGAGGCTTAAAGAGGCCGCTGAGAAGGCAAAGATAGAGCTCTCAAGCACGGCGGAGACAGAGATAAACCTGCCCTTTATCACAGCGGATTCATCTGGGCCAAAGCACCTTGTGATGAGGCTCTCAAGGGCCAAACTCGACCAGCTTGTTGAGGATCTTGTGAAGCGGAGCAAGGACCCCTGCGCCGCTGCCCTGAAGGACGCCGGGCTTCGTGCATCTGATATAAACGAGGTGGTAATGGTAGGCGGCATGACGCGTATGCCCGCCATACACGACTTTGTAAAGAACTTTTTTGGTAAAGAACCCCATAAGGGCGTTAACCCCGATGAGGTCGTGGCTATAGGCGCGGCCATTCAGGGCGGAGTCCTCGCAGGTGATGTAAAGGACGTTGTTCTTCTGGATGTTACACCGCTAAGCCTCGGTCTTGAGACCCTCGGCGGCGTGATGACTACTCTTATATCGAGAAACACGACTATACCTACGAAGAAAAAAGAGACCTTCACAACGGCGGCTGATAATCAGACACAGGTGGAGATACACGTGCTTCAGGGCGAGAGGCAGATGGCCTCGGACAACCGTACACTTGGAAGGTTTCATCTTGTAGGTATACCAAGCGCGCCGCGCGGTGTGCCTCAGGTAGAGGTTATCTTTGATATAGACGCCAATGGAATACTTAACGTCTCGGCCCTTGATAAGGCCACGAATAAGACGCAGAACATTACCATTACGGCCTCAAGCGGCCTCTCTACTGATGAGGTAGATGCCAAGGTGAAAGAGGCCGAGGCCCATGCAGAGGAAGATAAGGATAAGAAGGCACGCATTGATATGAGAAATCAGCTTGACAGCCTTGTCTACTCCACGGAGAAGCTCCTTAAGGAGAATAAAGACAAGATCTCCGAGGAAGATGTGAAACTCATAGAGGAGGCCCTTGCCGAGGGTAAGACTGCCCTTGAGGGTGATAAGAGCGTTGATGAGATGAAGACGGCCTTAGAAAAGATAAACAGCTCTTCACATAAGCTCGCAGAGCAGATGTATAAGGAGGCAACGGCGGCGGAGCAGGCAGCCGGATCCGCGGGCGAGGCCGGAGCAGAGGCAGGCCCCGAGCCCGAGGGCGATGTCGTAGACGCCGAGGTAGTCGATGACGACGAGGCAGGAGAAGGCGCCGCCAAGTAAACTTGAGTTTCACTCTGCTTAGTGTTATCTTTCCCTTTAAGGGGGGTACTGTGCTGCTTAAAGCCGTCCAGACCCCCCTTATTTTTTTATTCTATTTATCTTAAGAGAGGCATAGATTCAAGAGATGGCAAATAAGGATTTTTACGAGATACTCGGCGTAGGCCGCGGCGCTACTACTGATGAGATAAAAAAGGCGTACCGCGCCCTTGCGAGAAAATACCACCCTGACCTTCATCCCGGCGACAAGGGCATGGAGAAAAAATTCAAGGAGATAAACGAGGCTTACTCCGTACTTGGAGACCCTGCTAAAAAAGAAGATTACGATCTTACAGGGCGTATCCCCGGGGCCGCGGGCGGAGGCGGCGGCTGGCCTCCCGGCGGGGGCGGTGGTATGGGAGGTTTTGGCGGCGGCGGTGTTGGAGGGGGCGGCTTTGAGGATATCTTTGGCGAGATATTCGGCATGGGCGGCCCGCGAAGAAGGGGGCCGCGAAGAGGCGAGGACCTTGAGTACAGGCTAAACCTTGATTTTTTACAGGCCGTTCGCGGCGCTGAGATTAAGGTTACTGTTAGAAGGCAGAGCGGAGCCAGTGAGAAGATTACCATAAAGATTCCCGCCGGTATAGGCGACGGCGCGAGAGTCAGGGTCGCAGGCAAGGGTAATGAGGGGTATGACGGCGGCCCTTATGGAGACCTCTTTATTATAACCACTGTAAGTGATCACCCTTATTTTAAGAGAAAGGGTAATGATATCTATATTAATGTCCCCGTAACCATTGGCGAGGCCCTTCTTGGCGCTAAGATAGAGGTGCCTACCATTACAGGGCCGGCGAAGATAAAGATCTCGCCAGGTACGCAGGGCGGGAGAAAGCTGCGGCTTCGCGGTAAGGGCGTGGCAACACCTCGCGGTACTAACGGGAATCAGTACTGCGAGATAAATATAACCCTGCCGGAGCGTATTGATAAAAATTCCGAGGAGCTTATAAGGGAGTTTGAGAGCAGCAACAGCTACAACCCAAGAAAGGGACTTTGGTAAAATAATGGGGATTTTTTTTTAGTTTTACGTTATAATCTCTGAGGTGAATATTTTCACCTGTTCAGTTAGGAGCTTTGGCGGATAAGGTAATCAAGATTCCACAGTAGTGTTATAAGGGGCCCTGATGACCGAACTTGAGACTATGAGAGAGAAGCTCTCGGCAAAGGCCGCAAGGGTTCTTGACCTTGCCCTTGAGGAGAGTAAGAAACGAGAGCATTATTACCTCGGTGTTGAGCACCTCTTTATGGCCTTCTCAATGGTAGAGAAGGTATTTTTCAGAGAGGTCATGGAAGACCTTAACCTCGATGCAAGCCATGTCATCAGTTTCCTTAACGAACACCTCAACGTCACAAACCAGTACATTGGTTTTGGCATCAAGATACCACCTGCCACAAAAAACGTCTTTAGAATAGCCAGAGAGGAGGCCTACCGCTGGGGTAGAGAAGAGATTAGCCCTACAGACCTCTTTATCGCTATTTTTCAGGAGAATAACAGCCTTCCCGCTAAGGTCTTTCGCAGTTTTGGCCTTGACCGTGACTATGTCATGCGCCGCATATCCGTGAAGGTGCGAAGTAAAGAAGAGCTCAAGGAAGAGCTTCTTAAAAAATACGAGCTACCTCCAAACCTCAAACACTTTGCCGTAAACCTTAATAAACTCGCACACTTTGATAAACTGCCCCTTATCATAGGAAGGGATAAAGAGATAGATCAGGTTATTGAGATTCTCTGCCACGTAGAGCGTTCCAATTCTGTTATGATTGTCGGTGAGCCCGGGGTTGGTAAGACGGCAGTTGTTGAGGGACTTGCGAGACGCATAGAGACTGACCCGGAGAGCGTACCAAAAAGACTTCGTGACAAGCACATTGTCAACATTCAGATGAACTCTATTGTCGCGGGAACGATCTTTCGCGGTATGTTCGAGGACAGGATTGAGAAGATAATCAAGGAGATAAAGGAGAGAAAGAACATAATCTTCTTTGTTGACGAGGCGCATACCCTTATAGGCGCGGGAAGCGCTATGGGCGTGCCCTCTGACGCCGCCAATATCCTTAAATCCAACCTCGCCCGCGGTGAGGTGCAGGTAATAGGCGCAACGACGCTCTCGGAGTACAAGGAGTTTATCGCCGAGGACGAGGCCCTGGCAAGGCGTTTTCGTCTTGTAAGTGTAGATGAGCCCTCGCCTGATGAGACGCGAAAGATTCTCTACGGCATTCGGCAGAGGCTGGAAAAGAACTACTCCGTCTCCATAGATGAGAGCGCAATAGATACTGCTCTTGATATGAGTAAGAGATATATGCGCAGCCTCAAGATGCCTGACAAGGTAATAGGCTGGCTTGATACGGCCTGCGTTAAGGTTGAGATAAACCGGCCCGGAGAGCCTGTTGTGGCCTCTGATGTCATTGAGGTCGTCTCCCAGGAGACGAAGATACCTGAGGATATGATCTTTAGAGACACTTCGGCGCGCTTTAAGAGTATTGAGAGGGATCTCGCGCGAAGGCTTGTTGGTCAAGATGAGGCCATCACGGCGCTTGCGCGCAGGCTCCGTCTTAATAAAGGCCCTTTAAAAGAGAATTACGCCCGTCCCGATGGTGTGCTTTTATTCTTGGGCCCTACAGGTGTTGGAAAGACAGAGCTTGCCCGCAGCCTCGCCGAGTTTCTCTTCGGCGATGAGAAGAAGATGATACGCCTTGATATGAGCGAGTATAAAGACGGCGGCCTTGCCATTGACAAGCTTCTGGGAATGCCTCGCGGCATTGTGGGCTCTGAGCGCGGCGGGCTTCTTACTAACCCTGTGCGCGAAAATCCCTACTCCGTAGTCCTCCTTGACGAGGTGGAAAAAGCGCACCCCAATGTGCTTAATCTTTTTTTACAGGTCTTTGACGAGGGCTGGCTTACAGACGG
>CAZEBZ010000074.1:0-7801 GCA_964510775.1 uncultured Thermodesulfobacteriota bacterium
ACCGATATGAAAAACAAGCAAAATTACCCACTCACTTGGGAGATGACCCAGTTTTATTTTATTTGAGTATGCAATTCCAAGAATGGGGAAAAGGGTTGATGTTATTCTGCTAACAAAAAATATTATCTTCCTATTAGAATTTAAAGTTGGTGAAAAATACTATTCAAAATACGCTTTAGATCAAGCATTAGACTATGCTTTGGACTTAAAAAACTTTCATGAAGAAAGCCACCACAGGCATATAATTCCTGTAGCGGTTGCCACAGAAGCAACACCGGCAATGAACGAATTTGTCTCATACGACGATTTAGTGTTTCACCCTGTAAGAGCAAATAAATCTAACGTACTATCTATTCTTAAGAGCGCACCTTACAAGCCTTCAGAAAGCCCAATAGACTTTCTTGCCTGGCAACAATCTATTTATAAACCCACACCTACTATTATTGAGGCTGCGCAGGCCCTATACAAGGGCCACAACGTAAAAGAAATTTCTCGCTCTGATTCAGGAGCTATCAACCTTAGCAAAACATCTTCAGCCATAGCGGCTATTATAGAAGATTCAAAAAAACACAAGCAAAAATCCATTGCCTTCATTACAGGCGTACCAGGAGCCGGCAAAACATTGGCTGGCCTTAATATTGCTAACGAACGACATAATATCAGTCAAGGAGAGCATGCTGTTTTTCTTTCAGGTAATGGTCCATTAGTAAAGGTATTACAAGAAGCATTAGCAAGAGATAAAGTAATGTGCAATAAGAATACAGCTACTCATATGACTAAGAAGTTAGCCCTATCGGAGACTAAAACTTTTATACAAAACATTCATCACTTTAGGGATGATAACTTACAAACAACAAAGGCTCCAGTAGAGCAAGTAATTATTTTCGATGAAGCCCAACGGGCTTGGACTTGTGAGAAAACAAGCTCGTTTATGAGACAAAAAAAAGGCATAGCAAACTTTGAAATGTCAGAACCAGATTTTCTTATAAGCGTTATGAATCGTCATAAAAACTATGCTGTTATTATCTGTCTTATCGGAGGTGGACAGGAAATTAATACAGGTGAAGCCGGACTGCCTGAGTGGTTTAAGGCAATCTCAAAAAAATACCCAAACTGGCATGTATATGTATCCGGCATGTTGAAAGATGAAGAATATACTGAAAATAAAAATATTTATTCAACAATAAGCCCAACAAAGCTTCATATACAAGACGACCTACATCTCTCTGTCTCCGTTAGATCATACCGTTCGGAAAAAGTATCTGAATTAGTTAAAAACATAATTGACAATAAACAGGAAGCCCTCTCGCTTTGGAAAAAAATTCAAAAAGACTATCCAATATACCTTACAAGAAATATCAATACAGCCAAGGAATGGTTGAGAAAAAAAGCAAGGGGCAGCGAACGTAGCGGCCTTCTTGCTTCATCAGGTGCAAAACGCCTTCGGCCATTTGGCATTCATGTCAAAAATAAGATTGACCCTGAAATTTGGTTTCTTAATGACCAAGATGACGTGCGCTCATCTTATTTTCTTGAAGAGACTGCAACTGAATTTGAGATTCAAGGTCTTGAGCTAGATTGGATATGTGTGGCATGGGACGCAGATTTTAGATTCAACAATTCCCATTGGGAATATAAGCAATTTAAAGGAACTACTTGGCAAAATATTAACGATAAAACAAATCAGCAATACTTAAAAAATACTTACAGAGTCTTGCTAACAAGAGCCCGGCAGGGGATAATTATTTTTGTGCCTGAAGGTGACAAAGACGATAAAACAAGATTGCCGGAATTTTATGATTCAACCTTTAATTATCTAAAAAATATTGGATTTCCCTGTATATAAGATAAAAAACTATACCATTTGTTACCTTTCTACTCCCCCTCCGCCGGCTCCACAAGTATTACCTTAAACTCGCGTACCAGCACCTGGCCCGGTTTAGCATGTGGGGGTTTAGTGACGTGCTTTACATCTGTATACAAGACCTCGGCCTTTTTCTCGCTTCGAGCCTTTGAGTGCCAGGCCGCAAGAGAGGCCGCCTCATGAAGTGTTGCGGGGTAATCAGAGATAGCCCGCCCGCCTGTCTTTATCAGTACATGAGAGCCTGCAACGTCCTTTGCGTGGAGCCAGACATCGCCCTTTGAAGATTTTTTTGTTACAATCTCGTCGTTGCCACGAGCGTTTTTACCAAGCAATATTAAGAATCCATCGCTGGATTTGAGCTTTCGTAGAGGGCTGGCAGCGGACTTTCGCGTCTCACCCTTAACCCGTCCTCCCTGCCCCGCCCGCCTCATATACCTGTGTTTTACGAGGGCCTCCTCCAACTCACCGAGCTCCTCAGCGGTCTCGCAATTATCAAGGTCATAGGCAAGGCTCCTTACATACTCAAGCTCAGCCTCACACTGGGGGATACGCTCGGCGAGAATTACCAGCGCCCGACGTGCCTTCTTTGATTTTTTAAAGTAGCGCTCGGCGTTCTCTCTTGGCCCCAGTGTCTTATCAAGCGGAACAACTACCTCCGATGGAGGCGTCACTGTGTAGTCCATTAGACGTGCCTCAGGCGCGCCGCGTCTTATCTGACTCATATTAGGGAGTATCAGCTCGCCGAGATGATTTAACCCCACATTGGCCTCTGCCTTTATCTTATCATCTTGGAGGTTCTTAATTTTTTTCGCCGTCTTCTTACAAGCCTTGTCTACGGCTTTTTTCAGCTCGCCCTTAAAGGAGACAAGGTCCAAAGCCCCCGTAACCTCGCCGTAATAGCGCTCCATAAAATCGTTCCACGACTCGGCCTCGTCCTTATCTGGCAGCCCCTCCTCACAAGCGGCCTCTTCTTTAGCGGGCATTTCTTCTAACTCTACCCCGGGCACAACGGCACGCGGACTCGACTCGGGCTGAAAATACCGCAGTGCGTCCTCGACAATACCCTGACTATTAAGCAAGATAATATTAGAGGACCTCCCCGTAAGCTCCACTCGCAGGCGAAAAGGGCGTATACCCTCAACAGCTTTTTTCTCAAGAAAAATCTCTACTATCCTCTCTTGAGGTAGTTTTGTTATCTCCCTTATCACCGCTCCACATATACGGCTGCGGAGCAGGGCGCAGAAACGCGGCGGCCTCATAGGATTAGGGAGTTTTTTCTCCGTAAGGTGAAGCCTCTCATTAGGGGCGCTTGCGCTAAGGAGCAAGCTTGAAGTCTTACCGCGAAGAAAGAGCGTTAAGACGATAAGACGCTCCTCGGGCTGATATATCTTTGAGACAATGGCTCCCCTAAGGGCCTCATTTAGCTCTTTAACTACCTTTTCTATTAAATTTGGTCCCATAACAACTCAATATAACACAAAAAGGCCGCTTTTTTGCCTCAATACTTACATAACCCTCTTCTAACACAGACAGCTGAAATGTACTGACCTTAAAAAAGGTTTTATGTCGTTGAAATTTATAATATAATATTTGATTATTTTGTAAAAGCCCCACAGAAGCTGCCGTGGGAAGGGAAAATCGTAAAAAAATGTCACATAGTGCAATCAAAAAAATTCTCGTTAGAACGCCCAACTGGGTAGGCGACGCCGTGATGACGCTGCCTGCCCTGCAGGCCCTTGGCGAATTATACAATGGCGCCGAAATTTCTATACTCGCAAAAAAGGCCGTTATCCCCATCTATGAGAATAACCCCGCTGTTGCGGACATTATTGAGTACCAGGCTGATTACAAGGGGTTAAAGGGACGTTTTCAGCTATCAAAAAAACTGCGGACTGAACAGTTTCAATTAGCCGTACTATTTCAGAACGCCTTTGACGCCGCATTTATCTCCTTTTTGTCGCGAATACCAGAGCGTGTAGGTTACGGCAGAGACATGCGCTCAAGCCTCCTTACAGAGGCCGTGCCTTTTACTGATGAGATAAAAAAACTTCATCATATAGATTATTATCTTAATATCATAAAGTCCCTGGGCATGGCCGATAAAGAGAAGCGGCCCTGGCCAAGACTATATCCCCGTGCCGCAGAACTTGCAGAGGCTGAAAGCTTTATAAGTAAAAAGGGCCTCGCAGGAAAACCCCTTATTGGGGCCGCCCCCGGGGCAAGCTTTGGGCCCGCGAAGATGTGGGCCCCCGAGAGGTTCGCCGAGTCGCTTATAAAATTATCAGAGGATACAGGGGCCGTACCGCTGATATTCGGCGGGCCAGGGGACATAAAGGTTACAGATAAAGTATTTGAGCTAATAAGGGATAAAGTCCCAAGTGCCCAAAACCTCGCGGGCAAGACAACTCTTCGCCAGTGTATAGCCCTCTTGAATAAGCTGAGCCTCTTTATTACAAACGACTCCGGCGCTATGCACATGGCAGCGGCCCTTAGTGTGCCCACAGTTGCCCTATTCGGCTCTACAGACCCCATGCTAACCGGCCCAACCGGTAAGCATACGTCTGTTGTAATAAAGAAAACTCCCTGCAGCCCATGCTTTGAGAGGGTCTGTAAACCTGGCCACATGAACTGTATGACTGCCGTCACCGTAGAGGACGTTCTTACCGCCGCAAAAAGCCTGCAGATCAGAGAGAGTAGGTTATGAACAAACAAAAAACCCAACAAGCCGCCGTATTTCTCGATAGAGACGGAACCATTAATGAGGACAGGGATTATATCGGCGACGTAGATGACGTTATATTGATAGAGGGCGCCGCAGAGGCCATAAAGAGGCTCAACAATATAAGAGTACCTGTAATCGTCATCACCAACCAGTCGGGGATCGGACGGGGTTTTTACGCAGAGGCCGAGCTAAGAGCCGTTAATCACCGGCTGATGGCCCTGTTGAAAACAAAAGAGGCCCATATAGAGGGCCTTTATTACTGCCCTCATCTCCCGCAGGACAAGTGCGGATGCAGAAAACCCGAGACCGCCCTGCTGCAAAGAGCGGCCCAAGAACACAGCATAGACCTCTCAAAGTCTGTAATGATAGGCGATAAAAACTCTGATATGGAGCTTGGGCGGCGTGCAGGAACGAAGACAATCCTTGTGCTTACGGGCTACGGAGAGGTTACGAGAAAAACAATAGAAGCAGGAGTCGAAAAAGCCCCTGATTATATCGCCGAAGACTTAGAGGAGGCCGTAGACCGGCTGCTCTCTGATTGTAAGCACTTTGGCAAGGTTAAAAAGAACAAATGAGAATCCTTATTATAAAACTATCGTCTATCGGCGACGTGGTGCAGACCCTGCCTGCGTTGCGGGCCCTTCGAGACGCCCTTGAGAGACGTGGGGTAAGAGGGGGGTCAGGAGGGGGTGTAAGCACTGCTGGACAGGGGGCAGGCAAGGCCGAGATAGATTGGCTCGTAGAAAAACCCTCGTCATCGGTTCTAATCAACAATCCCCTCATAGATAACCTCGTTGTTGTCAATAAAAGAGGGTGGAGCCGAGACAGCCTCAGCAGCCTTCGCACGGCGCGGTGGCTCGGCGCAAGGCACTACGATCTTGTAATAGACTTTCAGGGCCTCTTTAAGAGCGCTGTCTGGGCCGTTGCGGCACGAGGCAAGCGTGTAGTCGGCTTTGCCAATGCCCGCGAGCTAAGCACACTGAGTCTTAGCGAGAAGGCCCCTGCCTATGACCCTGAGAGACACGCAGTGCTGCGGTACCTCGACCTCGTAAAGGCCGCCATGAAGAGCGATGATGACTCTTTGGCCATAGAAGACAATGTGAATTTTCCGCTATATGTAGGCAAATCAGACCACCAGAGCGCAAGAGATGCCCTCTGCCGCCTTGGCATCGCCTCAGAGACAGAAGGAGGCGAAGAGTGTGAAAATCCCTTCTTTATAATAGTACCGCGGGCAAGGTGGAAGAAAAAACTCTGGGATGATAATAAGTTCATCGAGCTTGGCAGAATTATTACAGAAAAATACGGTCTTGAGGCCCTTGTAGTTGGAGGCGAGAGTGATAAGGCGGCAGCGGAAAATATAAGCCGGGCCATCGGCAAGAGGGCCCATAACTTCGCCGGCCTCGTAGATCTGCGCGGCCTTGCCGCACTGATGAGACTCGCAAGCTTCTGCGTAACCCTGGACTCAGGCCCCATGCACATAGCCGTTGCCGCGGGGCTGCCCGTAGTTGCCCTCTTTGGCCCAACAGCGCCGTGGCGAACAGGGCCCATAGGCAGCGATCATATCGTAGTTAGAAAAGGGCTCTCATGCAGCCCATGCTTTAGAAAAAAATGCGATAATCCGCGCTGTATGAGCGAGATTGAGGTATCAGAGGTTCTTTCGGCCGTTGAGAGGCTGGGGCTCGCGCTGCCGTCACCTGCCGTAAAGACCGCGCCAAGGCCCTCCGCTGCGCAGAGGGCAGACTCATGAGCTGGTTCTCCAGAGTAGATACCGCTCTCTTTATGCTAATCAACAACACATTAAGCTCCTATGTGCTTGATGTAATCATGCCCTTTATCACAGACAAGAGCCACCTCATAATCCCCGCGGTAATACTGATTATTCTCGTTATTATACGTCACAAAAGCGCGGAGATACGCACCGTTATAGTACTTATTCTCACTATACTAATGACAGACTTTACGGCCTCTGTATTAAAAGACATTGTTATGCGGGTGCGCCCCTGTCATGCCATTGATGGGGTTCACCTCCTTACGGGCTGCGGCGGCTCATACTCCTTTCCATCGAACCACGCGGCAAATATCACCGCCGCAATGGTCTTTCTAAGTCTTCGGTACAGAAAATATACACCTTTGTTTCTCTTTTTCGCCGCAGCCGTATCCTACTCCAGGGTATATGTAGGCGTTCATTACCCTATTGACGTAATCGGCGGAGCTCTACTTGGAACGCTTTTAGCTCTAATTTTCCATTTAATCGATAAAAAAGGCCTTAAAACTCTAAAAAAAGCCTTAAAACATTAAAAAACGACTAAAAATTGAACAAATACAATAAAAAACTTATCTTCATCCTCGGCGCCATATCACTACTGCGCATTCTCTATATCATCTACACTCCCTTTGACCTCTCTCCTGACGAGGCCCATTACTGGGAGTGGTCACGCCGCCTCGGCCTCAGCTACTACAGCAAAGGCCCGGGAGTTGCCTATATTATCGCCTTTTTTACCGCCCTTCTCGGCCAGACCGAGCTTGGTGTGCGCGCCGGAGCCGTAGCCTTCGCCGCCGGGGGCTCGTGGTTCATATACCTAATAGGCAAAGAGCTTACCGGTGAGGAAAAAACAGGCTTTTACGCCGCCTTGCTCTCTACAATCACACCGCTGCTCTCCGTAGGCTCTATCTTAATGACTACAGACGTGCCCTTTATCTTTTTCTGGGCGGCTACGGTCTATTACTTCATGAGGGCCATTAGAGGCAGGGGTTTACAGTACTGGGCCCTCGCAGGTCTTATGGCGGGCCTTGGTTTTCTAAGTAAGTACACAATGGTCCTTATCTACCCCGCCCTACTGCTTTTTTTACTCTCCAGAAAGGAGCATTGGAGGCATCTTAATTCCTACGGCCCATACGCCGCAGGAATTATTACCACCGTTGTCTCCATGCCAGTATTTATCTGGAACCTCTTACACAGAGGCGTTACCTTCAGGCACACCCTTGGCCAGGCCCATGTGGGTAGCGGCGGGTTTTCCCTCACCGAGCCTCTTGACTTTCTCGCCTCGCAGGCCGGCCTCTTTACGCCTCTAATCTTTATTGCCTTTGTCTACGGTATTTACCGCTGCGGAAAAAAGGGTTTTGGTGAGGGCTCCAGCCCCCATCTCTTTGTTTTTTTCGCCTCGGCCTTTATCTTTTTCTTTTTCCTTTTCGCGGGGTTTCATGGTAAAGTGCAG
>CAZEBZ010000075.1:0-7619 GCA_964510775.1 uncultured Thermodesulfobacteriota bacterium
AAAATTTTAGGTCACTTAAAGTATAAGTATACGTTCGCCTCTAATGGACTAATCGTCTGATCTTTTTTTTCCTTTAATGGTCTTTCAGTTTTTTTACTTTATCGGTGCAGTCGCAGGCGGTAAGTTTCTTATTTCTCCTTCGCTGCCTCTTACTTCGAATCATATTAATTAATCATTTGCATCGCTGCCGACCTTCTCTTTTGATTAAAACCGGAAGTTGTTGAGAAGCGCTGTCGAGGAGCTTTTGCCTTGACAGGACTTAAGAATATTGTTATAAAACGAAGCATTGCAAAAGAATTAAATTATATTTTCCGGCAAGAAGTGAGACAGGTTTAGAGTTGGCAAGCTTCTTGTTAAGGGAGTACTTTTTTTTAGAGAAGGTTAAGCAGAGGGGCATTGAAGAGGGGGTAGCTGAGAGTGTTTAAACTTCAGGGTTATAGATTTTTATAATAAAGAGATAGGGCTTCCCGTGAGGTTCAGCGAGAATCTACGGGAGAAGGCATTAACACCAAAATTTAAGAGAGTGGAGGAAGACATGTCCCATAAGATCTTTTGGACCAAGACAGACGAGGCGCCTGCGCTGGCAACGTACTCTTTACTCCCCATTATTCAGGCTTTTACAAGGGGGACGGGTATTGAGGTAGAGCCCACCAATATTTCTCTTGCGGGCCGCATACTCGCAAACTTTCCTGATAATCTTACTGAGGAGGAGAGGGTCTCCGATGACCTTGCCGCACTTGGTGGTCTTGTAAAAAAACCAGAGGCTAATATTGTCAAACTGCCTAATATCAGCGCATCCGTGCCGCAGTTAAAGGCAGCTATTAAGGAGCTTCAGGAGAAGGGTTTTGATATTCCAGATTATCCTGAAACCCCTGAGACTGATGAAGAAAGAGAGATTAAGACAAGATACGCAAAATGTCTCGGCAGCGCCGTTAACCCTGTCTTAAGAGAGGGTAACTCGGATCGCCGCGCCGCAGCTGCCGTCAAGCAGTACGCCAAGGATCATCCCCATAAGATGCTGCCCTGGAGCGCGGACTCAAAGACGCATGTGGCAACCATGAGCAGCGGAGATTTCTTTTCCAATGAGCGCTCTATAACTATGGCCTCGGCCACAGAGGCCAGAATTGAGTTTGTTGATGAGGACGGCGCCGTAACTGTGCTGAAAAAAAGCCTGCCCCTTCTCGCCGGAGAGGTCGTTGACGCTACTTTTATGAGTAAGCGGGCTCTGACACAGTTTTTCGAGGAGCAGATAGAAGAGGCGAAGAGAGAGGGGGTGCTTTTTTCTCTACATCTGAAGGCCACGATGATGAAGGTCTCGGATCCGCGTATCTTCGGCCATGCCGTGCGCGTATACTATAAAGACGCCATAGCAAAACACGGCGATATTATTAAGGAGCTTGGTGTAGATTTCAATAACGGTTTAGGTGACCTTTACACAAAGATAAAATCCCTTCCTGAAGCCAAGAGAGCTGAGATAGAGGGGGATATAAACGAGGTATACAAGACTCGCCCCGCACTTGCCATGGTGGACTCTGATAAGGGGATTACAAATCTTCATGTGCCAAGTGATATTATCATCGACGCATCTATGCCTCCCATGATACGTGACGGAGGCAAGATGTGGGGCCCTGACGGCAAGCGTCATGATACAAAAGCCGTTATACCTGATCATAGTTACGCGCCTCTATATGTGGCGGCTATTGAGGATTGCAAGAGACACGGCGCCCTTGACCCCTCCACTATGGGTACTGTGCCTAATGTAGGCCTCATGGCGCAAAAAGCCGAGGAGTACGGCTCTCATGACAAGACCTTTGAGGCGGCAAGTAATGGAACTATGCGTGTTGTCGCTGCTGACGGGGAGATTATTCACTCACAACAGGTGGAGGAGGGTGATATATGGCGTTCCTGCACTGTAAAGGACGCTCCAATACAGGATTGGGTAAAACTCGCCGTAAAAAGGGCGAGGCTCTCCGGTATGCCGGCTATCTTCTGGCTTGATGAGAGGCGGGCCCATGACGCGCAGCTTATAGCTAAGGTAAATCTCTATCTGAAGGACCACGATACTGATGGCCTGGATATTCAGACCCTTCCAGTGGCCGAGGCTACGAGGGTATCATTTGAGAGGATGAGAGCAGGCAAGGACATCATCTCCGTAACAGGTAACATACTGCGTGATTATAATACGGACCTTTTTCCCATACTTGAGCTGAATACGAGCGCCAAGATGCTCTCAATAGTGCCTCTTATGGACGGCGGCGGTCTCTTTGAGACAGGCGCCGGGGGGTCAGCTCCAAAGCATGTGCAGCAGTTTGTCGAGGAAGGACACCTGCGCTGGGATTCTCTTGGAGAGTATCTGGCCTTTGCCGAATCCTTAGAGCATTTTTATAACGTTACCGGCAATGAGAAGGCAAAGGTCTTCGCGGCGGCCCTTGGTGAGGCTAACTGCAAGTTTCTTGGCAGCAACAGGTCGCCTTCGCGTAAGGTTAATGAGCTTGATGACAGGGGAAGTCATTTTTATCTCGCCCTGTATTGGGCGCAGGCTCTTGCGGCGCAGTCTGATGATGCCTCGCTGCGAGAATGCTTTACAGTGCTTGCAAAAGAGCTTGCTGATAACGAGGAAAAGATAGTTGATGAGCTGAACGCGGCGCAGGGAGCCCCTGTGGACATAGGCGGGTACTATCTTCCTGATGAGGAGCTTACGGAGAAGGCCATGCGGCCAAGCGCAACATTTAACTCACTGCTCGCGGCAATGCATTAAAGCCGCTCTTAATACTTTCTTGGAATAAAGTAAGAGGGTAGGGATTTGTTTCTTGTCGCAGCGTTTTTGTCGCTGCTTTTGAACAAATTCCTACCCTCTTTATTTTTTGCTGCGTTGTCTTTTGGACTCAGTTTTCTTTTTCTTCGAGCATGTTGGTGAACATATCCGTCTGTATCGTAGTCTGCTCGCCGCAGTTAGGGCATTTTATTGTTGTGCCCTTCTTTAGCTCGCTCGTCATCTTCTCGAAGTCTTTAGTGCAGACCGGGCATGTAATGGCTATTGTTACGTCTGGCATCTTATACTCTCCTCCTTTTTTTCTAATATATGGATAATTATTTGTAGCACAAAAGAAGAAAAAAGGGGATGTATTTATTGCCTCTGGATTAATACCCTAAAAAGCACCCTATTTCATAGTACCTATTACGACCAACAAAGAACGAATAGACACGAATACTCCACAGCTAAAAAGGCCGTAACCCCCTGAGTTATAATAAAAACTCAAGCAATTACGGCCTCTTGCGATTTGGCAGTCCTAACGGGAGTCGAACCCGTGTTTTCGCCTTGAGAGGGCGACGTCCTGGGCCACTAGACGATAGGACCAGAAAATTAATAAGTTATTCTTTTACCTCAAAGAGGAGTCTTTGTCAATGCCGTACTTCATGTGAGGCGGTAAAAACAAGAGACTCATTTTTTTTTAAAACTATAAGAGAGGGTCTTTTTCGCTGGAATAATGCCTTTTGCTATAACCTTTCCCTGCTGAAGTATAATATAGCTGTATTTTGTATAATATCTGAGCTTTTTTATCTCTTTTAGCGTCTTCTTCGATGTAGCGGCGGAGCTTTGGAAGATGACAAGATTTCTTCCCTCTTTGGAAGAATGTTTCAGCGCAAGGGCAAAGGCTGTATCTTTTACATCATAGATGTTTTCAGCAACATGCAGGGATTTTTCATCTATACTAATTCCCGTGGGAAGGCCGATTCCAAGGCCCTTTAAGATATCTGCCATGCCCCTTGAGGTGAGTATTAAGAGGGATTTTTTATTAAGGGTCTTTTTTAGCTCTCCTGCTTTTATATCACCTATTTTAAGGCCAAAATCCTTTGTCAGCAACTCGGCGCCTGCGGCAAATTTACTCCTCGCAGCTTTATCACTGCTTAGCACTATTAGCGCCTCTTTATCTCCAAGGACTACGCTAAGCGATGGCGGCAGCTCCTCGGCAGATAAGATACGAAATAGGCGGTACTCAGGGTCAAGCTCCAGCTGCGTAGGTCTCTCAGCCGAGGTGATGGAGAGAGGGGTGCTGGTTTTTTTTATCTCAAAGTTCTTGTTGATAACCTTGTCATCTGCTGTAGTAAGCCGTACGGGCAGGGTCATTGTATAAGGCGCTTTGTCTTGAGTTACCTTAAATGAGGTGAGGTAGCCAGTCTCTGTTTTTTCAGTAGAGACCCCTGTAAAGTTAAGCTTAGGCCCTCCTGCTCTTGTAAGCCACTCCTTGAAAAACTCCGTAAGGTCGCGCTCAGAGGCCTCATTGAAGGCCTCTTGAATATCACCCCAAGTAGCGCTCCTGAAGGCGTTTTTCCTGTAGAATATTCTTAGCGCCTTATTAAATATCTCGCTCCCGAGCAAATCTTCGAGCATGGCAAAGACCATGGTTCCTTTATTATAACCTACGGCGCGTTCAGCCGGCTCGGTGCCGTAAATGAATTTGGAGAGAGACGGCGCCTTGTCGCCGGCAAAATTCCTATAGCCCTCAAGTTTTTTAAAGCGAAACTCACGGGCCTCTTTTTCACCCTTTTTCGCCTCGTAGCGGTAGTCCGCCGTGTATGTGGTAAGGGCCTCGGACCAGTTGCCGAGACTACTGTCTATAAAGACAGAGTTACCCCACCAGGAGTGGGCTATCTCGTGGCCAAGTGACGTATCAGGTATAAAGGGAAGCCGCAGCACTGTAGAGCCAAGTAGGGTAAATGAGGGCATGCCGTAACCCGTTGGCAGAAAACTCTCTACAACGGCGAATTTTGTAAAGGGGTACTTCCCAAATAGACCGCTGTAGAGGTCAAGGTAGTCTCCTGATTTTTTCCTGTAAGTCTCTGAGAGTTTTTTGTCCTTCTTAAGAAAGAAAGTGTAAATTTTGACGCCCTTATGAACGCTCTTATTTACACGGAATTTTGAGGCGACTATGTCCAGCCCGTTTATGGGGCGCCTCGTCTTCCAGCGGTCAAATGTCCTGTCAGCAGAGTTCATGTGTAGCATCCACTCGCCCTCGCTTACAGAGGTGTAACCTCGCGGCATGTTAATAGATAGGTTGTACTGCGAGGTGCCTGACTCAGTATGTGGATACCAGTAAGATGACGAGGGCAGAAATAGGCCGCGTTTTCCTATAACCCCCTTGTTTACATAGGATATGCCCCGTCTTATATTTTGCTCCGCGCTCTTGATAGAGGCCGTAGTCTCATTGAAGCTGATGTGTACTGATATGGCTTTATTGTCTTTTCGCGGCGGTATACTTAAGATAAGTTCTTTGAGGGGTTCGTCTTTCACGTCTTTAGATGTGAGATGCACCCTCTTACCGCCTGCTCGGACTCTTGTTATGCTTGCTTTTTTGTTAAGTATGAGGCGCAGTATTCCGCCAGAACTCTCTACCTTAATAGTGTCGCTGCCGCGAAGGCTTCTTCCCGTAATGCTCACGGTAATGCTGATGTTGTGCGATATTACAAGAGCATGGGGGTTGGTTTTTGCCGCGGCCTCTCTCTTAAGCAGGCAGAAAGAAGAGAGCGAGAGTATGGCAAGGATAAGAATTGATTTTGTTGTAATAGGTCTTTTCATAACGTGATTGAGTGAGGGAAGGTGTCTTTGTTTTTTTGCCTCTTAATCGGCCGGGATTTTTGAGGGTTCACTCTGGCCGCGTCAACTGCGGTCTTGAACTCTATTTTGTAGCGTCCGCTTGGGCATCTATGGCAATGTAGCGATTATGGCATAAAAAAGGGTCACAACAAATATTGCAACCCCTTGATTTTATTGGCTGGGGGACCAGGATTCGAACCTGGATAAACGGATTCAGAGCCCGTTGTCCTGCCGTTAGACGATCCCCCATTATTGGATATAAGTAAAATCGGAACCGTGCCCGATTTTTTTGTTAAAAAAATAATGTAGATTAAATGAAATCCTTAGTCAAGTAAATACTTTCTACTATCCCTTTGTTTTTCTCATTTCAGGGGAATTATGTTGACTGCGCGGATTAAGTCTTGTATACTTTCATTCTTTTATATTAATATAATAAAATGATTATTCCAGTAGATACCATCCCCGCCGCAGGGTTTACAGTTGAGCTTGAAGAGAAGGCGGAAGATTTTAAAGATAGTTTTAAAGATTCGGCTTATATGCTCTCAGGGCCGGTTAGGGCCCGTCTTGAGCTCACAGTAAGCAAGGGAAGTCTTTATATTGAGGGTTCTGTAAAGGCCCATTTCAAGGCACACTGCGATAGATGCCTTGAGGAGTTCTCTTTTAATATTGACGCTCCTGTCTCATTGTTTTTTACAAAGCTTACGGGGCAAAAGGGCGAGGTGGAGCTTAAGGCTCCTGATATGGATATAAGTCTCCTTCATGGAGATGAGATAGATACTAAGGATATTCTCCTCGGGCAGCTTGCACTGGAGATTCCATTATCGGCCTTATGCAGGGCTGATTGCCGAGGGCTTTGTCCTCAATGCGGTATGGATTTAAATAAAAAATCATGTGGCTGCGCCGAAGGCGCTAATGTAGATGCGCGTCTCGACGCGCTGAAAAATTTTAAAGTAAAATAAAAAAAAGATGGTGGTGTAAAAAATGCCGAATCCAAAGAAAAGACATTCCAGATGTAAGACAGGCCAGAGAAGAAGTCATGATGCACTTAAAAAGACGGGACTCTCGCTCTGCCCGGCCTGTGACGAGCCCAAGCGTCCACATCACGTATGCCCAAGCTGCGGTGCCTATAGAGGCAAGACCGTATTAGAGAAGGACGATTCTCTCTAAGGGGGCCTTGTCTGTAGATGTGCGCCCTTTACCCGTGATTTAACGGCGGGGCGGGATGGCCCTGAGGGAGATTGTATCCAAAGTGCCGCATGCGGGCAGTGCGTCTCAGTTGCGTCAAGAGAGGCTAAGGTGCGCCCGGGTAAGAGTTCTACCGTAAAAAATCGGCGTACCTGCCTTAATCCTTAATAAAATATATGATGAAGATAGCTGTAGACGCGATGGGCGGCGACCACGGTCCTGCCGCCGTTGTAGAGGGAAGCCTAAAGGCTTCCTCTACCCTTGGTATACCCATAATACTTGTGGGTAACAGGGATAAGATCGAGGCTGAGCTTAAGAAGTATCCCGCGGATTCTTCCAAGATCTCCATAAGGCACACCACCGAAGAGGTGCAGATGTGTGAGTCCCCTATTAAGGCCATACGCTCAAAGAGGGACTCATCTCTTCGCGTCTGTTTTGAGCTTGTAAAGTCCGGCGAGGCGAGCGCCCTTGTGACGGCAGGCAACTCCGGTGCGGCTATGGCCGCTGGTATACTCCTCTTAAAGAAGATAAAGGGAGTAGACAGGCCCGCTATCGCCGTTGCCGTGCCCACGAAGAAGGCCCCGGCCGTACTGCTTGACGTTGGCGGTAATGTGGACTGCAAGCCTATGCATCTTGTGCAGTTTGCCATAATGGGCGATGTCTACGCCCGTTATGTCCTTAAAAAGCAACACCCCAGGGTGGGGCTCCTGTCTAACGGCGAGGAAGAGGGCAAAGGAAACGAGCTTACGCGCGAGACACATAACTGCATAAAAAAACTCCCTCTTAACTACATTGGTTATGTGGAGGGAAGGGATATTTACAGGGGCGATGTTGATGT
>CAZEBZ010000076.1:0-7587 GCA_964510775.1 uncultured Thermodesulfobacteriota bacterium
CCTTACAGATACAGATAAGGTTTTGTGTTTGAAGATATTAAAGATAATTTTAGCAACAAAAGAGGGTAGCGTCAAGGAGGGTGAGGGGGATTTTTATACCCCAATAGGAGAATAAAGCGGATAAAAATATAAAAATTGGCGGAAGGGGGAGGGAGTCGAACCCACCCATCCCCTTTTAAGGCGACAACAGGTTTTGAAGACCTGCAGGACCACCGGGCCCTATCCCCTTCCAAAGACTTTTTACGCCCTTATATCTTAACATAAGAGGCGTAACTTTCAACTGCCCATCATTAAGCTCCCCCTCACTTTCTTTTAGAAAAAAGAAATTTTTAATTGGGGCACAGTCTTTCTTTTCATCTATAGAAGACAGGCTGGAAAAGAAGCTGGTTTGCCAAAGACAAGTCCCCGCAAAGAAAACCACTGCCCCAAGTTACCACCGAAATATGAGGTAACAATAAGACCCCTGCAAAGGGGTTACTCCGGGCGAAACCTCCACCTTCTGCCTACCCGGAACTACCGCCTCAAGTTGCCACGAAAACAAGAGAGAACAATAATACCCCTGCAAAGGGGTTACTCAGGACGAAACCTCCACCTTCTGTGTACCCGGAACCATCGGCTCAAGTTGCCGCGACAACAAGAGATAACAATAAGACCCCTGCAAAGGGGTCACTCCAGACGAAACCTCCACCTTCTGTGTACCCGGAACCATCGGCTCAAGTTGCCGCGACAACAAGAGATAACAATAAGACCCCTGCAAAGGGGTTACTCAGGGCAAAACCTCCACCTTCTGCGTACCCGGAACTACCGGCCCAAGTTGCCACCGAAATATGAGGTAACAATAAGACCCCTGCAAAGGGGGCACTCAGGGCGAAACCTCCACCTTCTGCGTACCCGGAACCACCGGCCCAAGTTGCCACCGAAATATGAGATAACAATAAGACCCCTGCCAAGGGGTTACTCAGGGCGAAACCTCCACCTTCTGCGTACCCGGAACTACCGCCTCAAATTGCCACCGAAATATGAGATAACAATAAGACCCCTGCCAAGGGGTTACTCCGGGCAAAACCTCCACCTTCTGCGTACCCGGAACCACCGGCTCAAGTTGCCACCGAAATATGAGGTAACAATAAGACCCCTGCAAAGGGGGCACTCCGGGCGAAACCTCCACCTTCTGCCTACCCGGAACCACCGGCCCAAGTTGCCACCGAAATATGAGGTAACAATAAGAACCCCTGCCAAGGGGGCACTCTGGACGAAACCTCCACCTTCTGCCTACCCGGAACCACCGGCTCAAGTTGCCACCGAAATATGAGATAACAATAAGACCCCTGCAAAGGGGTTACTCCGGGCGCGTCTTCCATCTCCTGTGAACCCAGAACCACTGCTCAGGGGTACGCCTAACGGCCTCTTCTATAACGGCGGTAAGACGCGCCGTATTCTCCAGCGCGTCTTTATTCTTATCGCCTGAGTGAGCGAGCTCTACCTCCGGGCCGATCCTTATTACGTGTCTGCCGCCCTCTCTCGTGATAAAGGTAGGTATAACAGCTGCGCCGCTCGCGGCGGCGAGCATAGCGGGGCCCTTGTTGGTGCAGGCGGGAGTAGAGAAAAAATCTACAAAGACCCCCTCGACGCGCGCCACGTTCTGATCAAGGAGTATACCTACGATACCGTTAGAGGAGAGGGTCTTTAAAAGCCTCCTCATAGACCGTTTTTTTAAGACCATGGTGTTGCCGTGAGAAGTCCTCATCCACTCCATAAGAGATGCCACAAGGGGACTGTCCATATCCCTTACCACTACGTCCATCTCGTAACCCATAATGGAGTGCCAAATAGCCAGAAGCTCCCAGTTGCCAAGATGTGCCGTCAAGATTATTACACCGCGGCCTCTTTCCAGAGCCTTCTCAAGGACTTCTCGGCCCTCGGCCTCGACAAAACCCTCCAGAGTGGCGCGGCGCAGCCAGGGCACTCTCATTGTCTCAAGTAATGTAATACCAAGATTGGAGAAGACAGCTCTTGCAATATCCTCACGGCGCTCCTCAGGGTATCCGGCGAGCTTAAGGTTATTAAGCACCGTCTCTCTGTGTCTCTTATCAAGAGCGTAAAAGAGCCATCCAAGGCCCTCTCCCCCTCGCCTTGCTATACACAGCGGCAGGTGTCCCAGTATAAAGACAAGGCACTTTACGAGGGTAAATATCACGGCCTCGCCCCTTTTTCTTCCTCTACCACCCGCCCCGCCCCTGCCTTGGCGATAAGAGGCGCCAGCGCCCGCCGCAAAAGACTCTTCTCTTTCAGCTCTACATCAATAGAGAGTGCGTAACCCTCTACGCCGCCGCCCTGCAGAAGAGGAGATAGCTTTACACCGTCTTTTTCCGTAGTAATAAGTACCTCGGAGCAGCAGGTCTTCATCTTATCCCTGATTACTCTTAAATCCTCTGCCTTATAGGGGTAATGATCAGAGTAGGAAATTGTTCCCGCTATATTAAGACCAAGGCCTCGCAGGGTATTAAAAAAGGACTCCGGCCGAGCTATGCCCGCTACTGCAAGAAGCGGTGTACCCTTAAGGGCAGCCATATCAATAGACTTACCTCCGCAGAGCTCTCTAACCCCCTTTGTCTTATATACAAAACCCGTACTCATCACGGCAATGGCGCGAAGCATCTCCTTATCTCGGTTATGAAGAGAGACCCCTTTTACAAGAACCATATCAGCGCGTCTGCAGGCAGATACCGGCTCACGAAGCGGCCCCGCCGGAAGAAGAGCCGCCCCAACCAATGGCACAGAGCCGTCTACCAGTAATATGTTAAGGTCTCTACTTAGCCTGATATGCTGAAAGCCGTCATCAAGGATTATCACCTCGGAAGAGAACTCTTTTATGGCAAGCTCGCCTGCGGCAAAACGGTCGGCGCCGATAACGACAGGCACTCCCTGTAAGCGCCGCGCCATAAGAAGAGGCTCATCTCCGGCCTCGGCGGCACCAAGCAAAATACCTCCCTCCTCACCGGTACTTACAACAGCGGGCCCCTTTAAAGAGCCGCCGTAACCTCTGCTCACAACGGCTACGGCTACGCCCTTTTTTTTAAGGTAACGGGCGATATACATAGTCAAGGGGGTCTTACCCGATCCTCCGGCCGTAATGTTGCCGACTGAGACCACGGCGCAGGGCAGCGTCCTGCTACTTAAGGCCCCGGCCCTGTACAGGCCAAGGCGCGCCCGCACACCAACCTCGTAAAGATAGGAGAGAGGCCCAAGCAATGTCCATACCCCACGTGAGCCCTTACCACGTATATATGACTCAACTGTCTTTCTTACAATCCCGCCCATATCTCACCAGAATCTTTTAATCGCCAAAAAAGAGGTCTTAGACCTGTAAACATTAGACCTCCTGGCTGATTACGGTAAATACTCCAATAACAAAAAACTACCTCAGCAAATTCTCTATAACCTCTAAGGTCTTCTGTACCGCGCCGCGATTTTTTTCTACCACCTCGCGCGCCGCGCGCCCCATGACCTCTCTTGATTCTTTATTGCCAGCGAGTCTCTTAAGCTCTGCGCCAAGCTCGCCTGCGCCAGCGACCAGGACTCCGCCTCCTGCCTCTTGAAGAAGCCCTGCCATAGCCCTGCATGTATGAACGTATGGGCCAAACAATACAGGCTTACCGAGCCCCGCGGGTTCAAGCAGGTTATGCCCTCCAACATCAGGCACAAGAGAGCCGCCAACAAAGGCTATCTGCCCAAGTCCGTAGAGGCAATTAAGCTCTCCTATAGTATCAAGTAGAAAGACATCGCCCTCTTTGCTGCTCTTCTTCTCGTCATTTACATAAGAGCGTCTAAAGCAAGAAAAACCACTCTTTTTTATAAGGGCCGCCACCTCGTCAAACCTCTCAGGGTGTCTTGGGGCTATGGCGAGGCGCAGCCCCACAAACTCCTCTCTTAACTCCTTAAAGGCCTCTATAACAATCTCATCCTCACCGCGGTGCGTAGAGCCCGCCACAAAGAGTATCTCACCGCCGCCCAGGGCAAGGGCCTTCTCAAGGCCTCTTGTAATATCACATCCGCCGCCAAGAGCCTGGTCAAACTTCAGATTACCTGTCACCATAACGCGCTCTTCTCTTACGCCAAGGGCAAGAGCCCGCTCAAAATCAACGGCAGAGCCTGCGCAGAAGAAACTTATCTTTGAAAAAATATCGGCAAAAAAGAAACTGAACTTCAAGAACCTCTTAAATGACCTCGCGGAGATACTTCCATTCGCTACAATTATTGGAATAGAGTTATCAGTCAAGGCCTTAAAGAGGTTTGGCCAGATTTCTTTCTCCACTACGATAAAAATATCAGGTCGAAATTGACTGATTACACGCTTTACGGCCCAGGAAAAATCCAGTGGAAAATACACGAGGGCGTCTATGAACTCGCCGCACTCACTCGCTGCCACTGCCTGACCTGTGCGCGTAGTTGTGCTAAGGAGGATGCGCGCGCCGGGGCGTGCTTCTCTAAGGGCCTTTAGGAGCGGCAGCGCGGCCTTTGTCTCGCCTACGCTTACGGCGTGAACCCAGATGCCGGCGCCGTCTCCTGATAAACGCGCGAGTTTCTCGTCATCAAAGCGGCCAAACCTCTCGCCTATGCCCTCTCGGTACTTCTCTGTCGTAACTGCCTTGTATAAGACATAAGGCAGTGTTGCGGCAAAAAGGCCATGAAAAAGAATATCGTAGAAGAAGTATCTCATGATAGGAAGTCTATAAATAAAAGGGGTACTAAGAAATAATTATCTCAAGGCCGTAAAAACAAAACCGTATCTGCTCACCGCTCCGCGAGGCGCTCGGCCGCGGCTGTTAAGTCGTTAAGGGTATCTTCCAGCGACTCTCTCGCCGCCTCAGTACCCTCTGCGGAGAGACGCTTTTTTATAAATACAGGGGCGCCGTAGACAAAGACCCCTCTTGAAAAAAGCCTCGGCACCATAAAGGAATCCCAGCTCTTAAAAGACCGTTTTTTTGAGGCGTCAAAGGCTACGGGTATAATAGGAAGCCCTGTCTTCGAGGCAAGCTGAATAACGCCGCTCTGCGCCACACGCGCCGGCCCTCTTGGCCCGTCAGGCGTTATGGCAAGGTCCCTGCCGCCTCTCACCGCCTGCAGCATAGCCTTGAACCCGCCGAACCAGCCGCGAGTCGTCGAGCCGCGAACGGATTTTATGCCAAAGCCGCTCACCGTCCTCGCCACAAGCTCACCATCGCTGTGATGGCTTACAAGTATGGTAACACCCTTTTTGCCAAAGTAAGAGTATGGCATCATAAGGAGCTGACCGTGCCAGAAGGCCAGTATGTAATTACCGCCGCCCCTGATATGCTCTCTGCATGGCATGTCGTTAACAAACTCAACTCTCATTGTGAGGTAGATAAGACGTATAATCCAATAAGCGAGAGGTGGAGCGAGGGTCTCAGTAAGAGCTTTTATAATTTTTTTCATCAGAATGCCGAATTAAAGAGATGGCCGCAAATACATGCCGCTATCGCGCCTCATCAGCTCCCCTCTACGCTGCCGTCATCGGCGCCAGCGCCAAACTGCATAGAGTAGAGCCTCGCGTATTCTCCCTCCCTTTTTAGAAGCTCATCGTGACGGCCCGACTCCAGCACCTCTCCACCGCCAAGCACTATAATACGCGTTGCACCCCGCACCGTAGAGAGCCTGTGGGCTATAACAAAGGTAGTGCGCCCGGCCATGAGGTTCTCGAGCCCCTTTTGCACCTCAAGCTCGCTCTCAGTATCAAGAGAGCTTGTGGCCTCGTCGAGAATAAGCAGAGGGGCGTTCTTCAGTATGGCCCTCGCTATGGAGAGGCGCTGACGCTCTCCGCCCGATAGCCTTACGCCCGACTCGCCTATAACCGTATCATAACCCTGCGGCAGACGAGAGATAAAGGCATGGGCATTAGCAGCCTTTGCCGCCGCTAGAACCTCTTCAGCCGACCTCTTGGCATCGCCATAAGAGATGTTATTGGTAACTGTATCATTAAAGAGTACTATCTGCTGCGAGACTATGGCGATATTAGACCTTAATGATCTGAGGCTGATCTCTCTTATATCCACTCCGTCTATGCCTATAACGCCGCCCTTAACATCATAAAAACGGGGTAGAAGGTTTACAAAGGTCGTCTTGCCCGCGCCGCTGCTCCCCACAATGGCCAGAACCTCGCCGGGACTTACGGTAAGAGTAATGTCTTTAAGTATGGATTTATCACCGTAATCAAAACTCACAGAGTCAAAGGTCACACCACGCTCCACGCCACGGAGCTCCTTCATACCTGAGGCTCGTCCCGCCTCTGTCTCCATATCAAGTACCTTAAAAATCCTCGCAGCGGCTGCCAGCCCGTTCTGTATATTGAGATTAACGCCGTTAAGGGCCTTAACGGGCTGATAAAACATAATAGTAGCTGCAAAGAAAGATATAAAGGCCTCGGGGCGAAGCTCCCCTGAGGTTATCCTGTGAGAGGCGTACCAGATGGTAAGGGCAAAACCTACGGCCCCTACAGTCTCCATAAGAGGCGATGAGACGCTTCGTACCTTAATGGCCTTTAGCCTGTAGCGCGTCTGCCTCTCGTTCTCAGCGGCAAAACGAGCCGACTCGTAACCCTCCATGCAGAAGGCCTTTACTATGCGTATTCCGCTAATAGCCTCATTAAGCAGTGACATCATCGTGCCCATACTCTCCTGACCCTTTGTTGAGACGCGCTTCATCTTCTTACCAAAGCGGCGTATTGGATAAAAACACAGAGGCAGCGCAACAGAGGCAACAAGTGCGAGCTTCCAGTCCATGCCGATAATAACGGCGGCAAGGACTATGATAGAGAGGCTCTGCTTAAGAAGTGTGGTAAGTGCGTCAGATGTCGTCATCTGAAGCAGGTTCACGTCGTTAGTAAGGCGCGAGACAATCTCACCTGTGGAGGTGGAGCTGAAATACCCAACAGGCATATCAAGTATGTGGTCATAAAGATTTTTTCTAATGTCCCGCACAACGCCCTGACCGACAAAACCCATGAAGTAGGTCTGCCCAAAAGAGCTAAGGCCCTTGACGACGCCGACGATGATTATGGCAAGGGGTATGGCAACAAGCATACTCTCGCGCTTAATACTAAAGAGCTTAAATGGAACAAGTACAACGCCCTCGCCCGTACCGCCAGTGCTGAAGAGAAACTTCATAACCGGGCCTATTAAGTAGGCCATAGCGCCGTTTGAGAGGGCGTAGCCGAACATACAGAGAAGTGCCACGGCAAAACTCCCCTTATAGGGAAGGAGCAGGCGAAGTGTCCTCATATAACCCTTCACTATCTGCCCTCCTCTTCCATAAAGGCCGCCACGCACCGCGCCGCCTTGGCAGCGGCACCGCAGCCAAGGCTCGCTTTTATAACCTCTAATTCTTTAATGATATTATCCCTCTTTTCCCTGTCCGTCATTATCTCAAGTATCTTCGCGGCGATATTATTTGCCGTTGCCTCTTTTTGAATCAGCTCGGCGGCTACTTTTTTTCCGGCGATTATATTAGGCAGTCCTATAAACTCAACATCTACAAGGGCGCGGCCTATGCCGTAACTTATCCCTGACA
>CAZEBZ010000077.1:0-7524 GCA_964510775.1 uncultured Thermodesulfobacteriota bacterium
TACGCAGGCAATGTGGCGCGGCTCGTAAAGGAGACAGGCGCCCATATAGGTATCTCTCTTGACGGAGACGGCGACCGCTGTATCCTTGTAGACGAGAGGGGCGAGGTAGTGGACGGCGACCATATTATGGCCATGCTCGCCATAACCCTGGAAAAAGAGGGAGTCCTTCGAAACCATACCCTTGTGTCCACTATCATGAGCAACTCCGCCCTTGACGAGGCACTTGGCTCTAAGGGTATAAAGGTAGTAAGGACGGGTGTTGGCGACAGGTACGTTGTTGAGGAGATGGTAAAGGGCGGTTATAATCTCGGCGGCGAGCAGTCTGGGCATATAATATTTCTTGACCACACGACTACGGGAGACGGTATTATAACGGCGCTACAGGTCTTGAAGGCCATGGTGCAGGAGGGTAAACCCCTCTCAGAGCTTGCGCGCTGCATGAAGTCCTTTCCCCAGGTACTTCTTAACGTAAAGGTAGGGGAGAAGAAGAAGTTTGAGGATATTCCAGGTCTGCAATCTGCTCTTGAGGCAGTTTGCGAGAGGCTGCATGGCCGCGGCAGGGCCTTTATACGCTACTCCGGTACAGAGGCCCTTGCGCGCATTACCATAGAGGGCGAGGATGAGGGTGAGATTCAGGGCATGGCCGAGGAGCTCGCCGGAATACTTACAAAAGAGCTGGGGGGTGCCTGATGGCGAGATTATCAGTAAATGTAGATCATGTGGCTACAGTACGCCAGGCCCGTCTCGACAGAGAGCCAGACCCTGTGACGGCGGCCCTTATGGCGGAGCTTGCAGGTGCCGACGGCATTACCGTGCATCTACGTGAGGACAGACGGCATATTCAGGACAGGGATCTTAAGATTCTCCGAGAGACCTTAAAGACCTCTCTTAATATGGAGATGGCGGCAACGCCGGAGATGGTGGAGATAGCACTGGAGATAAAGCCCGACCTTGTGACCCTTGTGCCGGAAAAACGAGCGGAGCTTACTACAGAGGGAGGCCTTGACCTTGGACTTAGCCCCCTTACTCTGAAGGGGCATATCTCTATGCTTCGCGAGGCGGGCATACCGGTGAACCTCTTTATCGACCCCGAGGCTGATAGTATAAAGAAGAGCCATAAGATGGGCGCGAGCGGTGTGGAAATCCATACAGGCAGCTACGCAAATGCCGCCGGTGCGAGCTCGAGAGAGGCGGAGCTTAAGAGAATAGCGGCCGCCATTGTCCTCGGCGAAAAACTCGACCTGAAGATACACGCAGGTCACGGCCTTGATTATAATAACGTAGAGGCCGTACTTGCCCTCGGTGATATAGACGAGTTTGCCATTGGCTTTAGTATTATCGCGAGGAGTATTTATACAGGTATAAGCGAGGCTGTAAGGAGCATGAAGGCCCTTGTCTCCATGGCATCGGAGTAGGGCGGTGATAGAGGGCCTTGGCATAGAGATAGTTGAGGTGCAGCGCCTTAATGCGGCCCTGAAGAGATGGGGCGCGCCCCTTTACAGGAGGCTCTTTACTTCTGAGGAGCTGGAGTATTGCCTAACCAAGCACGACCCGGGGCCTCATCTCGCGGCGCGTTTTGCTGCGAAGATAAGTTTTTTTAAGGCTACGGGCAGGGCGCTGCCCTTTTGCAGCCTTGGGGTAAGAAGGGACGAGAGGGGAAAGCCTTTCATAGTTGTAAGCGGCGGCAGTGATGAGTCTTTTTGCTCCAGCCTCACTATAACTCATACGCGTGAGACTGCCGTTGCAGCAGTATTAGTGGAGAAGCTGTTATGAGGGTCGTAGACGCCGCGAGTATGAGGAACCTGGATATAAGTGCTGTAAGGGAATTTTCCATGAAGGGTATTCAGCTCATGGAGAACGCCGGCAGGGCCGTTGCTGATATTGTCCTTCGTGAGCTTGCTGCTGTAAAGGCGGCAGATAAGAGAGTTGCCATAATCTGCGGCAAGGGTAATAACGGCGGAGACGGCTTTGTCTGCGCCCGTCACCTTCTTAACGCCGGAGTTGATGTTACTGTTTATACCCTCGCAGGTCTTCGGGCCTTTAAGGGCGATAGCGGCGTAAACGCACGGTGCTGGCAGAAGATGGGCGGGGCCGTAAAGAGATTTATTAACGAAGGGGATTTTAAAAAACATAGCTCCTCAATACGTCACGCCCATGTAGTAGTTGACGCACTGCTTGGAACGGGTCTTACAGGGGGCGCGCGGGGGTTTTACGGTGATGTTATAGAGTTTATAAATACACTGAGTTGTCCTGTTATTTCCATTGACGTACCCTCGGGGCTTAACGCCACTACGGGCGAGGCCGCGGGTCCCGTTGTAAGTGCTGATATTACCGTTACAATGGCGCTGCCAAAGCTTGGTTTTTTTCTCTCCCCTGGGCGCGACCTTGCCGGAAGGGTAGAGGTTGCCGATATAGGCATGCCCGCAGCTTTACTTACTAACGAGGCCCTTCGGTGCAGCCTTATAGACTCGCCCCTTGTCTCTTCTTTATTAAGGCCGAGGTCTGCGGATTCACATAAGGGGACTTTTGGTCATGCCGTAGTATTAGGGGGCTCAGCGGGAAAGACAGGGGCTCCTTATATGGCGGCAATGGGGGCTATGAGGGTGGGGGCTGGGTTAACCACTATAGGCATAACCGAGAGCCTGAATGCAATTTTAGAGTTAAAGACTACTGAGGTTATGACGCGGCCTCTGTCGGAGGCTGATGACGGCTCTTTTGGCGAAGGCGTTTTTGGGGAGATAAAAAACCTTCTTAAGGGAAAGTCCGCTCTTGTAGCAGGGCCGGGCCTTGGAGTATCGCGGTCTATTGGTGATATCTTAAAAAAGCTTATTGAGGAGTGTTCTCTGCCAACAGTCCTCGATGCCGATGCACTTAATAATTTAGCAGGTTTTCTTGATAGTTTTGTAAATGGGTGTCCTTCTGAAATGGTCCTTACGCCCCACCCGGGAGAGGCGGCTCGGCTCCTTGGAGTTACTGCCGCGAAGGTGCAGGCAGACCGTATGGGCACGGCCTCGGAGCTTGCGAAGAGGTCTAACTCTGTTGTCGTCTTAAAGGGCGCGAATACCATCATCGCCACAGCTGATGGCGATACTTATATAAATACTACAGGCGGGCCTGCTCTTGCCACTGCGGGCACAGGCGACGTTCTTGCCGGTATGATAGGCGGTTTTTTAGGCCAGGGTCTAAGCGCCGTGAACTCCGCTATTGCCGCTGTATACATACATGGTCTCGCCGGAGAGGCCTTAAGCAACAGACTCGGAGGTACGCGGGGCGCTGTGGCCACAGATCTCCTTGATGAGCTGCCCCTTATAGTAAATTCTCTTGTTGATGAGTAAGGGGGGGCGCGGTGAAGAGTGTGGTGGAGGCTTGGCGAGGATAAAAACTCGCGTAACAAAATCTCCAGAAGAGACGGAGTCGCTTGGCGCGGAGACGGCGGCGGGGCTTCAAGGCGGCGATATCATAGGTCTTCTCGGCGAGCTTGGCGGAGGTAAGACCTGCTTTGTACGGGGGTTAGCGAGGGGCCTTGGCGTAAGGGGGCATGTAAAGAGCCCGTCATTTAATGTCTTGAATATCTACGAGGCCGGTGATGGAGGCGGTGAGAAACTCCCTCTTTATCACATGGATCTATACCGCCTTGGCGGCGAGGGTGATTTTTTTGAGGCAGGTCTTGAAGAATATATTTACTCTGAGGGTATCTCTGTAATAGAATGGGCCGACAAAGTTCCCGGGCTTATTGAGAAGTGCGCCGTAGTGGTGAGTTTTTCTTATGTAAATGAGTCCCATAGAAGGATTAAAGTAGAAAAAATGCGGGTGGCTTAGTTTTTACGGTCTCTGAGGCCTCTGTGGATATGCCTCTGTTAGGCAGGGGCGGCGGCTCGGGCTGCACATAATTTTTTTTAGGAGAGTTTATTTATGAGAGAATTTAATCTTGTAGTTATAGGCGGCGGCCCAGGCGGTTATGTAGCCGCTATACGGGGAGCGCAGCTTGGGGCAAGCGTAGCCCTTATTGAGAAGGACAGCCTCGGCGGGACGTGCCTAAACAGGGGTTGTATTCCCACTAAAGCACTTTATTACTCGGCAAAGAGCCTTAAGGCCGTAAAAGAGGCCGGTAAGTTCGGCGTTACGGCAGGCGACGTTTCCTTTGATATGGCCCGCGCCGTAGAGCGTAAAGACGGCGTTGTAGATAAACTCGTAAGCGGCGTAGCGGGGCTCCTTAAGGGTAACGGCGTTACGGTTATAAAGGGCATGGGTTTTGTCGAGAGCGCCGGACGCGTAAGGGTAGAGGGCAGCGAGGGCGAGAGCGAGACTATAAACGCGGGCTCTATTATTATTGCCACAGGCTCGGAGCCTGCCATGATACCTGCCTTTAAGATAGACGGCGTAAGTGTCATAACCTCCACTGAGGCCCTTAACCTTAAAGAGGTCCCTGAGAGTATATTGATAATCGGCGGCGGCGTTATGGGTTGCGAGTTCGCTACTATTTTTTCCGCCTTTGGCGCTGACTGCATAGTCGTAGAGCTTCTTGATAATATCCTCGCTACTGAGGATCGCATGGTCTCGCGCGTAATCGCAAAGGGTTTTAAGGGCAGCGGTGTGAGTGTGCTGACAGGCGTCCTTGTAGAAGACGTTACTGTGCTTAATGAGAAGCAGGTGAAGACTACGCTGAAAGACGGTAGGACCTTTATTACGGAAAAAGTCCTTGTTACTATCGGCCGTGCCTTTAACTCCGCGGGCCTCGGTCTTGAAGAGGCCGGTGTAGAGGTTGAGAAGGGTAGAATTACCGTGAACGATAACCTTGAGACAAGCCTAAAAGGCGTATACGCCATTGGAGACGTTACCGGTAAGATGCTCCTTGCCCATGTTGCCTCAGCCCAGGGCGGTATAGCCGCGGCTAACGCCCTCGGTATGGCCGAGACTATGGATTACTCAACTGTTCCTTACGGTATCTTTACAGACCCTGAGATCGCCGGCGTGGGCCTGAAGGAAAAAGAGGCAAAGGAGCAGGGTATTGAGGTAAGTGTGGGGCGTTTCCCTTATGCCGCGAGCGGCAAGGCCCTCGGAATGGGCGAGACAGAGGGATTTGTGCAGATACTCTCTGATAAGGGCAGCGACGTTGTACTTGGCGCCTCAATTGTGGGCGCCCATGCAACGGATATTATCGGCGAGGTTGCCCTTGCAGTAAAGGCGGGGCTTAAGACAAAGGATATAATTGATACTGTGCACGCCCATCCAACGCTTCCCGAGCTCGTACTTGAGGCCGCTGAAGACGTTCATGGAAAGGCCGTACATAAGATTGGAAGAAAAAAAAGGTAGTCTTTTATCTTGGATATTATAGTACAGAAATACGGCGGCACCTCTGTTGGCACTATAGAGAGGATAGGTAACGTCGCGAAGCGTGTGGCCAGAGCGGCAGAAGAGGGTAAGGCCATCGTAGTAGTCGTAAGCGCCATGTCCGGCGAGACTAACAGACTCGTTGCCCTCTCTGAAGAGGCGAGCAATAGCCCAATAGGCAGGGAGTACGACGTAATCGTCTCAAGCGGCGAGCAGGTCACGGCCGGGCTTCTCGCGCTGAGGCTGAATGAGCTTGGCTGCAGGGCCCAGTCTCTTCTTGCTTCTCAGATACCTATAGTGACTGATGAGGTTCACGGCGCAGCGCGTATAAAAGATATTAATGCAGAGGGGCTCTTGAGCAGGCTCGAGGCGGGTTATGTCGTAGTTGTTCCCGGGTTTCAGGGCGTAACGTCCACGGGAGATATAACTACTCTCGGCAGAGGCGGCTCTGATACTACTGCCGTGGCCCTTGCCGCTGCCTTACAGGCCCGTGTCTGCGAGATATATACAGATGTAGAGGGCGTCTTTACGACAGACCCGGGGTTATGCGAGGACGCGAGAAAGATAAAGAAGATTTCTTATGACGAGATGCTGGAGATGGCAAGCCTTGGGGCAAAGGTGCTGCAGACAAGGTCTGTGGAGTTTGCGAGAAAGTACTCCATACCCGTGCTCGTAAGGTCTTCCTTTACGGACTCTGAGGGTACGCTTGTAACAATGGAGGATGAGGATATGGAAAAAGTAGTGGTATCAGGTATTACATATGAGCGTGATGAGGCTAAGATTTCCGTAGTGGGCGTTCCTGATAAGCCTGGAATCGCTGCGCGTATCTTTAAGCCCCTTACAGACGCCGGTATAAATGTGGATATGATAGTGCAGAATATAGGCACAGAGGCCTCTACTGACCTTACTTTTACTGTCTCCGAGGGTGATTTTGACGAGGCCATGAGTATTACGGGCGAGACGGCCTCGGTGATAGAGGCGGCAGACGTTGTAGGCGACAGGGATATCTCAAAGGTCTCGATCGTCGGTGCGGGCATGAAGAGTCACGCCGGTATCGCCTCAAAGACATTTGAGGTACTTGCAAAGGAGGGCATCAACATTGAGATGATATCCACCTCGGAGATTAAGATATCCTGCGTAGTAGAGGCAAAATACATGGAGCTTGCCGTACGGGTGCTGCACAAGGCCTTTGGTCTTGCCGATGGGCCTCCGGTATAGCAGCGGGAGGCGGGGCGTCGAGGATTTGTTCGCAGGCTTTGTTTTAAAATAGTGGTAGTGAAAAATAATGATAAAAGAAAATGATAAAAAAAGAGAATAAAAAAATAATTTTGTATGATACTACGCTCCGTGACGGCACGCAGGCCGAGGAGGTTGCCTTCTCCGTAGAGGACAAGGTGCGTGTTGCGTTACGCCTTGACGAGCTTGGTATGGATTACATCGAGGGCGGCTGGCCGGGCTCCAACCCCCGTGATATTGAGTTTTTTAAGGTCATGGAGGGTCAGAGTCTCAGTCACTCTACCCTTGTGAGTTTCGGTTCTACGCGGCGCGCCTCTGTCAAGGTGGGGCAAGACATAACAGTAAAAAATCTTCTCAAGGCCGGCGCCCCTGCTGTTACGATATTCGGTAAAGCATGGAAGATGCATGTGCAAAAGGCCCTTAGGGTCACTCTCGCCGAGAACCTCGACATGATAGGAGAGACAGTCTCTTATCTTAAAAAGAGAAAAGAAAAGGTCTTCTTTGACGCAGAGCATTTTTTTGACGGATTTAAGTCTGACTCAAAGTACGCCATGAAGAGTATAGAGACGGCCCTTAGCGCAGGCGCCGATTATATAGTGCTCTGCGATACTAACGGCGGGACCCTGCCCTTTGAGGTGACCGAGATTGTAAGATATGTGAGAGAGAGTATCTCAGCGCCTATAGGGATACATACCCATAACGACTCTGATACGGCCGTAGCGAGCACCCTTGCCGCAGTTACAGAGGGCGCCTCTATGGTGCAGGGCACGATAAACGGCTTTGGCGAGAGGTGCGGTAACGCCGACCTCTGCTCCATCATACCGGCTCTGCAGCTGAAGATGGGGCTTGACTGCATAGATGAGGGGAGGCTCTCCAAACTCCGTGAGACATCGAGGTTTGTTTACGAGATAGCCAATATCTCACAGCGTAAACACCAGCCTTATGTAGGGCAGAGCG
>CAZEBZ010000078.1:0-1625 GCA_964510775.1 uncultured Thermodesulfobacteriota bacterium
CCGTCATACATGACGGCGACGTCGTCGGCGATGTACTCAACTACTCCAAGGTCGTGTGTGATGAATAAATAAGAGATGCCAAAATCGCGTTGAATGTTTTTTAAGAGGTTCAGAATCTGCGCCTGAACAGAGACGTCAAGGGCGCTGACGGCCTCGTCGCAGATGATGAACTCGGGGCGGACGGCGAGTGCTCGGGCGATGCCGATACGCTGCCTCTGCCCGCCGGAGAACTCATGGGGGTAGCGTTTCATGGCGCTTGCTCCAAGGCCGACGAGGTCGAGGACCTCGGCTACACGGCCCTGCCGCTCGCTCTTATTAAGCTCCGGAAGGAGCGACCTAACGCCCTCCTCTATAATATCCTTTACCATAAGGCGCGGATTAAGTGACGAGTAGGGGTCTTGAAAAATTATCTGCATCTTGCTCCGTATGACCTTCAACTCCCTCGAGTTCATACTCGTAATCTCTTTACCGCCAAAAGAGACAGTGCCGCCCGTAGGCTGAATAAGCCGAAGTATGGTCTTTCCTGCAGAGGTCTTTCCGCAGCCCGACTCGCCAACAAGGGCAAGGGTCTGGCCTTCTTTTATCGTCAGGTCTATGCCGTTTACGGCGCGAACAAAGCCATGTACTTTCTTAAAAATCCCTTTTCGTATGGGGTACCATGTCTTTAGGCCGCTGATTTTTATAATCGCTTTTTTATTATCTCCCGCTGGTGTAGAGAGAGAGGCCTCTGCTTTTTCTTTACTGCCACCTGCTATTGGCTTGCACTTATCACCGCTCATAAAGGCGGAGTCATAGAGAAAGCAGGCTACAAGATGCGTGCCGCTTCCTTCTGCATTTTTTTGCCGAAGAAGGCTTGGCTCTTCTTCTGAGCACCCCTTCATCTCGCTGGGACACCTTCCGCAAAAACGGCAGCCCTCGGGGTAGTCTGTAGCCGGAGGCACATTACCCTTAATGGTCTCAAGGGGGCGGCCGCGCCTGCCGACTCCGGGAATAGAACCCATGAGTTTTATCGTATATGGGTGGCGTGGGTTCTTAAAAAGCACCTCTGCCGAGGCGAGTTCAACAAGTTTTCCAGCGTACATTACCCCCACAGTATCGGCGTTATTATATACAAGGGCGAGGTTATGGGTGATGAGAAGAACGGCCGTGCCCATCTCTCGTTTAAGCTCACTCATAAGCGCCATAATGTCTTTTTGAATGGTTACGTCAAGGGCTGTTGTAGGCTCATCGGCTATGAGCAGATCGGGTCTGCAGCAAAGCGCCATTGCTATCATCACACGCTGGCGCATGCCTCCTGATAAACGGTGTGGGTAGTCGTTGAATATGGCCTCGGGGTCTGTGAACTTTACCTGCGCCAGCATGGTGATGGCAGCACGTTTTGCCTCTATCTTACTAAGTCCCTGATGGAGCCTAAGGGCCTCGGTAATCTGGTTGCCGATAGTGAAGACAGGGTTTAGCGAGGTCATGGGTTCCTGAAAAATCATAGAGATGCGGTTGCCTCTGATGCGCCGCTTCTCATTCTCAGGCAGGGCGGTTATGGACTCGCCCTTTAAAAATATTTCACCTGCCGACTCTACGCCTGAGGCGCCAAGGAGTTGAATTATAGAGAGGGCTGTAACGGATTT
>CAZEBZ010000078.1:1725-7419 GCA_964510775.1 uncultured Thermodesulfobacteriota bacterium
ACTCTACGCCTGAGGCGCCAAGGAGTTGAATTATAGAGAGGGCTGTAACGGATTTACCGCAGCCCGATTCTCCTACAAGGGCGAAGGTGGAGCCTTGCTCGATAGTAAAGGAGACTCCGTCAACTGCGCGGGCCCTTCCCTCGCCAGTCTTGAAGTAGGTCTTTAGATTTTTAACTCTTAGTACAGGTGTGCTCATTTTTTATTTTTTTGTATTTTTTGGTGGGCACTGCCCACCCTACAAGTTTGTTAAAAAAGTTTTTTGTCTGTCATGCACGGTCTCTGTGTTGCCTGGCATATAGTGCAATTAATAAATTATTACTTTGTTGCGGCCATTGGTTTTCTTTGTCCTACTTTCTTTTTTCCAAAATTTTTTTGTCTGTCATGCACTGTCTCTGTGGTGTCTGGCATATAGTGCAATTAATAAATTATTACTTTGTTGCGGCCATTGGTTTTCTTTGTCCAACTTTCTTTTTTCCAAAAGAAAGTTGGGGGTTATCTGTACCGCAGCCTTGGGTCAAGGGCGTCTCTGACGGCATCTCCAAAAATGTTAGCGGGAAGCACAAGTGCGAACATGAATAAAAAAGAGGCGAAGAGATTCCACCAGACAACGGGTTCTCGGCTAAGTTCAAGGCGCGCAGTATTTATCATATTACCCCAGCTCCCCATCTCCGGGCCAACGCCTATGCCGATGTAACTCAGCACGGCCTCTGCAAGGACGAGTCCGCTGAACTGCAGCACTACGGTGATAAGGACGATGTGCATGAGGTTGGGAATTATATGGCGAAGAATGATTCCGGTGTTAGGCACACCAAAGGCGCGCGCCGCGTTTACGTACTCAAGCTCGCGAAGCTTCATGGCCTCGCCCCTTATAAGTCTGCAGAGGTCTGTCCATGATGTTATGCCGAGAATCAGGCATAACCAGAAGAGGCGGTCGTTGGGCACAAAGATGGAGAGGTAGACATCGCTTCTTGAGACAAGTCCGCCCTGATAACCTGATGAGCCGAATAAGAGCATAAAGGCTACGATAAGGAGTACGCCCGGTATGGACGAGAGCGTTGTGTAGATGTACTGAATAATATCGTCGAGAAAGCCTCCGAAAAATCCGGCGATAACGCCGAAGAATATGGCGAAAGGTATTATGATGATGGTCGTTCCCGTGCCGATTACGATGCCTGTGCGTATGCCTTTTATAGCCGTAAAGAGTACGTCGGAGCCGACTTTGTCTGTGCCGAGGATATGCCTGCCCGGGTACCGAAGCGGCGGGTATCCGCGCGTGATGGTTCCATCGCTTAGCTCCATGCTCTCTTTCACAAAGAGTCTTTTTGCAAATGGAGCGGAGTAGGATTTCTCCGTGCTTGTGCGAAGCCCAGAGAGGGTCCTGTCAAGAAGGCTCAGGGCCTCGGCCTCATATACGGTTGAGCCCTCTTCTGCGATAAGCGCTGCGCCGCTCTCGTCTACGGCATGGTCTCTCCAGCGAATGCTGTCCATAACCGCCGCACCGAGGTAGAGGCAGAGAAAGACAAGAGAAATTGCGGCGAGGCGGTTACGTCTTATTTCATGTAATAGGGCTCCGCCATCGCGGACCGAGCGATAGCCCATGTAGAGGGCGCCTCCGGCGACGAGAAAGACGATTAGATCTGTAGCGAGAATTACTGGCATTAAAAAGCCTCTTTATTCAAATACCACCCTGGGGTCTACAAGGGTGTAGCTGATATCCGTTAATATAAGTCCGATTATATATAATATGGAGCCGAGGTAAACCATGGAGCGTACTATGGCGAAGTCTTGAGCCTGTATGGCGTCTATGGTAAAGCTGCCGAGCCCTGGTATGGAGAAGAAACTCTCCATAATAAGGCTTCCGTAAAAGAGAAATGGTATGGAGACGACGACATTTGTAAGTACGGGTATCATGGCGTTCTTCAGTGCGTGTTTGAAGAGCACCTTACCCTCGCCAAGTCCCTTTGCCCGTGCTGTGCGTATGTAGTCCTTGCCAGTTTCCTCAAGAAATACAGTTCTGTAAAATCTCACTCCCGCGCCTGTTGAGCCGATAAGGGCGACGACTACGGGCAGGATAAGGAATTTTATTGAGTGTAGGCCAGTGTCGTAACCTGATATGGGAAGAAGGCGCAGGGCTTTGCCAAAGAGGAATTGCCCGCCGATTATATAAAAGAGCATGGAGATGGACATGAGTATAACGCAGATAAAGAGACCGCCTGTGTCAAGTGCCGTGCCTCGAAGATAAGCGAGTATCATGGCGAAGAAGAGGTTGATTATTATGGCCATGATAAAAGTTGGCAGGCTTATAGCGAGGCTCGCCCACATGCGCTCGTGAATCTCACTGCCGATGTCGATGTTATTTCTGTCGGAGCGGCCAAAATCAAACCACAAGAGAGGCGCTGATTTCTGAAAAAATATAGTCTGCGTCACTACTCCCGCTCCGCGCTCCTTTGTGTTTATAAAGGCTGGAAGATCATAGCCGTGGTCTTTTTTCCAGTTCTCTACTGCCGCGGGGGTGACGAATTTTTCGCCAAGAATTTTTCGCGCCATATCGTCAGGCGTGTTTATTTGGAAGAACAACAGAGCCGTCAGAACATTGACGCCGATGATTATAGGTACGGCGTACATGATACGCCTGATTATATAGGAGAGCATATTTTTCTCGTCTCGTTTGTCTTATTTAACGCTGTCTTCTTTTCACGAAGGTAACTCCAAAAAGTATAACCCCTCCGAGTAAGATGATAAAGAGCGCTACGGGCCAGTACCTCGGCCTGTTCCAGGCCGCTCTCTCATGGCTGCGAACCTCTGCGTCTATTCTTAGATATTTCAGTGTATTATTTGCCATTGCGTTTGGTTTGATGTTCTTAATCCACTTGTGGTATAGCCCGAAGGAGAGGGGGTGATACCCCCAGACCCAGGGGGAGTCCTGCTGCGCAATAGAGAGCATTTTTTTAATAACAAGAAGGCGCGCAGGGGAGTTGTCCATATTCTCCATCTTATCGAAGAGGGCGTCGAACTTTGCGTTCATGTAGTTGGCTACGTTCTCACCCTTGTACCTTACCTTGCTGTTTGAGCCGTTAAGGAGAAAGAAAAAATTTTCCGGGTCGGGGTAGTCGGCGTTCCAGCCCCATGAAAAAAATTGAAAGTTACCGCCGAGCATCTTTTCCTGAAAGCGGTTGTAGTCCGTAGTCCTGTTAACGAGCTGAATTCCAAGGAGGCGGAATTTTTTGATATACCACTTTATGAGGTCGGCTTGTCCCGGGCCTGTCCATGCGTTATCAAATGTGATTACAAGGGGGCGGCCGTCGCTGCCTCGGCCGCCGGGGTAGCCCGCTTCTCTCATGAGTTTTTTGGCATACTCTATACTTCTTCGCCGTGGAATTTTTTTATCCCTATCCCATGTGTATACAAAGGGGTTTATACCGGCCTCGCCCTCAAGGTGGCCGAAGATGCCCGGCGGCAGTGGTGAAAAGGCCGCCAAACCTCGGCCGTTATTGAATATCTCGAGGTACTCCTCGTAATTAATGGCTATGGATATGGCCTGACGGAGCTTTTGCTGCGAGACTGAGTACCCGCCCACTACGTCATCGAGCATATTAAAACCACCGTAATATGTAGAGGGCATGACAGATGTATGCAGTCCTATGCCCTTGTCCTTGATAAAAGACGTTATCTCAGGCCTGCCGGCACTCCCGAAGGTAACGGCCTGATCAAAACTCTCGGAGCTAATGCCCGAGTTGTCGTAGTAGCCCTGCAGGAATTTATTCCACCGCGGTATAGCCTCTTTTTCCAGCTTGTATACGGCGCGCTGTATAAAGGGCAGTTTTTTCCCGCTCTCACTTAGAAGCCCTGACGCTCTGTCGCCTGCTTCGCCCTCTTCTGGGTAGGTATCTTCATGATAGTTTTTATTGGCCTCAAGGATTATCTCCATATTGGGGTTAAAGCTCTTCATAACAAAGGGGCCTGTGCCAACGGGGTAGCGGTCGAGGGTGATGTTTCGTTCCATGAGACCGCCCTGTGCGTAGAAGGTAAGTACCTCTTGCGGCATGGGAGAGAAAAAGGGCATGGCAAGCCAGTATATGAACTGAGGGTATTTTCTCTTTAGAATTATCCTGTAGGTGTACTTGTCAATTGCAAGAGCCCCGGGCAGTCTGTATTTTTCGTAATCAAATATAATGGGATTTGCCCGCTCATCGAGGCTCTGGTTGTAAGAAAGGCCGGCTTTTTTCTTTCTCTCTTTTCTTATTGCCGTGAGGTCTTCTCTCATCTGATGGGCAAGTTCACTAAGGCCAAGTATGTATTTTTCAAGTATTGGCAGCACGGGGCTCGCCACAAGAGGGTCGGCGAGACGCTTTATCTGCAGTACGTAGTCCTCTGCGGCCAGCTCACGGGAGGTTTGTCTGGAAAAATCCTTAATGCCCTTAATCCCCTCAAGCTCCTTTCTTGTAAGGGTCTTGTAGAGCAGTGACCCGTCTCCTCGTCTTACAAAGGCAGGATGATTCTCATACCTGATACCTTTTTTAATCTTTATCTCGTAAACGGCCCTTGCCACTCTCTTCGGGGCGGCATCAGGCGCGAGTCTTTTACCTGCTTTATCAAAATAACGCGGCGCGGGCATGGACGCGGCTGTAAGCGGTATAAGCTCGTAGGGCCTTTTGAGGTAATGGTATTGTAGCGGGGGCTCGTATATCTGGGCTATGAGGCGGTACTCATCGGCGCTGTATGAGCGCGCAGGGTCGAGGTGTTTTGGAGGCTCCGTAAATGTTGCGTAATAGATATTCCGCCCCTGCTCCTCGTTGCGGTAGGGGTTGTTGGGCGTACAGCCCGCCGCCTGCAGTACAAGGGTTAAGAGAAGATATAGGAGAAGGCTCGAGCGCCTTGTTGACGGTTCTGAAATCTTAATAGTCTTCACCGCTGATAGTTTTCATATTAAGAGAAAAATAACATAGTTTTATGAGATGGGTCAAGGTCGAGCTGCCTTTAAGGGGGAGGAGTTTGCGCGGCGCAGCTAAGACGCTTGCTTTTGCCTCAATGAGGTCTTTTATTTGACATAAGGACTTAATTTTTTTATAATTTTTTTGTACGTAATTTGCAGAATAAATATAGAGGAAGGGTCTGAAATAATGCTTCTTGGAAAAAAAATAGCCGTTGTTCTTCCTGCCTACCGCGCTGAAAAGACCCTTGTTATGACTTATAACGATATCCCCCATGATATTGTTGACGAGGTAGTCCTTGTTGACGACTGCAGCAGCGACGGCACAGTTGAGGAGGGACGCCGACTGGGTATTAAGCATATAATCGTCCATAAGCAGAACCTCGGTTACGGCGGCAACCAGAAGACCTGTTACAGCGAGGCACTGAGGCTGGGCGCGGATATCGTCGTCATGCTGCACCCTGATTATCAGTATACGCCAAAACTTATCTCAGCGATGGCCTCTATGATAGCCTCGGGGGAGTTTGACGTGGTGCTGGCATCAAGGATACTCGGCCGAGGGGCTCTCGCAGGCGGCATGCCCCTTTATAAGTACATTGCCAACAGGTTTCTTACCCTAACGGAGAATATTCTCCTTGGAGAGAAGCTCTCGGAGTATCACACAGGGTATCGCGCCTTCTCAAGAGAGGTGCTGGAGGCCCTGCCGCTCCTTGAGGCCTCTGATGACTTTGTCTTTGATAACCAGATGATAGCCCAGGCCGTTT
>CAZEBZ010000079.1:0-7185 GCA_964510775.1 uncultured Thermodesulfobacteriota bacterium
CAAAGTGTCTCTCTTCTCCCTGCAAAGAGAGAACAAAATCTTCCTTATAAAAAGACACTCCTGTATCCATTGTCTTCTTAAGTCCTGCGGCAATATCTGAGTTGTAAAAACCTGGAAAGAGATCCTTAACTGGCGCTCCGATAGCCTCATTGATTGCCTTACCTGTTATCTTAAGACCATGGGCATTAATAAGAATAACTTTAAAGGCAGGGCTGAGAAGAAGAAAAATATCCGTAGCAGCGTCCATAAAACCCCGCAGACGCTCCTCGCTGCGGCGGATATTCTCGGCGTCCTTTCGTCTGTGTCTAATGTCGAGGATAAGGAGTAGAAGTATAAATACTGATAGGGCAATTATAAGAAAAAGCCCGATAAGAGTTATCTGCAGGCTCCTTGAGGCACTGGCGGCGATGTTCTTTGTAAGGGTAAAAAGTCTATTATTCAAAAAATCGCTGACTTTCTGAAAGTACTCTATCTTAACGGATATTATCTTAAACCATTCATCAGCTCTGATACCCTTTACTCCGGAGTCTGGCCCCGCTGCAATAATAACATTACGTAAATTATCCGCCTTTTTAATAGTGAGAGGCTTTACATTTTCATAATAAAAGTCTATTGATTTCTTATCAGCTTTGTGGAGGAAAAACTCGAATAGAACATCTTGACGAGCTATAAGGTCTGTGAAACGTCTGTAAGTCTTCATGTTGAATCTGCCCGCCGAGAGTCCAATGGAGCCAACGGCCCGCTCCTGGCCGGCATTCTCCTTATAATGGAGAAAACTTACGTACGTATCTATCTCTCTTGTGACTCTGTTATCAGTGGAAAATTTACCGACGAGTATAGAGACATCAAAGATATCATTAATAGTATCTGTGTAGAAGGCAAACATCTTGTCACGGGAAATCTTGCCACTGTCAATACTTCTTCTAATATCAATGAGTTTAGAGAACTTTAGACTAACTTGATTCAAGGTACTCTTAAGTGCTGCACGAATCTTATGGCCTTTCATCGAATCAATATGAAGTCTGCCTTTTTTTATGGCCTTCAGGGTCTTTGAGCGCTGCGTCTTTAGCTTTGACTTAAAGACAATATCTCCACGTGTTATATATGCAGTAGTAAGACCGCGCTCAATCTGAAGCATATCGGCGACACTGTTAAGGTCACGAATAAGCACCATAAGATCGCGTGTCTCATGCATCTCGCTGGAAACAGACCAGTGATGCAGGGCGCTGCTGCCGGAGAACCACAGTACCGCTATAAGCGGCAGTAAGACGGCGATAATTATGCGGCTGTATATCTTTAAAGAATTAGACATGAGTACTTATAATGAGGGTTAAACAAGCAGTAAGAATATGTTATGGTCTATCAGGTTTAAACTTATTAAAGAATTTAATGGCAGTGGTTAGCAAAGAAGAGGTATTGACTTTAACTATACCGATTGAGGGCTATCTTGTCAATTTTTAATTATTCTCACAAATCCTGATATTTTCTCGGTAACTATGTGTTTTAAAAAGTTTTTCCTTATCTAACTTCTTAAAAGAGAGGCTTTTTAAAGCAGCAGCCCCTATCTTTTTTTTTAAAGAGAGGGGCTGCAGTAAGTACATACAATAAGAGATTAATCCAGTGTCTTAGCCTTTAGCTTTGGCGGATTTTCCTTCTTTTCAAGCGCCAGTGCCTCTTCGTCCGGCGGCTCGCCGCCTATCTTCTGCAGCTCCGCGGCAACGGCGTCGCCCATCTCCGAGCATGAGAGAAGAGTTGTGCCCTTTTTTGTCTCATCAAATATATCGGCAGTCCTAAGACCTGCGAGCAGTACGGCCTCAACTGCCTCCTCTATAGCCGCGGCTGGCTCGGGCATATTAAAGGAATAGCGCATCATAAGAGCGCATGAGAGTATTGTGGCAAGGGGATTAGCTATATTCTTACCGGCTATATCAGGGGCCGAGCCGTGTATTGGCTCATACATAGATCTGTTGCGAATAGGGCCAAGAGAGGCAGATGGAATTAGCCCGATGGAGCCCGTAAGCATAGAGGCCTCATCAGAGAGGATATCACCAAAGGTATTCTCCGTCACAATAACATCAAACTGTGATGGGTCGCGTACGAGCTGCATAGCGCAGTTGTCAACGTACATGTGAGATAACTCTACATCAGGGTATTCCTTTCCAACCTCAGTTACGATTTCTCGCCACAGCTCCGTCGACTCAAGCACATTGGCCTTATCTACGCTAACGAGTTTTTTCTTTCTGAGACGAGCCACCTCAAAGGCCACAACAGCTATGCGCTCTATCTCGTTACTCGTATAACTCATGGTATTTGTGCCTTTTTTCGTACCATCGGCAAGTGTCTCTACGCCTCGCGGCTCGCCAAAATAAAGTCCGCCAGTAAGCTCTCTTACTACCAGTACGTCAACTCCGCGCACTACCTCGGGTTTTAGTGAAGAGGCGTCTATAAGAGAATCGTATATACGAGTTGGGCGAAGGTTCGCAAATAGAGCAAGCTCTTTGCGGAGTTTAAGGAGCGCCCTCTCGGGCCTGATGGAGTAATCAAGACCCTCCCACTTTGGCCCTCCAACTGCGCCAAGGAGTACGGCGTCGCTCCTGAAGGCAAGGTCAAGAGTCTCGTCAGTAAGGGGAACCTCAAACTCGTCAATAGAGGCTCCGCCGACTGGCGCCTCGACGATCGTCCAGAAAATATTAAACTTTTTACCGAGTACTTTCAGGGATTTCAGTGCCTCGTCTACTATTTCAGGCCCAATACCATCCCCTTTTAGAACAGCTACCTTAAACCTCTTCACAATAAAAACTCCTTAATTCTATAAATTCATGGCGTGCTTTATTCCTCTTCGCCACTCTCAGACGATATCTTCTCCAATGCGTCAATAAAAACCTCAAGACCGCTCATGGGAATAACAACAGTACTCTTTCTGTCATTTGAGAGCTCGGCTATCTGCATGAATTGGCCTCGGCTGTTCTCTCGTAGATCTACAAATAAAGTCTTATTCTCTATATGAAGCTTCTCGCTTGCTATAATTCTGCTCTTGGTACCTTCTCTCATCTACTTTCCCCTTTTTTTCTTCTGTATTGATTTAAGTAATCCCCCGGACTTCAAGAGCTCCTGCATGAAATCAGGAACTTTACGCGCCGTAAAGGTCTTTTTATTCGTAATATTGTGAATCAGCCCCTTGTTCATGTCCACCTCAAGGATATCACCGGCATTTGAGGCGGCATGAGCCTCAGGAGACTCTACGATAGGAAGCCCCATATTAAAAGAATTCCTGAAAAATATCCTCGCGAAACTCTCTGCGATAACACAGGAGACACCGCATGCCTTAATGGCAATAGGTGCGTGCTCACGCGACGAGCCACAGCCAAAGTTCTTTGAGGCAAGAATTATATCGCCCTTCTTAACTTTTTGACTAAAGGTCTCGTCCTCATCCTCCATGCAGTGAGTTGCAAGCTCAGCCGGGTCTGAGGTATTAAGATAACGCGCCGGTATTATCCTGTCAGTATCTATATCAGAGCCGTACTTCCAGACCCTACCCCTGAACTTCATCCCTTACTCCTCTGTTGTTTTAGTTAAGTGTTATTCTTAGTTAAATGCCCCAATGGGCAAATAACTTTAATATTTTATTGTATAAAACAAGCACATGTCTCTTAGGCGGAATATGACTACGCGGCCTTTTTCTTACCTACAACCTCATCTGGATGCGCTATATAACCCTTTACGGCGGAGGCAGCCGCGACGGCTGGGTTAGAGAGATAGACCTCGCTCTTTGGATGCCCCATACGGCCTACGAAGTTCCTGTTCGTAGTGGATATGGCACGCTCGCCCTCAGCAAGAATTCCCATGTGACCGCCGAGGCATGGCCCACAGGTCGGCGGGCTGATAATGGCTCCGGCCTCTGTAAAGACCTTAAAATACCCTCTTCTAAGGGCCTCTTTATATATCATAGGCGTAGCGGGAAGTATTATAAGGCGCACATAAGGCGCTACTTTTTTACCTCTTAAAATCTTTGCCGCAACTGCAAGGTCTTCAATACGGCCGTTTGTACACGACCCTATTACGCTCTGATCAATGCTTATCCTGCCTATCTCACTGATATTTTTAGTGTTCTCCGGCAGCGACGGCAGAGCTACTTTAGGCTCAATATCTTTGGCGTTAAAGTCAATTATCTCAGAGTACTTTGCGTCAGAATCACTCTCATAGAACTTATAACGCCGCTCGGCCCTGGTCTTCACATACTCTTCTGTTACAGCATCAGGGGCGATTATTCCATTCTTGGCCCCGGACTCTATTGCCATATTGCACATTGAGAGCCTGCTCTCCATTGATAAGCCGCTTATGGTCTCACCTGTAAACTCCATTGCCTTATACAGGGCCCCATCAACGCCGATTTCGCCGATGATATGGAGGATAAGGTCTTTACCTGTAACCCATTTACGGAGTTTACCGTTAAATATAAACTTTATGGACTGCGGCACCTTGAACCAGAGCTCACCGGTAATCATGGCGGCGGCAAGGTCAGTTGAGCCCACGCCCGTTGCAAAGGCGCCAAGACCACCGTAGGTGCATGTATGAGAGTCCGCTCCAATGACAATATCACCGGGCACGACAACACCGAGCTCAGGTAAGAGCGCATGCTCTACGCCAACATCGCCGCCCTCATAGTAGTGAGAGAGGTGGTGTTTTTTTGCGAACTCGCGAAGGATTTTTACCTGTGTCGCTGACTTAATATCTTTATTCGGCGTAAAGTGATCAGGTACAAGGACTACTCTGTTTCGATTAAAGACTTTTTTCGCCCCCGTACTCTCAAAGCCCTTAATGGCTATTGGGGCCGTAATATCGTTACCAAGTGCGATATCTACACGGGCGTTAATTAACTCGCCGGGCTGAACAGATTTTTTTCCACAGTGACGAGCGAGTATTTTCTCTGTAATTGTCATGGAACTCATATTGTATTCCCCTGATTTTACTACGTCTTAAGTTTGCAGAGATATGGTTTAGGAGTAAGCGTAGGTACGCACTACCAAACTAGCCTACTCTTCACATGAGGTTCTCTCTATTATGGCGTTTTCTGTACTCAAGTCTGTTAAGGGCGTTAACATAGGCCTTGGCGCTCGCTACGATTATGTCCGTATGGGCACCCTGCCCAAGTGCCACAAAATCGCCCTCGGCTATTCGTACCGTAACCTCGCCCTGTGCGTCGGTACCGCCTGTAATGGCGTTTACAGAGTATTTCAGGAGCTTACTCCGTGTATTGGTAATCTTCTTTATCGTTCTGTAAGCAGCGTCTACGGGGCCGTCGCCTGCGACGCTCTCGCTGACATTTTCGCCATGAATCTCTATAGCCACTGTGGCAACGGGGTGGCTCTCTGTGCCGCTTCGTACATCAAGGCTTACAAGTTTAAAGTCCTCGGCATCGTCAATCCTCATAACCTCGTCCTGAACAATAGCCTCGATATCCTCATCAAAGACCTCTTTTTTCTTATCAGCAAGCAGTTTAAACCTCAAAAAGGCCTTCTGCAGATCCTCACTGCTTATCTCATAACCAAGCTCTTTAATGCGCTCGCCAAAGGCGTGCCTGCCAGAGTGTTTTCCCATGACAAGGGTACTTCGTGAGAGCCCTACGGACTCGGGCCTCATAATCTCATAAGTGGACTTTTCTTTCAGCACACCGTCTTGATGAATACCCGACTCGTGAGAAAAGGCGTTCTCACCAACTATTGCCTTATTATGCTGAATGGACACGCCTGTTATGCCGCTAACAAGGCGTGACGAGGGGTATATCTGCTCGCTTATGATATTCGTCTCAAGGCCGAGGGTATCTCTGTGAGTCTTCAATATCATAACAAGTTCTTCAAGGGCTGCGTTGCCTGCGCGTTCTCCAATGCCGTTAATAGTGCACTCCACCTGACGGGCGCCGTTTATCACGGCGGCAAGAGAGTTAGCCGTTGCAAGACCAAGGTCGTTATGACAGTGAACGGATATAACGGCCTTATCAATATCCGTTACGTTCTTTTTTATGCCTGCGATAAGCCCGCCGAAGGTCTCGGGCAGTGCGTATCCTACTGTATCGGGTATATTAAGGGTAGTAGCCCCCGCTGCGATAACAGCGCTCAAGACCTCGTAAAGGTACTCAGGTTCGCTCCTTGAGGCGTCCATTGGAGAGAACTCCACGTCATCAACATAACCGCGCGCACGCTTTACCATCTCTACAGCACGCTTCAGGGCCTCTTCTCGAGTCATCTTGAATTGATACTTCAGGTGTATATCAGATGTAGAGATAAAGGTATGTATACGCACCCTCGGCGCGCCCTTCAAGGCCTGCCACGCACAGTCCACGTCCTCGGGCTTGGCGCGGGCGAGGCTGCTTATAACAGGGCCCTCAACCTCGGCGGCTATTTTCTTAACGGACTCAAAATCACCGGGAGAGCTGTAGGCAAAGCCTGCCTCAATGACATCAACACCGAGGCGGGCGAGCTGCCGGGCAACTATGAGTTTTTCATCGACATTCATAGACGCGCCGGGAGACTGCTCACCATCGCGAAGCGTTGTATCGAGTATAATCACCTTTTCCATTTAATTTTTATCCTCTTCTTTCTTAACAAATAAACTCTTATCATCATCGGCCATAGAGCGGGCGTGGTTCTGTCTCTTTTTCCAGTGCAGAACCCAGGCAATGGGGCCTGACAGGGCGTAACCCAAAAATAGTATAAAGAGCATTAGCGGCGGCTCAGCCGTTATAAGGACTATGAGAAATATTAACCCCACAAGGAGGCTGAAAGGCATACGCCTCTTTAAATCAAGTTCTTTAAAACTGTAAAATTTTACATTGCTTATCATTAAAAAAGCAAGGCCATAAATAAGGAGCAGCACTGTTATGTGCTTGGCCATATCCTGGCCCTTTCCAATACTATAAAAAAGTAGGACAGTAGTAGCAATAAGGGCCGCGGCGGCAGGTATTGGCAGACCATTAAAACGCTTACTCTCAACAGTGGATATCTGCACGTTAAAACGCGCAAGGCGAAGAGCCCCGCATACTACATATAAAAATGCCGCGAGCCAGCCGTAGCGTCCAAAGCTATGTAAGGCCCAGGTAAATATCAGCACACCTGGGGCGAGTCCAAAGGCCACAAGGTCGGCAAGAGAATCGTACTCCGCGCCAAACTTGCTCGTTGTATGCGTAAG
>CAZEBZ010000080.1:0-7177 GCA_964510775.1 uncultured Thermodesulfobacteriota bacterium
GGCGCATCATTAATACCGTCTCCAACCATGGCTACTTTTTTCCCCATAGCCTGCAACTTCTTTACCTCGCGGGCCTTGTCCTCTGGCAGCACCTCGGCAAGTACGTCTGTAAGGCCAATTTCCCGCCCTATAGCATGGGCTGTACGGCTATTATCCCCTGTTATCATCACCACATCAAGGCCCATCTCGCGAAGCGCCGCCACGGCCTCTTTTGAGTTCTTTTTCAGCTTATCGGCTACAGCGAGTATCCCCGCTGCTTTATTGTCAATAGCCGCGTACATAGGGGTCTTTCCCTCTTCGGCCAGCTCTTGCTCTCTAACCTCAAGAAGTGATATATCTACCTTGCTATCCTCCATAAGTCTCTTGTTGCCAAGAAGCAGCTCTCTCTTATTTATAACGGCCCTTATACCCTTACCGGGTATGGCCTCAAATTTATCGACTTTAGATACTTTAATTTCCCGAGCCTCGGCCTCCCTTACAATGGCCTCGCCGAGGGGATGCTCTGATGATTTTTCCGCCGATGCGGCATAAAGGAGCAGCTCCTCCTCTGTAAAGCCCTCTGTAGTTACAACGTCCCTTACCGAGGGAAGTCCCTCGGTAAGGGTACCTGTCTTATCAAGGACTATGGCCGTTAGGCCGTGGGCCGTCTCAAGGGCCTCACCGCCTTTTATGAGTATGCCGTTCTCGGCGCCCTTTCCCGTGCCTACCATAATAGAAGTGGGCGTAGCGAGCCCCAGGGCGCATGGGCAGGCGATGATAAGTACGGCTACAAAATTAAGCATAGCGTATGTAAGGGCCGGCGGCGGCCCAAAGACGTACCAGATTATAAAAGTAAGTATAGCGATACATATTACGGCGGGCACAAAGTAGGAGGCGATTAAGTCGGCAAGACGGGCTATTGGAGGCTTTGAGCCCTGGGCCTCCTCCACGAGGCGTATTATCTGGGCAAGCGCCGTGTCTTTACCCACCTTCTCGGCCTTAAAACTAAAGGCCCCCGTGCCGTTCACCGTAGCCCCGATAACCGTATCCCCCTCTGCCTTCTTAACAGGCATACTCTCGCCGCTAATCATGGACTCGTCAATCGTAGTGTGCCCCTCTACTACAGTGCCGTCAACAGGGATTTTTTCACCGGGCCGCACAAGAACAGTATCACCGAGCTGAACTTCCTCTACGGGTATCTCCAGCTCAACACCTGCCCTGACGACTCTGGCGGTACGCGCCCGCATACCCATGAGTTTCTTAATAGCCGCGCCTGTCTTCCCCTTTGCCCTTGCCTCAAGAAGGCGCCCAGTAAGGATAAGGACTATTATAATAGCCGATGTATCGTAGTAGACTTCTGGCGTAAATCCGCTTGATGTAAAGAGGTTTGGGAGGAATGTAGCGACTACACTGTAAGTAAAGGCAGAAGAGGTTCCAACTGCGATAAGGGTGTTCATGTCCGTAGTCTTATGACGCGCCGATGTTATGGCCCCCCTATAAAACTGAAGGCCGCACCAGAACTGAACGGGCAGGGCAAATATAAACTGCAAGACAAACCAGGACTGCCTCTGAAGACCAAAGAGAAGGTCAAGGCCTGTTGTGCCTGGATGAGTCATAATAAAAATAGAGATGGAGAGAAGGGCTCCCACAAATATTTTTTTCTTTAAGGCGCTGTACTCCTCTTTACCGGCCCGCTCTTTTTGCTGCAGCAGGTCCTCGCCGGACTCTGCCTCAATAATCTTATAACCGAGGGACGTAACGGCCTTCTTAATTTGCTGCTCAGCATGGGCAGAAGGAGTAAACTCCACCTGCGCCTCTTCTGCGGCAAAGTTCACAGAGGCGCTTACAACGCCCCCTACATCTAACAAGGCCTTCTCAATCTTGGCGGCGCATGAGGCGCAGCTCATACCGCCTATATGGAGGGTAACCTTTGAGGATAATACCCCGTAGCCGAGGCCCTTTATAACAGAGATGACATCACCTTGATTTACGCGTGAGGCATCATACTCAATAACCGCCTTCTCGGCGGCAAAGTTCACAGAGGCTTTGACAAGACCATTAAGACCTATAAGGCCCTTCTCTATTTTGGCGGCGCATGAGGCGCAGCTCATGCCCGTAAGTCCGAGGGTAAGGGTAGTTGCGGCACCACTTCCCTTCAAAGACTCTGCCTCGGCTCTAACCTCGGCCTCTGGCTTAGTCTCTGCCGCGTCCCTGACCTTAACTTTTTTTATTTTCTTTACAGGTACTTTGGTGAGGAAACTCTCCGGGGAGGCGCTAAACTTCTCCTTGCACTTCACACTGCAGAAGTAGAACTTCTTTTCTTTATATAAAAAACTTCCGGCGGCCTTGTTCTCTTCCACGGTCATGCCGCATACTGGATCCTGTGTCATATCCTATCCCTCTATAGATGCAACTCTTTATGAGCCTAAGGAGGAAAGATTGTAAAATTACTCCCCGCCGTGGTGGTGATGATGGCTATGGTGATGAGTTGAGTTCCCCTCTTCATTCAAAGCCTCTTCCATGATATGACCGCCCCTCTCGGCAATACGCGCCCTCTCAATTCTCACGGCCTCGCCGCCAACGCCGTACTTATAGACCATGAGCCCGCCAAGATCCGCGCCAAGGGCTATAATAACGACAAGTATAAAGGCCGCGGCAAGATGAAGAAGCTGCGCCCCTGAAGAGAACCTTCTTCTCACATAAAGCCTCCAGAGTGAGAGAAGAGTGGCGAGGATTAGTACCGTTACACCAAAACCCTCGTGCCTCTCCATAATGGCGTGTACGGCCTCTGAGTGTTCAACAGTAGAGGCGGCGTAAAAGCCGGCGAGCACGGTCATAAGGGCTGCCACGTTTCCTAAATAAAGGGTAAATGAGGCCGCGGCCCTGAAGTGTTCCTTCTTAAAGAGCAGCCCGAAGAGCTCGGCGATAAAAAATGCCGTAAAAAGGGCTATAGGGTAATGGACAAATAAGGGGTGAATATTATCCATGGCGCCTACTCCGGGAAGGATTGAGAAGACCGCGTCCAGCATAAAAGACTCTCCTTTAGACTCACTCCCTACTTACTGAATGAGTCAATGAATTTACTCGCCGTAAGTGCGGACTCGAAGTAAAGTGCCGCTCCGTCAGGGCCCTCTAATATAAAGGCGCCTGCCTTATCCACCAGCTTACCAGTAAATGGATCCTTGGCGCTGCGTATTGCGGGGTTCTCGTTGAGCGTGCCTACGCAGTTCTTACAGCAGCCATAATATGTCTTACCCTCGACGAGCACAGGTATCTGAGGTTTACCCATTACGTTGTCGTTTACCATGCATACTATGCTTGGGTCAACCTTGTATTTTTCTGCAGAGCCCGCTGCCCCAGCCTCTGCTGCGAGCCCCATCATTGATAAAGTCAGCGCAATTACCAAAAGACCAATATATACTCTAAAGCCTGAGCGCAGGAACCTTACTATTCTCATTTCAAGAGCCTCCTTGATGTTGTAATAAAATCATCCTTAGTTGTCTTCAACACTTGACCTGAGTGCAGCGTCCCCAGTCTCGCCTGTGCGGATTCTCAGCGCGCCTGATATAACGGCGGTAAATATCATGCCGTCACCCCTGTGTCCCGTCCACGCGCTCTCTCTGATTACCTCTACAATGGCGGCCTCATCTTTATTATGACAGACAATCTCAAGTTTTGTAACTGAGGAGGTCTTTTTACAGTACTCTATAGACCATTTTTTCTCCTCAGTAGCGGCACCGCCAAGACCGCATACGTCTATCACCGTAAAACCCGTCACACCGGCCTTCATTACCGCGTTTATAACACCCTCTACCTTATCGTTTCTTATATAGGCCTTTATCTCTATCATTTTCCACCCCCCTCTTTTTTAAACTCCCTCTCTCTCCAGAAGGTATATATCGCAGGTATGACAAGGAGCGTAAGCACAGTAGCCGATATCATACCGCCCACCATTGGAGCGGCTATCCTCTTCATAACGGCAGAGCCCGTGCCCGAGCCCCACATAATGGGTAAAAGCCCACCGATAATAGCGAAGACCGTCATCATAATAGGCCGTATACGCCGCGAAGCCCCCTCCATTACCGCCTCGTTAAGGTCAGCCCGCGTGTTAAGAGTACCCTTCAAATACCTATCACGGCAGGCCATATCGAGATAAATTATCATAATAACGCCTATCTCCGCCGATACTCCCGCAAGGGCTATAAAACCCACTCCAACGGCAACGCTCATGTTGTAACCCAGGATATAGAGGCACCATACGCCTCCTACGAGGGCAAAGGGCAGTGATAACATTACCATTACGCTCTCGCCTATCTTCTTGAAGTTAAGATAGAGCAGGAGGAAGATAATTAAGAGCGTGAGAGGAACGACGACCTTCAACCTCGCCTTGGCCCTCTGCATGTACTCGAACTGACCGCTCCACGTAAGGGTGTACCCCGGAGGCAGCTTGATGGAGTCCTGCACCACCTTCTGCGCCCTTGCGACATACGTACCTACGTCAATACCCTTCAGATCAACGTATATCCAGGCGTTAAGCCTCGCGTTCTCGCTCTTTATAGCCGGCGGGCCTTTCTTTATCTCTATGTCCGCCACCTGAGCAATGGGTATATGTGCGCCAGTAGGCGTGGAAATTAAAACACGCTTTAATGAGGAGATATCGCTTCGAAGCTCCCTTCCATAACGAAGGTTTACGGGGTATCTCTCAAGTCCCTCAACAGTAGTGGTGATGTTCATGCCGCCGATAGCCGACTGGATTACGTCCTGAATATCTCCTACGGTAAGGCCGTAGCGCGCGGCTCTGCTCCTGTCTATATTAAAGTCCAGGTAGTTGCCTCCAACAACACGCTCAGAGTAGACAGAGAGCGTGCCGGGCACGTCTCTAAGGACGGCCTCAATCTCTTTACCTATCTTCTCAAGTACCTTCAAGTCGTCTCCCGCTACCTTAAGACCCACAGGCGTCTTTATACCAGTGCTTAGCATATCAACACGAGTCTTGATGGGCAGTGTCCATGCATTTGTCACTCCGGGTATCTTTATGGCGCTGTTCATCTCGTCCATGAGCTTATAGATAGTCATTCCGGGGCGCCACTGCTCCGTAGGTCTTAAGGTAATGGTAGTCTCCATCATGGATAGAGGCGCAGGATCCGTAGCTGTCTCAGCCCTGCCTACCTTGCCAAATACCCGCTCTACCTCTGGAAAAGTCTTTAAGATCCTGTCTGTCTGCTGCATTAGCTCCTTGGCCTTTGTAATGGAGATACCGGGAAGCGTTGTAGGCATATAGAGTATGTCGCCCTCGTTAAGGGGCGGCATAAACTCACCACCCAGTTTATTCAGCGGAATGACGGTAAAGACAAGGGCCACCAAAGATAGCAGTATAAAAGTCTTCTTGAACCTCAACACAAAACTCACAAGGGGTCTGTATACAAAGAGCAGGAGCCTGTTAACGGGGTTCTTTCTCTCAGGTATAATCTTACCGCGTATAAAATACCCCATAAGAATAGGCACGATTGTCACGGCCAGTATGGCCGAGGCTGCCATGGAGTATGTCTTTGTAAAGGCAAGGGGGCCAAATAACCTGCCCTCCTGCGCCTCGAGGGTAAATACGGGGACAAAAGAGAAGGTAATAATCAGCAAAGAGAAGAAGAGCGCAGGCCCCACCTCCTTCGCCGACTCCATTATAGACTGCCAGTGTCCCTTATCCGGGCCGGCCTCCTCAAGGTGTTTATGTGCGTTCTCTATCATAACTATAGCGCCGTCAATCATTGCGCCAATAGCAATGGCAATACCTCCAAGACTCATTATATTTGCGTTAATACCCTGATAGTACATGACGATAAAGGCCATGAGTATACCTACGGGCAGGGTGAAGATAGCCACAAGGGCGCTTCGCACATGAAGGAGGAATATAACGCAGATAAGTGCCACGACAATGCTCTCTTCCACGAGTTTACCCTTTAGCGTCTCTACGGCGCGCTCGATAAGCCCTGCGCGGTCGTACACAGGCACTACCTCAACACCCTCGGGAAGGCCCTTTTGCAGCGACTCTATCTTTTTCTTTACATTATCTATGACCTCAAGGGCATTACCGCCATAGCGCATAATCACTACTCCGCCCGCTACCTCGCCCTCTCCATCAAGGTCGGCAGCCCCTCGGCGCAGCTCTGGGCCAAGATGCACGGAGGCCACGTCTCGAACGGTAATTGGCGTGCCTCTGCTGTCAACGCCTATGGCTATGTCTTTAATATCATCAATGGACTTTATATATCCAAGGCCCCGCACCATAAATTCTCGCTCGGCCATCTCAAGGAGTTTTCCTCCAACATCATTATTACTCCTCTGAATGGCGTGCTTTACCTTGGATAGTGGAATATTAAAGGCCGTAAGTTTATTAGGGTCTACATCCACCTGATACTGCTTTACGTAGCCGCCGATGCTGGCCACCTCCGATACGCCCGAGACGGTCTGCAGCTCATAACGCATGTACCAGTCCTGCAGGCTTCGTAGCTCCGCCAGATCATGCTTACCCGTCTTGTCCACAAGTGCGTACTCGTACACCCAGCCCACTCCAGTTGCATCAGGGCCAAGAGAGGGGTTAACGCCCTTTGGAAGACGGCCCGCGACAAAGTTCAAGTACTCCAGCACTCGGGACCGCGCCCAGTACATGTCTGTACCGTCCTCGAATATTACGTAGACAAAGGAGAAACCGAAGAAAGAGTACCCCCGCACCACCTTGGCGTTAGGCACGCTCAGCATGGCCGTGGTAAGTGGATAAGTAACCTGCTCCTCCACTACCTGAGGGGCCTGCCCCTGAAATGGCGTGTAGATGATGACCTGCACGTCTGATAGATCAGGTATGGCGTCAAGGGGCGTACGGCTCATAGTGTATACCCCGAAGGCTATTATAAAGAGCGTACTGAGGATTACGAGAAACCTGTTATTTATGGAAAATTCTATTATTTTTTTTAGCATTTTTTTCTCAAAGGGGTTAAAGAGGGTTTTTGGCGCCCTCGCGAAAAACCTACTTCATTCTTCTGTCATTCATGCCCTTCATGGGTTTGTCCATCTTCATGGCAGGCATATCCATACCCTTCATCTTCATGGGTTTTTTCTTCATGCCCTTCATGGGGGCCTTTTTCTCCATCCTCATGCCCTTCATGGGTTTGTCCATCTTCATGGCGGGCATATCCATACCCTTCAT
>CAZEBZ010000081.1:0-6992 GCA_964510775.1 uncultured Thermodesulfobacteriota bacterium
CACAGACTTTGATGGGGCGATACTTAACAACTCCGATATATCCGGAGCGAATATCTATCATATAAAGACCCCGGGTTGGAAGATAGAGAACATCAAGTGTACTCACATATATTGCTATGACCCTTTTACGACAAATGAAGAGGACAGAGAAAAAAACAGAAAAGAAAGCAGACGCGAGTTCAAAGAGGGTGAATTCGAGGCCATTTACAAATCCATGCCCACCATTGAACTCTGGTTCAAAGACAAGTTCAGCTTCACGGATGAGCTGAGGCTCATGGATATTCAGGATAGACTTCAAAGAGAGGTTCCCGATGCCCATATATCCCTTAAAAAAAAGGAATGGGTTGGGAGAGACATGGTTATCACCCTCGCAGTTAGAGAGGCAGATAAAGTAAAAAAAGCGGCTGAGGCCGCCGAGAGACTTTACAGCGACAAGGTACTTGAGGAAGAATTTTTGAGACGTATGAACGAAGAGAAGGCTAAAAACATCCTTCAATCAATACCAGCTATAGCTAAGGCCCTTGCCAGCGGTACCGAGGTAGGTAAAAAGACGGGAACGACAATGTTCGTCAACAGTCCCGTAAATATTACCATTCAAACAGGAGATGGGCACACCGCTATTCTTGCCGACTCTATGAGCAACAATGCCATAGGAGCCGGTGCAAGTATTAGTATTATTCAAAACTACGAGGACAATAAAACAAAAGCTGACGAGCTATTACAAAAACTGCGAACGAAACTTACAGAAGACCGTAAAGCCCTTGTAGACCAGTTCACCAAGGCCTTAAAGGCAAAAGACGAAGGTAAGGTGAAGTCAAACTGGGAAAAGATGACAGATGGAATCAACACCACATCAAGTTTATTTTCAATTGCGTCAGGTATAGCACAACTACTGGGCTTATAATTTAAAACTGCGTAGGATGGGTTAAGTTAGGTAGGTGAGCTGTGCCCAGTTTTTTTCTACACACTTACTTATCGGAATTATTTGGTGGGCATAGCCCACCCTACAATTTAAAGAGGCACAGAAAACTGAGCCGTATTTTTTTATTCTACTTTAAACTACTCGGTGGGCACATCCCACCCTGCAAAGGAATACACAGAAAAGATGATACAGGTAAACAAACTATCAAAAGGTTATCACAACAGGCCCTTATTTGAGGACGTAACATTCTCGTTAAGCCGCGGTGAGCGCGTGGGTCTTGTTGGCAGGAACGGATCGGGTAAATCTACGCTTATGAAAATCATCATGGGCGTCGAGAGTCAGGACTCGGGGACCTTCACGACTCCAAAGGGATATAAGCTCGGGTATCTCGACCAGCATATTAACTTTACAAAAGAGACCCTCCTTGAGGAGTGTTGCCAAGTACTAAGCGAGGAAGAACAGTACGACTTTTACAAAGCGGAAAAAATCCTCTTTGGCCTCGGCTTTGTAGAAGAAGACCTGGAGAAAAAACCAACTATATTCTCAGGGGGTTTTCAGCTGCGTATAAATCTCACAAAGACGCTGCTGCAACACCCCGACCTGCTGCTCCTTGACGAGCCTACAAACTACCTTGATATACTGAGCCTTCGCTGGCTGAGGCGTTTCCTTCGCTCATTTCGCGGCGAGGTTATTATCATAACTCATGACCGCGAGTTCATGGATTCCGTAACAACGCACACCATGGGCATACACCGTAGAGGACTTACAAAGGCAAAAGGCGATACGGAAAAATACTACGCTCAAATCCTCCTTGACGAAGAAGTCCACGAGCGTACGCGCCTAAAGCAGGAAAAAAGAGTTAAAGACCTGCAGAGTTTTGTTGACAGGTTCGGCGCCAAGGCAACCAAGGCGGCGCAGGCTAAATCAAAGGCAAAGCAGATTGAGAAGATAAAAGTCCTGAACGAGATGCCCGCAGAATACAGGCTGGGTTTTAAGTTCAACTACAAGGCAAGTCACGCAAAGTTACTCATGGAAGTAAAAGACCTTGCCTTCTCATACAGCGGAGAAGAGAAGGATAACCTCTTTAGCGGACTGTCCTTTATTGTAAGGCCCGGCGAGAGACTCGCCGTTATCGGAAAGAACGGCAAGGGAAAGACGACTTTACTAAATATTTTATCCGGGGCCATGAAACCTACGTCAGGCAGTATCAGCTTCGCTCCCACTGCGATAACAGGATACTATCAGCAGACAAACCGCAAGGAGCTAAACCCACAAAACACAGTAGTAGACGAGATAACACAATCGTGCCCGGCCCTTGGCACATCGCAGGTACGCGCCGTATGCGGGGCCATGATGTTCTCAGGAGACTTGGCCGAGAAAAAAATATCCGTACTCTCAGGCGGCGAGCAGAGCCGTGTGCTCCTTGGAAAGATTATCGCAAACCCTGCAAACCTGCTGCTCCTTGACGAGCCCTCCAACCACCTTGATATGGACGCCATAGACGTGATGACAGAAGAGGTCTCAAAATTCAAGGGCGGTGTGATAATCGTTACACATGACGAGGGCATCTTAAGGGCCCTTGCGACTAAACTCATAATCTTTCATGAAGGCCGAGCCGTTTTATTTGAGGGCGACTACGAGCGCTTTCTTGAGACTACGGGTTGGGAGGAAGAAGGCCCAAAAAAAGAGACATCAAAAAAGAAAAAATCATCAAAGGGCCGCAAGAATAAGAACAAAAAATCGGCGCCTGCAGGAGAGGATAAACGTCTGCTAAAGACGCTGACAAAAGAGTATGAGGAAGTAGAGGGTGAATTAAAAAGTCTTGAAAATACACTTGAAAAGGAAAACAACGAGGTTCAGCGACTTGTCACGGGAGGCGGTGAAGGGGTAAGGATCGCCGAGTTATACAAAAGCATCGGGGCCGCGCAGGCTGACATTGACAGCAGGTATAAAAAGATGGAAGGGCTCCTCGAAAAGATGGACGAGTTAAAGACAAGTAAATAATTTTATCTAAACAAATTATTATAAAAAAACAGGGGCGGTAGAGTGTAACTCTACCGCCCCATAAGTGATACTTTTACTCCAGTCTGTTATACCTTAGCGAAGAAAAAATTCAGCATATATAATGATGCTGACCACGAGGGCGTTTAGTGCTAATCCAAAACGCATAACATATTTGTCTACAGCTATTCGTCTCTTCACCTTCGTGACAAAAGGAGCCCGCTTAAAAGGCTCAGCAAAAAGAACTCTATCCATGATTTATACCTCCCTATTCCCTGTTAGCTACAGGGCTGCGTATATGATTATGCTGATTACAAAAAGATTCAACGCGAGGCCGAATTTTACCACCAGACTCTCACTGCCTTTTAGCTTTCTCTCATCCATGATTTTTTATCTCCTTTATTACGTTAGTTTCAGGGTTTGATTAAGATACATACTCCAAGACTTATCTACTTATTTCTTCCGCCCATTTTTTCTGTATCTCTACAGAGAAAGAGATTTAGCAGGTATAAAAACTCAGCATTATAAACACCTGCCTTGCCTATCTATGCGACATTAAACTCTTACTTATCTGCCGCATAGAGAATGTTTTCCTTATCTCAAAAAATGAACAGCTCATCTTAAGACGTCCTCTACAGAATCTACACTACAACAGATTCATTACAGGATTATGGCGGTCTTGTGACATTATAGTGTTAGGGAAAAACAGTTTTTTGCGAGATTTCGAGCATTAAAATACAGTATCGCCTTAAGTAAAGCGACAGCAGAAAACCTAATCTGACGTTAGTTTAATGTAAACTATGTCTGTGTGAGAGGGGGGGATATTAAAAAGTCCTACTCTTGAAAGAAGATAAAATCATAGAGAACATCGGTTATTAAAAACCTGATGTCCAATGGGTTATGATTTTTAAAGTCCTCTATCATTCTATCTAACTGCGATAAAGGTAATAAGACCAAGATGGACTCGCAGCGCTACATATCTTTTATAGCTCTGGCCATCACTTTGCTAAAATCCGCTAACGTCTCGTTAAGAGCTGCCACTACGGCATTAAAACCATCTGCACCAGCAGAAGAATGAAATTCGGATTTTCTGCGAACCAGCATTCTCTTATCCTCTCTATTAACTATGGCCCACCGCACAATTAACGAGGCATCACCAGTAGAAGTTACATCAAAACGCAGCACCTCAACCTTAATCTGATAATAAATACTCTCCGAACTCTTCCATGGAAATATGAATATACGATTAGAAGGCAGTAAGACTCCAAGATCCTGCGCTAACACCCCGGTGATATTATCTCTCAACGGCTCCACCCACTGATCGAATTCAGCGAGGTGAAACTCATTCGTACCGGCTCTCGTCACAATCTGAGGCCTATTCAGATACTCGGCGAGCCTTATTGGCCCCACGCCTACAGCCCTGCCGCCCCTTACAACTCGGACCTCCGCCCCACTATCAACACCTGCAAGTGAACGCAAAACATAAAACCTTGTCCTCTCCGTAACAGCACAGCCCGCTACTACAACGAAGACAAAAATTAATATAATCATTGAAAAACTATGAGTATATTTTTTATCCATTCTCTTCCCTGCTCACTTTTCTTTCACCCCACCCTTGCCGTGCAATAAGGCCTCGGGATGACGTTCTATATAATCCGTGAGAACACGCATAGACCTTGCCGCCGCCGACAACTCCTTTAGTGTATCGCTAAGCTCATAACGAGGCCCTGAATCCTCATCGAGGATACCTTCCACCATCAATAAGACCTTATCCATATTCTTCATAGTCTTAATAGCCGCCGCAGAGGTATCTCTAATCTCTTTTTTTAAGGGCACCACCTCTTTATCAAGATTACGAAGCAGTTCTCTAACGTCTCGCATGGTCTCATTTATAGAACTTATGCTGGAAATAATCTTCGGCGAGCGGACTAATTTTTCCAGACCATCAACAGCGGATAACATTTTTTTTACAAGCTCCTCTACGGGGATATTCTCGATGGTGCGTGACAACTCCTGTACGGTTGTGGGGATAGTGGGAATTTCAGGAACCTTATTATCCAGACCAACCAACCTTGGCGGTTTATCAGGGTGAAAATCCAGATAGACCATCGTCTGCCCCGTAACTATACTCTGCATCTGCAGCTGCGCTTTGAGCCCATGGGCCACCATCTGATCAAAAAAATCATGAGGATTGTCATCTCCGCTCACCCTTGTCAGTATTGATGTATTGCATTCAAGAAACACAGGTATGCGAACCGTCATATCGCTGAGATTAAATTGCATCTTTATATCAGAGACCTCACCGACTCTAACGCCCCTGAAGAGGACAGGCGCTCCTACGTTCAGCCCCTTGATAGATCCATCAAAGTATGCAACGTAAGTCACCCTCGACCCCAAAAATTTACCACCGCCAAAGACAAGAATTCCAACTACAACGAGGGCCAGGGCGCCAACAACAAAAACACCTATGAGAGTTGATCTTGGCTGCTTGCTCATTGTTCACCTCGAGTTAGAAAAGCGCGTACTTTTAAGTCCCTTGAGTTGGCGAGTAATTCTCTCGGGGGCCCCTGCGCTATTATTGTCTTTAGCTCCGAATCGAGAAAGATGGAATTTGTTCCTATCACAAATATGCTCGCAAGCTCATGCGTTACTACAACTACGGTAGTTCCAAGACTATCGCGTAGCTCCAGTATTAATTCATCAAGACGCCTTGCGCTTATTGGGTCAAGCCCGGCTGAAGGCTCATCAAAAAACAAAATCTCCGGGTCCAGGGCCATGGCCCTGGCAAGACCTGCTCTCTTTTTCATGCCGCCGCTTATCTCTGATGGATAATATTTTTCAAACCCGGACAAACCAACTAATGCAAGTTTAAGCGAGACAAGCTCCCTTATATCCGCGGAGCTAAGCTCCGTATACTCCTCAAGAGGAAGGGCAATATTTTCTGCAAGAGTCATAGAACTCCATAAAGCACCGCTCTGATAAAGCACACCTAAGCGCCTCATTAACCTTGCGCGCTCACTGATTGAGACGTCCCAGAGGCTAATACCATCAAAGATAACCTCACCTTGAACTGGAGACTTCAGTCCAATAAGGTGGCGTAGAAGTGTGCTCTTTCCGCATCCGCTGCCTCCCATTATGATAAAAATATCACCTCGCCTCACGGTAAAATTAAGGTCGCGCTGAATGACAAAACTGCCGTATGCCATGGTAAGATTATTTACAAGGATATGATTTTCAGATGAGTTCATTTTTTTTATCAAAAAGATTTAATTGCCACTTATATACCAAGCACACTGGTTATTATTGTTATAAGAGCCGTCGCGACTATGATGCTGACTATACCTGTGACAACGGCCGATGTGGCGGCTAAACCTACGGCAGCGGAACTCTTAGCGCACTGCATACCGCGAAGGCATCCTGCAAGAGAGACGAGTATACCGAAGACAAGACCCATAAAAATTCCTATCAGCAGATCGTTTAAACCAACAGCTTCCCTTGTCCTGCTAACGTACTCCGTCATATTCAGGCCAAGCACACCAACCCCTACAACCAAGCCTCCCAGTATGCCCATAATATTCGCGTATAAACAGAGCAACGGCATCATAAGGCTAAGAGCCAGCATACGCGGCAAGACAAGAAACTCCATAGGGGAGATACCAAGTGTCCTAAGGGAGTCCGTCTCCTCATTTACCTCCATGGTTCCTAACTGAGCGGCAAAAGCTGCGCCCGTGCGTCCCGCTACGATAATACCGGTCATTATCGCTGCCATCTCGCGTACCATAGCCACCCCGACAAGGTCTGCTATATAAATCTCCGCACCAAAAGTCTTAAGCTGTATGGCCCCTACAAAAGCCAGGATTAATCCCATAAGAAGGCTTATAAGACTGACAATAGGCAGCGCCTGAACCCCCACCTCCTCTATGGTGCGAAAAAAATCAACACGGCGAAACCTGCCCTTGCCACGTATCATCACAAGAAGAGCAAGCATGACCTCACCGATAAAATCAAGCATCTCAACGCCTGAACGGCTGCAATTTATTACGGCGCCTCCGAGACGTGAAAAAAAAGA
>CAZEBZ010000082.1:0-6960 GCA_964510775.1 uncultured Thermodesulfobacteriota bacterium
ACGGGCTCGCCCTCTCGAAGCAGCGCCACAAGCTGGATAAAGACGACTTTAAGGGCCTCCTTTTCACGCCCCATGGCCTCTATAAATGCACGCACGCGCGCCTCGTAACCGTGGTGGTCGGCGCCCCAGACATTTATTATCGTAGTAAAGCCTCTGTCGAGTTTGTCGCCGTGATAGGCGATATCAGAGGCAAAGTAGGTCTTTGCGCCATCGGCCTTTATGAGGACTCTATCCTTATCATCGCCAAAGTCCGTTGACCTGAACCATATTGCGCCCTCTTGCTCGTAGATAAAACCGCGTTTTTTCAGCTCCTCCATGGCCTTTGTTACAAGGTCTCTCTCATAGAGGCTTTTTTCACTGTACCAGACGTCAAAGTCTACGCTAAATGCCTGAAGGTCTCTTCTAATATCCGCAAGAAGCGCCTCTGCTGCGTAGTCCTTAAATAGCGAGATGGCCTCGTCCTCGCTCATTCCCATAAAGGCCTCTCCATTCTCTCTGATAAAGGCCTCGGCTACGTCTTTTATATAACCGCCGTGGTACGAGTCCTCAGGCATGGTAACGGCCTCGCCGAGCTTTTCTTTGGCGCGAAGCATTACAGAGCGGCCAAGTACGTCTATCTGCCGCCCCATGTCGTTAATATAGAATTCCTTCGTAACATCATACCCCGCCTTACTAAGTATGTTGCTAATGGCGTCGCCTACTGCGGCGCCGCGGCCGTGGCCGATGTGCAGCGGCCCCGTGGGGTTGGCGCTTACGAACTCCACCTGCACCTTCTGCCCCTCGCCGATGCTGAGCTGTCCGTATTGCTCGCCCTTCTCGATGATCCCCTTCAAGAGCTCGGCCCAACAGGATTTTTTGATAAATATATTTACAAAACCAGGCGCCGCGACCTCGCATTTTTCTATTATATCCGTGGTGCCCACCTTCTTTGATAAGACAAGGGCGATGTCGCCGGGATTTTTTCGCTGCGAGCGGCCAAGTTTCATTGCCACATTCGTCGAGAGGTCTCCAAAACCCTTTGTTCTGGGCTGCGAGATAATTGGCTCGGGCGCCTCTTTTAAGTCCTCAAAAAAACCCTCGTCTATCATCTCATCGAGGGCTGTCATAATAGATGTCTTTATTATCTCAAGCATTTTTCGCTACTATCTCCTTGTATTCGGCGGGCCGTCTGTCTTTTAAGAATACCCATGATGACCTTGCCGTTGAAATATCATTTAACTCTAACTCCGAGAGTATAATGCCCTCGGACGCGCCGCTGGGGCTTACGATGAACTCGCCGTCGGGACGTACGCAGAAGCTTCTGCCGTAAAACTCCAGCTCCTTCTCTTGTCCGACCCTGTTGGCCCTGAATATAAATATTCCATTGGCGTGAGCCGCAGCCGATATGGCCCGCTCCCATTTTTTTCTGGAATGAAAAAAGGCCGAGGCCGTTGGGGCAAAGACCACCTCGGCGCCCTTTAAGGCAAGGACGCGGAAACCCTCGGGAAAAAATACGTCCCAGCATAGCTGTACACCGATGGTGGCGTAGGGGGTCTTGAAGATGGGAAAACCAAGGTCGCCGGGCTGAAAGTAGCTGCGCTCTTCCCAGAGCGGTATCTGCGGGACATGTACCTTGCGGTACCGTCCTATTAACTCGCCTTTGCAGCCTATGACAAAGGCTGTGTTAAAGTACTGGGACTGGGATTTTTCAAAGATACTCGCGATAATGACTACGCCCGCCTTACTCGCGGCCTCTCTTATCGCTGTTATGCTCTCGCCGTCCTCGCTCTCAGCATAGGCAAAGTGTGCATTATTTACCTCAGCCGGAAACCAGGGGCAGTTAAAGAGCTGCGGCAGCGTGATAATCCCGGCGCCCTTGTCGGCGGCTATCTCTATAAGGGCCTCGGCTTTTTTCAGATTCTCGCTGAGCTTACTGCCAGAAGACATCTGAACGCCGGCGATAGTTAATTTTCTTCTCATAATTTTTCGGATTCCGCCAAGCGGCCGCTGGCCTACTCTGTACTCTCACTGAAGCGGTATATGACCTCGTTACGCCCTATCATGCCAAGCTCGTCACGAGCTATCTCTCTTATGTACTGATTATCTTTTTTAAGCAGGGCTATCTTAATCTCAAGGTCTTTGTTCTTAGCCTCAAGGCCTCTGTTAGTCTTTAAGAGCCTCTCGCGTTCACCCTTTATACGTAATACGTCAGTCAGCCCCCTGTCTCCGAAGATGGCGAATAGGGCTATGGCGATGATAAGAACTATAAAAAGATGAAAGCCCCGCAGACCTCTGCCCGTTGACTTTTTCTTTTTTTTGCTCATCACTATTCTTTAACAGATAGCCCTTGAAAGGTCAAGATAATAGAGGGGTTGGCAGGTGTCTTGACTAAAGAAGAGACCTCCGCCGAGTACCCTTTAGGGCTTCTTTAGTCGAATAAAATACACCTTCTGTGTTGTTTTCGTGTTTTTTTATTAAAATAAATAAAAAAATTGACATATCGAAGTCGTTTCTGTTATAATTTTTTTCATAAACGCACAACTATGACCAAAACCTGGAATGTTTGTTGATTATGTCCTTGTAATTCTTAAATGGCAGGGTTCTTATGGATTTTGATCCTATGAAAAAACTGGAATGCGCAAGGTGTCAAAACCCCTTCTATAGCGCCGCTGTTGAGGAAAATATGCCATGTCCTTACTGCGGACATGCCTTTGGCAAGGTCTATGAGGATAGAAGAGACCGAGACCGCGATATTACTCACAGGGCCTGCGATATCTCCAAAGGGGAGACAAAGGTTCCAGTGAGGGTTACAGATCTCTCACCGGGCGGCGTTGGTATTAGAATGAAAGGTTATCTTCCATTTGAAGAAGAAGATGCTGTAAAGGTCTTTATAGAAGAGCTTAATATCGAGAAGGAAGCACGTGTCGTATGGGCCAGAAAGGTCTATGGCATCTCCAAGGCAGGTCTCGCTTTTAGCGCCTAAAAGGGCCAAAGGGGGTTGGGTCGAGTCTTATCTCACAGGGGCATGACGGGGGGATGAGCTTGTTGGGTCGTTACGGGGCAGGGGTAGCTGAGTCCCGTCTTGCGGTGCTGTTACAGGGGTAGGGGCGTCTTGCGTGGTGTAAATAATTATTGTTTTAAGCAGAGTTGTTCTTCATCTTAACGGGTCTTCGGGCCTATTTTTTTTGTCCGCTTTTTTTTCTATACCTTCGCCTTTTCTCTATCTGTCCCTTTATAAAAATAAGATGGAATTCTTTCTTCTGCGCCTCTTCAAATCTCTTGTTATCACGCCTATATGGCGATATTGACCTTGACGCGGCGTCTCGACTAATATAACATCAAATGTCCAAGTATTAAACGGGGAGAGTCGCTTATTCAATCTCTTCGCATTCTTTTTATCCTATTTTTTTTGAGGGGAGGGTAAAATTTTATGTCACCTTGTGAAGCTAACGTCAAGAAGGGGCTCTTTAGTTATCAGGACTTGAAGGCCCTACTGCAAAGAGGTGGTGTCACCTCTTGCTCAGAGCCTCTTACTGAAGAGCAGGTTCAGCCGGCGAGTATTGATCTTCGCCTTGGCTCAACTGCCTATCGTCTTGTCTCAAGTTTTCTTCCTGAATCCAAGGGGGTTATGGAGCGCCTTGGCAAGGGTGGCGATACTGACTCTGACCTTGTTATGTACGAGATAGATATTTCCGAGGGCGGTATCCTTGAGAAGGGCCACGTTTATCTCATACCTCTTATGGAGGAGCTTAATCTTCCAGAGGGGGTGCTGGGCCGCGCCAATCCAAAGAGTACTACTGGCAGGCTCGATGTCTTTGCCCGCGTACTGACTGATAAAAACCCCCGTTTTGACGACATCGCCGTTGGTTACAGCGGCGGGCTCTATCTTGAAATTCTGCCTCGTTCATTTGCTATTAACGTAAAGCAGGGGCTAAGCCTTGTGCAGCTTCGCCTCATGGACGGAGACTGTGTTGTAGGAGACAGTGAGTTGCTCTCGCTGCAGCGCGATGAGGTCTTGCTCTATGATGGCGAGGTTGAGGGACGGGCCTCTGATGTTAGTATCTCAAAGGGACTCTTTATGAGCGTAGACCTCTCAGGAGAGTCCATGTACGGCGTCGTAGGCTACAGGTCGAAAAAGAACAGCCATGTCGTTGACCTTACAAAGAGAGATCATTACAATATAAGCGACTTCTGGGAGCCTGTAAGGGTAGGCCGAAACTCTACACTTATCCTCGAGCCTGAAGAGTTCTATATCCTGTCTTCCAGAGAAAAGATACGTATTCCAATTGGTTTTGCCGCAGAGATGGCCGCATACGAGGCAGGTTCAGGTGAGCTGCGCACCCATTACGCCGGTTTTTTCGATCCCGGCTTCGGTTATGGTCAGAGCGGCGAGGTACTTGGAACAAAGGCCGTCCTTGAGGTGCGCGCCCATGATGTGCCCTTTATGATAAGCCACGGTCAGACATTCTGCAAACTTGCCTATGAGAGGATGAAGAATGTGCCGGAAAAAACCTATGGTCCTAAAATAGGCTCATCTTATCAGTTTCAGGGTATTACACTGAGCAAACAGTTCAAGAAAGGCTGACCCCGCCGCCTTTAAGTCTCTTCTTGATAACCATCTTCTAATATTTGGCATCTTGCCTCTGGAGAATCCTTACTTGAGCAGGAAAAAAAAGAGAGCCGCCAGAACACCGGCAAAAGCTGGTAAGAGCGGCATAAAACAGGAAGTCTTTGGTATAGTCCTTCTCGCACTCGCCATTTACGTAGGGCTATGTCTTTACTCAAGGGGAGAGGCCGCAAACTGGGGCGGTGTAGTTGGGGATATGCTCTCCTGGGGGTTAAAGACCTCCATTGGATACGCCTCTTATACCTTTCCATTTTTCCTCGCTCTTCTTTCCCTGAGGTTTCTCTTTCGAAGAGTCTTTAAGGTAAGCGCCATAGCTCCGCTGGGTTTTATTATCTTTATAGCAGTACTCGCCGCTCTCTTGCGGATAGTCTTTGATACCCCTGAGGCCGGAGGCAGGGTAGGTGGACTTATCGGCAATCTTCTCTCTGCCTACGTAGGCTTTGGCGGCGCCCTTATAGCCCTTATCGCCGTTGTCCTTATCTCCTTTCTGGCCATTACGGGAATGTCCTTTATACAGGTAATACTAAAGGGGCTAAAAGGAGCGGGCGCCTTTATCTGCATCATCGAGGATAGATACAAGAAGAAGCGCGGTGAACAAGCGGTGAAAAAAGCCGCACGCCTGAAGGAGAAAAAAGCCCGTGTGCTTAAAGAGAAGAAAGAACTCGCGGCGCGGGAGAGTAAAGAGGCGGAGATAAGGGCCGCGACCGCCGTTGCTGCAGAACCTGCTATCATCACCGAGCAACGCCCTAATGAGGCCGCGAAGGTAGAGACAAAGACTCCGCAGCCCGCGCATACCTCTAAAGAAGATGAACCTCTGGAGTTTACCGTGCCCGCCGGGGACTTCAACCTGCCCGGTCTTGAGCTCCTTGACAGCTCCTCTGATGGTGGAGCGAGTATAGACAGAGAGGCGCTCCTTCAGCAGTCGCGCGTACTTGCAAAAAAACTCGAAGATTTTGGCGTCTCCGGTAAGGTGGTAGAGGTTCGCCCCGGGCCTGTTGTAACGATGTACGAGTACGAACCCGCAGCGGGTGTTAAGGTAAACAGGATTCTTAATCTCACAAACGACCTCGCTCTTGCCATGAAGGCCTTATCCATAAGGATAATCGCACCCATACCCGGTAAAGCAGTCGTAGGTATAGAGGTACCAAACAGCACTAAGAATAAGATTACCTTCCGCGATCTTGTCGAGTGCGATGAGTTCTCAAAGTCCAGGTCTTGCCTTAGTCTCGCTATAGGAAAAGATATCGCCGGAAAACCCTTTGTGGAAGACCTCGCGAAGATGCCCCATCTGCTCATAGCAGGAGCAACAGGATCTGGTAAATCCGTCGCCGTCAACTCCATGATATCAAGCCTCTTATTCAAGGCTAGCCCTGATGACCTGCGTTTTCTCATGATAGACCCAAAGATGCTCGAGCTCACGGCCTACGAGGGCATACCCCATCTTATTACCCCTGTTATTACAAACGCGAGAAAGGCCTCTGCGGCGCTAAAGAGCATTGTGGCCGAGATGACAAGACGCTACAGGTTAATGACTGAGCGCGGCGCGAAGAATATTGATATGTACAATCATATCCTCGTCGAAGAAGACAAGGAGCCAAATGGTGAGCACAGGCGTCTGCCTTATATAGTAGTTGTCATAGACGAGCTCGCAGACCTTATGATGACCTCCGGTAAAGACGTTGAAGAGAGCATGGTGCGCCTCTCGCAGATGGCTCGTGCCTCAGGCATACACCTTGTCGTTGCTACGCAGAGGCCCTCAGTAGACGTTGTAACGGGGCTTATAAAGACAAACTTTCCGGCGCGTATCGCCTTTCAGCTCCCAACGCGTACGGATTCGCGCACCATACTCGACGCCTCCGGGGCAGAGACACTTCTTGGCGAGGGGGATATGCTCTTTCTTCCCCCAAATACCTCAAGGCTAAAACGCGTACACGGCGTATATGTATCAGAGACGGAGATAAAGAAGATAAGCGCCTTCTGGAAGGCTCAGGCCGCGCCTGCCTATGATGAGAAGATGATAAAGGAGTACGAGAGCGCCCATAGTGAAGAAGAGGAAGAAGACCTCGGCGAGGAGTTCCTTCGCCGCTATGATGAGGCCGTGGAGTTAGCCTCCACACTTGAGATGCTCTCTACATCCTACCTGCAGAGGCGCTTCAGGATAGGCTATAATACGGCGGCGCGCCTGATTGAGAAGATGGAAAAAGACGGTATCGTAGGGCCGCCGCAGGGAAGCAGGCCCCGTGAGGTGCTGAAGCGTTCCTAACCCCCTTACTTTCTTTTGGAAAAAAGAAAGTAAGACAAAGAAAATCAACGGCCCGCACAGAGCATCAATGAGTGTAAGAGTTCGGTAACTA
>CAZEBZ010000083.1:0-6728 GCA_964510775.1 uncultured Thermodesulfobacteriota bacterium
AATGGATATTATGTCAAATAGGCTGTAACTGAGAGAGATAGCTCTTTTTTAACGATACGCTCATGCCGGTGCGCCCACTTATCCCCTTGGATGCCCTTTCTTGTGGAGTTTTTTAAGTCGTTTTGTCGTAACATGAGTATATATCTGCGTAGTAGAAATATCGCTGTGGCCAAGCATAGCCTGAACGCTTCGTAGGTCGGCGCCGCCCTCGATTAAGTGAGTGGCAAAGCTGTGTCTTAGCACATGGGGTTTAATTCGTTCCCTCTCTATGCCCGCAAGTAACGCCGTCTTTTTTATAATATCCCAGAAATTCTGTCTTGTCATAAAACGGCCTCGAATAGAGAGAAAGAGATAGGGCGACTGCCTCTTTTTTTGCAGCTTCGGCCTCGCCTCTGTGAGGTAACGCCTCAGCCAAATCATAGACTCTTCTCCAAGGGGCACAGCGCGCTGCTTATCACCCTTTCCAAGGGGCGTTATGAGGCCTTTTTGAAGGATTACGTCATTAAGGCGAAGCCTTACAAGCTCTGATACTCGCAGCCCTGTTGCATACAGCAGCTCAAGCATAGTCCTGTCACGTAGGCTGAGTACTGAGGTGCCGTCACGGGCGTTCAGGAGCCTCTCAACCTCCTCTATGGATAGGACCTCGGGCAGCGAGGTCTGAAGTGATGGAATATCTACAAGAGAAGTGGGCGACTCTGATATAAGCCCTTCTCTAAGAAAGAATTTATACATACCGCGAAGCGCAATAAGCACCCTTGTGTACGAGCGTACGCTCTGTCCGCCAGCTCGAAGAATGCCGAGGTACGCTGAGACGTCACTTGAGACTGCCTGAAGCAAACCCTTATCTGAATTATTAATAAAAGCGGAGAACCCTTTGATATCCCGTGTGTAAGCGATACTTGTATTTTTACTAAGTCCCCTCTCCATGACAATATAATCAAGATACTTGTCAAGGTAGGCTTTCTCTGCTTTGCTCTTATCAGAAGAGCTGTCTTTCATTACGGTAAACCTCTTCACTAAGCACTCTTGTACATTACACTTTCTTTTGGTTATCATCAGAGGCTTTCTTGTTGTCAATAGCCTCGTAGAGAGTTGTCGTAATCCTGCTTAGTTTATCTCTATCATAAACTTTCTGACCAAAAATATCCTTTACATAGAATACATCTGTTGCCTCTGAGCCTTTTGTAGATATTCTCGCGATATTTATATAGAGGCCAAGCTCTGAGATGGCCGTTGTAATATCATATAGAAGGCCCAGTTTATTCTCTGCGTGTATCTCAATGAGACTCATTGTCTCTGAGACCTTGTTGTCTATGGCTACACGTGTCCCCACTGGTTCTGTCTTGTGCCTTCCCTCAAGTATAGATGGTTTTCTGCGAATGAGTTTCTCTACTGCCACCTTGCCGCTTATTACGTCGCCCAGGTCTTTATCAATCTTTTTTTGTTTAAATACGTCAATAGCCGCCGCTTCATTAGAGTCGCAGACCTGAAGGACATCAAGTACAAGGCCGTTCTTAAGCGTTGTAATCTGCGCACCAAGTATATCAATACCGTTACCGGCCATAACGCCGGAAATCATTGCAAAGAGAGCGGATTTATCAAGAGAGCAGATAATAAGGCTTGTATAGGCCTCTGTGGGGTCTTTTTTTATCTCCAGCACATGAGATCTTGCACCCTTGAAAGTAGCAAGTACGGCAAGCTGCTCCAGTATGCTCTCTTCGTTGTTAACAAGAAAATATCTCTCAGGCAGAAGTTCAAGAAAGGCCAGAGAATCAGATAGGGCTGACCCTTTTGCGCCAATGAGCCCTTTTAAGTCTCTCTTTACCCTTCTTACCCTCTCTGCCGATAGCTCAATTCCCGTGGTTCCTGTCTTAATGACGTGAGCGGCTCTGTGGTAGAGTTCATCAAAGAGCATGCCCTTCCATTTGCTCCATACCTCAGGGCCAACTGAGCGCACATCGGCGAATGTGAGTAGATATAAGGCATCGAGGCGCTCTTTATTCTCTATACCCGCTGTGAATTCAGATATGAGTTTATCATCATGAATATCCCTGTAGAGGGCGGTATTAGCGAGGAGAAGGTGGTTTTCTACAAGAAACTGCACAAGCTCCGTCATCTCACTTTCCGCTGCTAACCTACCAAGTATAAGAGGCACGAGGGCAGCGCCTCTCTTCGCATGATTTTCTCCGAAGGCCTTGCCAATATCATGTAGGAGAGTGGCGAGGACAATTGGCGCACGGTCTGGCAGTGCCCTGTACAGGGCCGATAATGTGGGCAGCTCTTCACTGTACATCTCTCTTAACCTCTCAAGCTCTCGTAGCGCGAAGAGAGTATGTGTGTCCACGGTATAGACGTGATAGAGGTCGTGCTGAGTCTTGTGCCTTACATGGCCAAACTCCGGTATAAACAACGCGAGCAGACCTATTGAGTGCATGGTAAAGAGCGCTTCATAAGGCGCCTCAGAGCGAAGCACAGCGAAGAAGCTCTTTATAGCCTCTTCTGAGATAGCAAAGTCCCCTTCCCTGCCTTGATGTATATACTCGATGAAGTCGTCTTTTGTTCTCTGATCCAGATTTAACGATTCAGTGGAGAGATACTCAAAGGCCTTTATAATCACCGTTAATGTGAGTTCTCTCTTGTTATTAAGGGTGAGCCAGCCCTTTGAGATATAAAAATTCTCGTCAAGCCTCTTTTTTCCCGCAGGCCAGAGACGGCTTGTTCTTCTCTTCTCATGCTCGTGCCGTGAGACAATATGCTCGTAGGCATTATGAATATCAGATGTATGTTTGTAATATTCCTGCATAAAGGCCTCTACACCAAGGGCATTCTCACTGTCCCTGAACCCAAGGAGCGGAGCTATCCTCACCTGATGGTCAAAGGTAAGCTGGTCTGTTTTTTTAGAGGACTCAAAGTGCAGCTCATTACGTACCCAGAGCAAGAAGGCTAGCCCTCTGTCAAGGGCCTGTTTATTACTCTCTGAGATAATCTCCAGAGAAAAGGGTCTATCATAAACTCCGTCTCTGGCCATGAGTATCCATCTCGCAGAGTGCAGGTCTCGAAGCCCCCCCTCGCCCTCCTTTACATTAGGCTCCAGTATGAACACAGATGCTCCGTATCTAGCGTAACGCATCTGCGTCTCTGCAATCTTATCCTCGATAAAGGCACTGATGCGCCTCTTTGTGAAGAGTTTTTTCTTGATTGCGGCAAAGGACTCTCTGTAGAGGTTCTCATCTCCTCTTAGAAAACGAGTCTCCATGAGACTGGTCATGGTGTTAAGGTCTGTCTTTGCGAGGCTGATGCACTCATCAGGGGTTCTTATGGTAAAACCAAGGTCAAGCCCAGTATCGTAGAGCAGATACAAGATGGCCTCGGTAAAGGCCTTTAGAGAAGGTGAGACCTCTTTTTGGTGTAAAAGAATGAGGTCTATGTCTGAGCGGATATTAAGTTCGCCTCTGCCATAGCCGCCAACTGCAACGAGGGCCGCTCTTTCGTTAAACCCGGTGCTATTCTTTTTTAAATCATAGATATAGCTTAGCACGTCGTCTATAACGGCAGTGTAGGCCCTGCAGACCGCTACGCCGGAGGTTCTGCTTTGCCTGTGAATCTTCTCCAGATCCTTCTCGCATTTTGCAAGATAAGTCTTTAGTGCCTTTGGAAGGTCTTTTTCATTAACCTTTTTAAGCTCGTCAAGGTGTTTTTTATGAGACATTTTTTGAGCCTCTGTTCCTATGAAGCGGCTTTGAGGTACTCTACAACCCCTGTGGTAATACCCTTTGCCACTTCTTTCTGGTATTTAGTGCTGCGTAGTCTCTTTTCCTCCCTTGCGTTGCTTATAAAAGAGACCTCTACGAGGATGCTTGGCATTCTTGTGCCCACAAGGACATAAAAGGGCGCGCCTTTGACGCCGTTGCCCTTTATACGCGAGTACTTACGGCGGAGCTGTGCGATAAGTTTACCCTGCACTGATGAGGCCAGCCGTACTGAATCGTTTGTCTTGGCCGTCTTTACAAGGTCTCGCAGTATATACTCCAAGTCGCTGATGCCCCTTCTTGTAGTGGAGTTCTCCCGTGCCGCGAGCCTTCTTGCCTCCTCACTGCTACTAAGGTTAAGTATGTATGTCTCAACGCCGGTGGCGCTTCTTTTCCTGCTGGCATTTATATGTATGGAGACAAAGAGATCGGCCTTTCGGCTGTTGGCAATGGCCGTTCTTTCCTCAAGGGCGATGTACTTATCTCTCTTTCTTGTTAGGATTATCTTCGAGTTTTTCACCTCTCTTGAGAGGTCTTTTGCTACGAGGCGGGCAATCTTAAGTGTAATGTCTTTCTCACGAAGCCCTTTGTGTCCAATGGCGCCGGGGTCTTTACCGCCATGCCCGGCGTCCACTACGATTAGAACCTTTTTGTGCCTGCCGCTGCCCTTAAGGGTTGGAGGTTTCAGAGCCTTGCGTTGTTTTGAGGCTTTTTTGTGTTTTGTCGCAGTGACGCTGCCTCCCTTGCCGCTAAGGTCTATGATTATCCTGAAGGGGTTATCAAGTGAGAATACTTTGTAGTCGTCTATGGACTCAATATCAATGACAACGCGTGCCGTACTCCTGTTGTACTGAGCAGAGCGAATGTGAAGGAGCAGACCATCGTTAACAGCGATGTCACGCTTTAAGGAGGCCAAGAGGGCGCCGTCTTTTATATCTATAAAAAATCTTCTTGGTTTGTGTATGGAGGGGTCTTTTTTAAGAAGCCTGTGCTTATAAGTGGTTTTTTTAGTTAAATCAATAACAACACGGGTGTAATCAGGGTTTGACCAGTGTCTTATGGCGGTAATGTTTGTCTTAGTTGCTGAGAGGGCGTAAACCGGAAGGATAAGTAGAATAAAGGCGTTTAAGATGCTGATAATAAAGGTCTTTTTTTTTAATAAGTTTACCATATAAACAGGTCTCATGAGTCCTTTAGCATGTTTTTTAGTCTATGGAGTATGTTTAGCGCCAAAATAGGCGTAGTCTCATTAAGGTCAATGGAGCGAAGCTCTGATCTAAGCCTGTCCTCGCTGCCAAGGAGATTTTTCTGATAGAGCCCTTCTTCAACTGTATTGTCTCCCTTAACGCCTGCCTCTCTGCTCTTTGCAAGCCTCGGCAGCCCTTTTTCCGTAAGCTCATCGCTGGAGAGGTTTTTTAGAATCTCACCTGCGCGTTTTATGACCTCACGAGGAAGCCCCGCAAGGCGGGCTACGTGGATTCCGTAGCTGCTGCTTGCCTGGCCGCGTTGGACTTTTCGAAGAAATATTATCTCCCCTTCCCACTCCTTTACTGCCATATTATAATTTTTTAAGCGTTCTAAAGTCAAGGACAGCTCCGTAAGCTCATGGTAGTGCGTTGCAAAGAGGGTGCGCGGCGGGCTCTTAAGGTGATTATGAAGATACTCCACAACGGCCCAGGCAATGCTCAGCCCGTCAAAGGTAGATGTGCCCCGTCCTATCTCATCAAGTATAATTAGGCTGCGCTCTGTTGCGTTATTAAGTATATTAGCCGTCTCGTTCATCTCTACCATAAAGGTAGATTGACCGCTTCGCAGATCATCAGATGCGCCTACACGTGAGAATATTCTGTCAACTACGCCCATGCTTACCTCGCCGGCGGGTACAAAGCAGCCAAGCTGCGCCATGTAGACTATTAGTGCGTTCTGGCGAAGATAAGTGGATTTACCTGCCATATTGGGGCCCGTTAGTATTATAATGGCCTGCTCAGCGGAGTTTAGCGTTACATCATTAGAGACAAAACCCTCGTTCTTTTTTACCGCTCTCTCTACAACAGGGTGTCTGCCGTCTGTGATTCTAAGGGCCAGGGAGTCGTTTACCGAGGGTTTTATATAATTATTCTTAATTGAGACAAGTGTAAAAGAGAGTATGACGTCAAGGGCCGCGACAAGCTCTGCTGTCGTAGTGATACGAGCCTCCATAGGGGCGATTTTCGAGATAAGGCCGCCGTATATAAGGGCCTCAAGGGCGAGAGCCTCCTCTTCAGCGCGCAGTATGCGCTCCTCCCAGACCTTCAGGTCGGCGGTAATAAATCTCTCGGCATTTACAAGGGTCTGCTTTCTCGTATAACTCTCGGGCACATTAGCGAGATTGGCGCGAGTAACCTCAATGTAGTAGCCAAAGACCCTGTTGTACCCCACTTTAAGCGTATTTATGCCCGTCTTTTTTCTCTCTTCTCTCTCAAGTGCGGCTATCCAGTCCTTACCGCCCGCTCCAATTTGACGAAGTTCGTCGAGCTCGGCATTAAAACCGTTTTTTATAATACCGCCGTCTTTTAGGGTTATAGGCGGTTTCTCAACGATTGTCTCCTCAATAAGATCGGAAACCTCCTCTACGGCGTCAAGGTCTCTATGAATTTCACATAAAAATGGTGTGTGAAGGTGCGCGAGGTTCTTTTTTAGCTCCCCTACGCTCTTAAGAGAGCCTTTAAGGGCAACGAGATCCCGTGGTGAGGCCGAGCCCATAGAGACCCTTGTTGAGAGCCTCTGAAGGTCTGAGATGCCCTTTAAGAGCCCCCCTACCCTCTCACGGAGGCTTATATCCAAGAGAAGCTCATCTACGGCGTCGTGACGTCTCTGAATCTCACCGACTTCTTTTAAGGGCCGCGCCATCCATGATTGCAGGAGCCGCGCTCCCATGGCAGTAGCCGTATCATCTAATATCTCAAGGAGTGTTCCAGAGCGTGTGCCGCTGCGGCTGTT
>CAZEBZ010000084.1:0-6551 GCA_964510775.1 uncultured Thermodesulfobacteriota bacterium
GAGAGGTCTGAGATGGCCGCTCCAAAGCCGCGCACCTTACGGCCCATATCATCGTGCTTAATGGAGGCGTTACGAAGGTGTCTCCCAAGTAACTCAAAATCAGGCAAGAGGTCGTCAAAGTCCTTTGTCAGCCTCTCCAGACCCTCGCGTATCTCCCCTGTGCGCCTGCTTATCTCCATGCCTTTCAGGCCCATGAGTATGGTCTGGAGGTAGAGGTAAAAAGTATTTGGAGATACTGGTATTACCTTCTTCTTAAAGGCGTACTCAACGAGGCCTTCTCGCAGTGTCATCTCGTAGTAGACGTTCTCGGCGGGCACATACATAAGGGCAAAGTCCAGCGTGCCCTCTTCGGGGAGGATATAAAAGGCGGCTATGGTCTCTATATGAGACTTGCAGTCAGATATAAACTTCTTGCCAACCCTCGCCCGCTTTTCATCACTCTCTGCCTCAAGGAGCCTTGAGAAATTCTCAAGAGGAAACTTTGAGTCTACTGATAAGAGCCCGCCTGACAGCTTTATAATTGCGTCAACACGCCTGCCGCTCCTGAAAGTATGCTGAAGATTAAAATATTTAGCGGGCAGACAACTTGCCAGCAGATCGCCGAGCATAAACTCGCCGAGCCCTCCGCGCGCCTTTGGCGCGGAGAGGATATCGCCGAGGCTAGAGATGTCCCTGCCGATATCCGATAGCTCAGACGTTGCCTTTGAGAGGGCTCCGAGGTCGTGATGAACATCGCCCATAAGGCGCGCCGCATTATCCATGCGGCTGCTAATCTGGCCCGAGTGGTCGCTAAGCTGGGTTGTCACAGTAGAGAGCTGCGCGGTGACGCTATCTGAGAGATCCTTCATACGGCCCTCAAAGGCGTTCATCTGAGAGAGAAGAGTAGAGTTAAGCTCTGTGCGAAGATCTTCATAGCGCCCACCGCCGCCTCTGGAACGGCCCCTGCCGAGAAAAAAGGCGATGACAAAGAGGGCGAGAACAAGAGAGGCGGCGAGTAGATAAGATGATAATTCCATAAGTTTTTTTTATCTCTTATAAAGTAAAGGCGCCTGCGGGGTTTTATCCCCTCCGGCGCCCTTCTAAATCTCAACCCCTTACTTTCTTTTCGAAAAAAGAAAGTAAGATAAAGAAAACCAATATAGGAACGAGTATAAGTTCTTTTAACAGACCTCTTGTATCCTACAAAACTAAGAAAACCAACGGGGAGCATAATTTCACCCTTTTAAGCCACTACCCCATTACATAAGCCCCGTAATTTAACCGCCCCCATCGGCCCCTTAGCCGGCCTTGTTTACGATATGGCCCTTCTTGGCGCCTCTCTCACCGACCCTGCTCTTAAAGTCATGGGCCTGATGGACAAAGGCCTCCATGCGTGTAATGGTATTGGCCGTCTCCATACCCTCGTAGACCATATTAAGGTAAGGGATATTATCATTATCCTCGCGGAGTTTTTTAAGCATGGCGTTTACTACCGTACCGGGCATACAGGTGAAAGGCATGGCGTTAATAATGCCGCTTGCGCCGTGTGCGATATAATCAATGGCCTTTCCTACGCTAAGTACGGCCTCACCCTCGAAGGAATCGTGTATATAAGGCTCGGCGTTCTTGATAATCTCCTCTGTGCCCGCCTCGTGACCGCTACGAAGGTCGCCGACGATAATTTTCTCCAGCTTTCTCTCGTCTTTGTGCTGGAAGAAGTTATTCGTTACGGTACGCAGGAAATCGCCGTAGTCCTTTCTCTTCAAGGTATTTCTCTTGGAGGTGAAGTTGGTATAGAATATCCACTCCGAGACTGTCGGGAGCATTACCTCCACTCCCATGGCCTCAAGCTTCATAACGAGGTCTTCGTTGCTAAAGCGGTTGTTCCTAACGTAAATCTCGCCGACTACGCCTACAACAGGTCTGCTGCCCGGGTTATTCACAGGTATCTGCCTGAAGGCGTCACGGCAAATCTTCATCTCCTTATCAGGGAAACGCTTGGCGCGTATGGCGTCGCATATCCTCCACACAGAGCTCCAGTAGACCTTATCTGTCTCTCCGGCGTTCTGCTCATAGGGCCGCGTCTCACGAAGCAGTTTCTCAAGAAGATCAACGGCCACTATGCCCCACCACGCAAGACGGGGGAAGTTGCCGCCTACCATGCCAAGCTCCTTATAAAAGGTGCCGTCCTGATCAGGGGCGTATATAGGCACGTCTTTTGAACCTACCTCGTCGAGGATAAGACGCTGGTAGCGGTTATACTGGCCGAACCTGCAGGGGCCGTTGCCCGATGGCATGAAGAAGGCGCTCTTGTCAGGGTCAAAATCATCTCTCTTCAGCACCTTCATCATATCGCCTGTAGTGACGATGCAGGGAAAGCACTCTCGGCCCGAGGTGTAGCGTCGGCCCCATTTCAGGCTCTCTTCATCAGGCATTGGCATAACCTCGGCCTCGACGCCGCAGGCCTCAAAGGCGGCGGCGATACCATAGGCGCCGTCGGCCATGTAGGGCAGGTATATCTTCTTCTTTATATTCGTCCTCTTCAGGACGGTACGTACCTTAGTGTCTTTCTCAATCCTGTTTCTTACGTTCCTTATGCTGTCAAGGTATGCCTCGCAGCGGGTGATGGCCCCGGCATCGGCGGAGTGCTCGTCTATCTCAAGCTGAAGGAATGGTTTACCCTTTGAGGCATCGCGGTAAAAGTGCGTAATAAGGGAATCAGGGCCGCAGCCAAAGTTTGTAAGGTATACGGAGAAGAGGCGGTTATCATCTCTTATAAGCTTCTGTACCCCCATTATCCTCTGCCCGCTCTTCCAGTACATGTCCTTTGCGATAACATCGTCCATAGCGGAGTCGAGAGGCAGCATGTCAAAGGGAATTGCAAGGGTGCCCATCTCGCGAAGTTTTTTAGGCAGCTCAAGATTTATGCCCGAATCCGCCGTATTGTAAGCGCGCCCAACTATGACAAGGGCCACCTGATCTTTATCAAGACCGTCAATTACCTCTTTGCCGCGCGCTACTAAAGCACCGCGGAAGGCGTCCCAGGCAGAGAAGGCAACTTTCAGGGCCTTGTCCACATCACGCCGTCCTTTACCGAGGCTGCGCCCAAGAGCGGCAAACTCTTTCTTAATGCCTGCCATACTCTGATTAAAATGCACAACGGGCTGCAGCACCTCTACGCCATCCATAGAGCCGAACTTGAAGGCCGACTCCATGTAGTAAGGCAGCGCCTGAATGTAAGGACAAAGCACCGTATGGGCGTCGTTTTCCCTCGCAGGAGGCATATTAACGAGGCTTGGAAGAAATATCTTCTTTACGCCTTTCTCAAGAAGATCAATCACATGACCGTGAGAGACCTTTACGGGAAAGCACGTCTCTGAGACTACTTTCTCAAGGCCGCTCTTTATGATGTCTTTATTAGTAGGTGAGCTGAGCTGCACACGAAAGCCCAAATTATCGAAGAAGGCCTTCCAGAAGGGATAAAGCTCGTGCATCATAAGAATGCGCGGCAGCCCTATTACAGGCGCGTCCTTTGGAGCCACCTTGCCCCTGTAGGTGCCATAAAGAAGTTTTTCCCGCTCTTTATAGAGGTCAGGAAGCTCCACATCAGTCTTGGAGCCGTCCTTTACGTCATATTTATCGCACCTTCCGCCGTAATAAATAGGGTCGGCGCCGTCTACGACGACTTTTCTAATATTGCAGACGTTAGAGCAATCAGTGCAGTCAAAGGTATCAATAGTGTGTTTCTTGCTGCCAAGGTCAAAACCGCTGAACTTCGTAGGCGTGTCCTCTCCCATCTCCTGCAGTGCGAGTATGGCAACGCCGATAGCCCCTGTAACATCATGATGCTCAGGTACGGTAATCTTCTTACCCGTAACCTTCTCAAAGGCCGATACTACGGCGAGGTTTGCAGCCGTGCCGCCCTGAAAGAATATATGGTTGCCGATGCGCCTGTCGCCCACAACCCTGTTTAGGTAGTTAAGTACGATGGAGTAGGCAAGGCCCGCTACAAGGCCGTCTTTACCAACGCCTTTTTGCTGATGATTCACCATGTCAGACTCTATGAAGACAGTGCATCTCTCTCCCATTGCAGGCGGGGCCGTGCAGTCAAGGGCCATGTCGCTAAACTCGCCCTTAATGCTTATGCCGAGCCTCTCGGCCTGCTCCTCAAGAAAGCTGCCCGTGCCGGCGGCGCAGACCTTGTTCATCTCAAAGTCCACTACAACGCTGTCGTCAAGGGCTATGTATTTAGAGTCCTGACCGCCTATCTCGAAGATAGTATCAACCTCAGGGTCGATAACGGCGGCGGCTACGGCCTGGGCCGTAATCTCGTTACGCACGCAGTCTGAGCCCACAAAGTCCCCAGCGAGATAACGCCCAGAGCCCGTGGTGCCTACGCCCTTGACCTCTACTTTGTCGCCTACTTCTTCATATACTGCCAAGAGACCGTTCTTAATGGCGTCAAGGGGCCGGCCCGCAGTGGGCAGGTAGCTCTTTGAGATAACCTTCATCTCTTTATCTATTAAAATAACATTTGTAGAGGTGGAGCCTACGTCTATACCCATGTAGGCGGGTATGCGCTGGGCGGGGTCAAGCTCATAACCGACTCCAGTAGTGTTTTCTGAGGGATGCCCCGTGGGACGTGCAAGCCTGTCAAGGGATTTATCGCTGGTGCGGCCGCTCTCGATGAAGGCCTCAAGCTCGGCCACTCCCTTAAAAGTACCCATACCCTTATTCTTATCAAGGCAGTTAAAGAGCGAGCCCAGCGCGCCCATAGAGGCAAAGTGCTCGGGGATGATATACTCCCTGTCATCAAGCTCAAGAATCTCCTTAAAGGCCTTTCTCACGCCGAGGTTTGCGGCAACGCCTCCCTGAAAAGAGATAGGGGCTATAAAGTCCTTACCCCTTCCTATAGTAGACTTAAAATTTCTTGCAACGGCGTAACAGAGCCCGGCGATAATATCGTAATCAGGCGTGGCAATCTGCTGCAGGTGTATCATATCACTCTTGGCAAAGACGCTGCATCGCCCAGCAACCCTTGGGGGATTCTTGCTCTTTAAGGCAAGGAGGCCGAATTCCTCGATGGTAAGGCCCATGCGTATTGCCTGCTGATCAAGAAAGCTGCCTGTGCCGGCGGCGCAGACTGAGTTCATCTGAAAGTCCTCGATGCTGAGCTTCTCGTCTTCGGAGCGCAAAAATATAAGCTTAGCGTCTTGACCGCCTATCTCGATAACGGTTCGCACCTCGGGGTGATAACTCTCCACGGCCTTGGCCTGGGCGATTACCTCGTTAGTAAAGGTAGCGCCTATAAGGGGGGCGATGAGCTTGCCGCCGGCTCCAGTAACGGATATAAGAGCGATGCTGTCCTCACCATAGCGAGCGATAATATCCTTTAGAAGAACGAGAGAGGTCTCAAGGGGCTCGCCCTCAGTCCTCGTATAATGCTCTTCCAGTATATTTCTGCTCTCATCAAGGATTACGGTATCGGCGCTTACAGAACCAACATCTAACCCCACATAGATAATGTCATTTTTCTTCACTTTATGCCTCCACACAGATTGGCTTCGTACTCATATAAATATAATTTATATTAAAAGACCTTGATTTAAGCACTCCAAGGTATGATTCGTATTATCTAATGTATCTTGATACAGCCAAGCCCCTCATTTAAGACGAGAGAACTCCTAAATATCCCTTTTATAACATATGAAAAATAATTATCATCAATTTTAAGGTCGTTGTCAACAAATTATCATTTTTTTAAGTGCCGCAGCAATGCAACAGAACAGAACGCAAGGAGGGACAAAAGATGAGCGATAGGAGAATAGGGGTATGAAATAAGAACAATAGACAATAAAAAAAACCCCCGAACTTAGTCGGGGGTTTTTCTATTAACGTGCAAATAATATAAAAAGACTTACTTGCTTCCGAGGGTCTTCAGGTAGTCTGCGATAGCGGCTATCTGAGGATCCTTTAAAGAGGCCTTCCACGGAGGCATGGAGAGAGCAAACTTCTTATACTTCTTCTGCGCTCCGGCGCGGCCGTTCTTGATTACGCTTTCAATATCAGCCTTGGCGCTGGCCTTAATAAAGGCATTACCCTGAAAGGCAGGGGCCATTGCCGTACCTGCGCCCTCTGCACCGTGGCAGGGAAGACACTTGGACTTATATAGAGAAGCCCCATCGTTAGCCATAGCCGAACCGGCAAAGACAAGACCTAATGCTACTACACCAACCCCGATCAATTTGCGCATAATACTGCCTCCTTTTTAAGTGCTTTATTGAAATGTCTATTTCCGTGAACCATACTAAAGTATAGAGCCCCTTGTCAAGAACTTTATTCTGTAGACTTATTATTTTACACCCACACAAATAAGATGTCAAGAGAGGGGCACAGGGCAGTGCAGAGTGACATTAAGAGCACAAAGCCATTTATAATAGAACTCTTAAAAAAAACCCATTACAGAGCAAAGCATGACAGAAATCATATTAAAAGACTTGAAAGCGCGTTAATCTATGATATAAACTTAAATATAAAAAAATGGAGGTATATATTATGTTGAGAGAGAGAGT
>CAZEBZ010000085.1:0-6447 GCA_964510775.1 uncultured Thermodesulfobacteriota bacterium
AGACAAGACCCTTATAATAAGGGGCCTTACCACCCCTCTTGGCATTCTGCCGCATCTTGAGAGGGAAGTGACGGCAACAATGTGAAGGGGTTTAAGGATGACTACGGACACCTTCTCACGTCCTGACGCCGTTATACGGCGTACAGACATGGATGTAAGACGCAGACGGTAGAGAAGTCCGATTTTTTTTATGACCCTTACTCTCAGCAAGCTCAAGGTCCTCATTAAATGTTGTGTATTAAGTAGATAAACCGCCTGAAGAGACCTAATAACGCCCGTCCTGCCCTCAGACGAAAATTTGTTTAGTGTTCTGGAGTTTTTTGGAAGTCCGCCGTAAAATAACAGATACGGCAGGCTCTGTCCAGTATTTTTTTTGCAATGTAGAAAAAAACACAGTAATGTCTAACGCTCTTTAATAGCTCGCAAATATTTTCTTTTTTGGTATGAGTGGATTATAGTATAAAGACAAAATCCTGTCTACATAAAAATCAACTTTACATCATTTTTTTTACATCCCCTCCAAGAGCCTGCCCGCATGACACCGCAACGCCTTAAGAATCATAAATTTTTACCTAAAACAGCCCATCTGAACATCATTACCGGCCGCGGCCGCGCTTCTTTTCATCAACAATCCTCGCCACTTCATCGGCCATGACCTCGATAATGTCCTCCTCGGCCACCTTCCGAAGCACCCTGCCCCCAACGTATATAAGCCCTACGCCATCACCGCCCGCCACCCCTACGTCAGACTCTACGGCCTCCCCCGGTCCGTTTACCACGCAGCCCATTACGGCTACGGTAAGGGGCTCCTTTATATGAGCAAGGCGAGTCTCAAGGCGTGTGGCGATACCTGCGCAGTCAAACTTCACACGTCCGCATGTAGGACAGGAGACTATGTTTACCCCTCTCTTTCGAAGTTCAAGGGCCTTTAGTATCTCCCACCCCACTTTTACCTCATCAATAGGGTCGCCAGTTATGGAGACGCGAAGGGTATCTCCAATACCCTCTGAGAGCAGGGCTCCAAGCCCTACGGCTGATTTCACAGAGCCGGCAAAGAGTGTCCCTGCCTCTGTAACGCCTATATGAAGGGGGTAGTCCACTTTTTCAGAGAGCAGCCTGTATGACTCTACTGTAAGGGGTACGCTTGAGGCCTTAATGGATATTTTTATTTCCCCAAAGTTCATATCCTCAAGTATAGACACATGACGTAGAGCGCTCTCCACAAGCCCCGCAGCCGTTGGCCCTCCGTCACGCTCAAGGATGTCTTTTTCCAGCGAGCCTGCGTTAACGCCTATCCTTATAGGCAGACCCTCGCCCTTACAGGCCGATACTACCTGCCCTATCCTCTCACGGGAGCCGATATTGCCGGGGTTAAGACGCAGAGCGTCTACTCCCTGCTCCAGGGCCTTCAGAGCGAGCCTGTAATCAAAGTGAATATCCGCTATAAGAGGAATGTCTATGGCTTTTTTAATCTTACCAAGGGCCTCAGCTGCCGCCATGTCAGGCACGGCTACTCTGATAATCTCGCAGCCCGCGCTGCTAAGGGCCTTTATCTGAGCCGTTGTAGCCGCAACGTCGTCAGTTCGCGTATTAGTCATGGATTGAACAGAGACAGCTGCTCCGCCGCCTACGGCCACATTGCCCACATGAATTTTTCTCGTTTTTTTCCTCACAAGAAGACCCTTCTGTGTATGGAATGACCCACTGATTAAAGTAATTACCGTGGGGAATATTTTTTGTCTTAAATTAACCCTCATACTTTAACAGAAAAGAGGGTGCAAAAAAATATAAAATAACCACTACTAACTTAGGCACGAAACAGAGTCCCCCAAGGCCGCGCTTGAAACACTCGGAGAGTAAAACTCGTCTTGCCGATACTGACTCACCTTGTTATACTGAAAAAATAATACAGCGAATACTTTAAACTCTACGTAAGAGAGGGCTAAAAACATGAAAGGAATAAAATTATCTCTCATTGCGATTATGTTCTTCTCAACACTGCTTATCACAGACTCCGCCGAGGCGGCACGCTTAAAGATAGGTCTTCTTGTATTTCCCGGTTTCTTAACAAGTGATGTTACGGCCCCCCTTGAGGTCTTTGGCGCGGCGACAAAAAAGAGCTGGTTCTCATCATACGAGGTTGTAGTAATTTCCGCCGGAAAAAATAAAGAAGTTATCTCCGAAGAGGGGCTGAGGATAATCGCAGACAAGACCATCTATGACGACTTGAGACTTGATGTACTCATTGTGCCAAGCGCCTATGAGATGAAGCCCTTTATAAAAGATAAAAAACTTATAGCTTTTATAAAGAAACAGAGTGAGAGCGCCTCGTGGATGGCAAGCAACTGCTCGGGGGCTTTTCTCCTTGGAGAGGCCGGTGTGCTTAAGGGCAAAAAGGCCACGACATGGGCCGGCGGTGAGGCGGGACTTAGGAAGGCATACCCAAAAATAAGAGTGCAATTTAACACTAATGTAGTTGTTGACGAAAAAGTTATCACCTCTAACGGAGGGCCAGTCAGCTACGAGGCCGCATTTATACTGCTTGAAAAACTAAGCTCTAAAGAGTACGCAAAAAAAATCTCCGAGTTAATTCAATTTAACCGCTTGAAGTTAGACTTCAAATAACTGCAGTATTTACTTCTCAAAAAAAAACACCTATGGCAGAGCCGTTAAAAGACCTCTACAACAAAAAACTCATAGAGACACTTGCAGATGAGATTAAAAAAAACTACGGCGGCTTTAAGGTCGAGGGGTTTGCCAGAGCCGTCTTCTCGAAGGACTGGAAAGATAAAGAACTCAAAGAAAGGATGCGCTTTATCGCAGAGACCTTGGCAGTCTTTTTGCCAAAAAACTACGAGAGAGCGCTGAAGATTTTAATGCCGGCCTCTACCTCTTTTAAGGGCTTTGAGTATATGTTCTTCCCAGATTTTGTGGAGTTATACGGCCTTGGTAACTTCGAGTTATCCATGAAAGCCCTTGAACACTTCACAGAATTTTCAAGCTCTGAGTTCGCTGTAAGGCCTTTTATAAAAGAGTACCCAGACAAGACCATGACGCAGATGGGGAAGTGGGCTGACTCAGAGAACGAACACATTCGCAGACTCGCCTCTGAGGGCTGCAGGCCGCGGCTGCCCTGGGCAATGGCACTGCCGGAGTTTAAGAAAGACCCAAAGCAATGTCTTAAAATAATCAGAAAATTATTAAGCGACGAGAGTGAGTATGTAAGAAGAAGCGCTGCGAACAATCTTAATGACATATCAAAAGACAGACCAGATGAGGTTATAAAATTTACAAAAAAATATATCGGCAACAGTAAAAACACAGACCGCCTCCTAAAGCACGGCTGCCGCACGCTTCTAAAAGCAGGCAACACAGAAGTACTGGCCATATTTGGTTTTTCCGAGGCGAATCATGTACAGATAAAAAGTTTTGAAGCCGAGACAAAAACAGCTATAGGTCAGCACTTGAACTTTTCTTTTTCCATAAGAACAGCAAAAAAAACACTTGGCAGGCTGCGCCTTGAGTACGCAGTTGATTACAAAAAAAAGAACGGGAAACAACTGAGAAAAATATTTAAAATATCTGAGGGCGACTTCTCCTGCAGAGAAAAAATAATAACCAAAAGTCATTCTTTCAAGGACGTCTCAACTCGAAAGCATTACGGCGGAGTTCATGGCCTCGCGATTATCATAAATGGAAGAGAGGCCGCTCGCCACGATTTTCTCTTAACAGAAAAAGACTAACTCATGATTAAAAAAAACCTGCAAATCAGCGGCGTGGATTTTAACGGACTAATCGTTACACCATCAGAGTGCAGCCCCGCTCCTGCTATTGCCTTCAGGGCTCTCTCAGATATGGAGCGACCCTTTATCCTCGGCGGAGCGCCCTGCCCTGGATTTCGCTACAGCGTAGTCGGCGCAGCGCCCTTTATGTCTCTAACTGCCAGAGGACAGAGTAATAATATCGAGGTGAAAAACGCCCCTGAAAACATTCGTAAACTACTGCGTAATCAACAAGACTCCTCCCTCTTTACAACCCTCTCTGCCATAATGCAGGCCTTGAAGAAAGAGCAGCGGGCCGAAAAAAAAAGTCCCTTTCCCTTTAACGGCGGGGCTGTTGGTTTTTTCTCATACGACCTTGGCAATGAGCTCTTCAAACTACAACCAGCTGATACAAATAAACATAAAAAAAATCTCGGTCTGCCTCTGACCTCCATAGGTTTTTACGATAATATCTACGTCTATGACCACGACGACGACAAGGGATATATTGTCTCATGCTCGCCTGAGACTGAATACGCTGAAAAATTTTTTAAGCAAATTGAAGGCGCTTCTGCATACAAATTACAAAGCAAACCTTTAAGTGAGAGTAAGGGCTTTGCACTAACGTCTAACACGACAAAAGCAGAGTACATGGAGGCTGTGACAAGAGCGAAGGAATATATATCAAGTGGTGACATCTACCAGATAAACCTCTCACAACGTCTCAGCACGCCCTTTACCGGTGAGACCTTCGCTCTTTACGAGGCGCTTATTAAAGATAATCCAACGCCCTTCTCTTCTTTCTTCGACTGCGGAGAATTTCAGCTAATTTCAAACAGCCCGGAGAGACTCTTAAGGATAAATGGAGAGATGATAGAGACGTGCCCCATTAAGGGCACAAGACCTCGCGGCAAGACCCCTGCTGATGACGAAAAGAAACGCCGCGAGCTTGCGCAAAACACAAAAGAGCGCGCCGAGCATGTTATGATAGTCGACCTTGAACGAAACGACCTTGGCAGAATCGCCCTGCCTGGCTCTGTCTACGTTGATAAATTTGAGGAGATAAAGACCTTTAGCAAACTTCATCACATGGTATCCGTTGTAAGAGGCACAGCCCCCGCAAAAAGCGATCCTTTTAACATATTAAAAAACATCTTTCCCGGAGGCTCCATAACAGGGGCTCCAAAAATCCGCGCCATGGAGATAATCGAGGAGCTTGAGAGTGTGCCGCGAGAGCTTTACACCGGGGGCGCAGGTTTTATCGACTACTGCGGAGACATGGATCTATCAATATTAATAAGAACTGCCGTAGTAAGAGACAATCAACTGCACCTCCATGTTGGCGGCGGCATAGTAGCGGACTCAGACCCCGAGGCCGAGTACGACGAGAGTATTTTAAAGGCTATGGATTTTTTATCAATCCTTAAAAAAAAACCTGATAGTTTACTAAAATAAGAAGAGGCTTTATATGAGAGACTACGTCTATATTAACGGAGAGATTCTTCCAGAAGAAGAGGCTCGTATATCTCCCGCTGATAGAGGTTTTTTACTGGGCGACGGTCTATTTGAGACCATACTTGCCCGCAAGAGCAGACCTCTCTTTCTTAAGGAACACCTCATGAGGTTGAGGTGGGGGCTAAAAAACCTCGCTTTTGAGGCGCCACCCCTGGCGAGTCTTTTTTCAGATATCAAGAAGGGCCTTATATCAAGGCTCATCAAAAAGAACCGTCTCGAAGATAAAGATACGAGGATACGCATAACCATCTCAAGAGGCCCGGGCAGCGGCGGGCTTTCGCCCTCACCTCCATGCAGGCCCACTGTGATAATTTCCGCAGCCCCCGTTGACCATGAAAAAATAGGGCGAAAGGTTACAGAGGGCATCTCGGCGATTACACTTAAAGGCCTTCGCCCGGCCTTACCTGCGATAAAGACCCTTAACTTCATGGCAAATATTTTAGGCGCCTCGGTGGCAAAAAAAGCCGGAGCTGAAGAGGGTTTTTTTACGGCCCCTGACAACAACACAATACTTGAGGGAACTTCGTCAAATGTTTTTATAGTCACAAGCACCGGACTTAAAACTACTCCTCAGGCCTTAAAGATTGGTGAAGACGGAGTACTTCCCGGAGTAGTACGAAAGGTTGTATTAGAACTTGCGTTAGAGAAAAAAATACCAGCACAAAAAACCTGGTTCACGACAACAGACCTTATGGCCGCAAAAGAGGTCTTTATCACAAACTCCATCAGCGGAGTTGTACCTGTAATAAGAGTAGACTCTAAGGCTATAGGAGACGGAAGTGTTGGAAGCCTTACGAGAGAGATGCAAAAAGGCTACGAGAAAAAAATATCCGCTTTTTTATAAGAAGAAAAGCCCTTACTTTCCTTTAGAAACTTACTTTCTTTTAGAAAAAAGAAAGTAAGACAAAGAAAACCAAAGGGAGCACATGAAAGAGTAGACGAAAACAACCTGTAACCCCTCACAGCACTATGCCCTTACAGAAAAAAGTAAGACAATGAAAACCGAAGGGAGTACATGAAAGAGTGAGACGAAAACAACCTGTAACCCCTCACAGCACTATGCCCTTACAGAAAAAGGTAAGACAATGAAAACCGAAGGGAGCACATGAAAAAGTGAGACGAAAACAACCTGTAACCCCTCACAGCACTATGCCCTTACAGAAAAAAGTAA
>CAZEBZ010000086.1:0-6366 GCA_964510775.1 uncultured Thermodesulfobacteriota bacterium
GAGGCGGTTTACGGAGAGAGGACTTTTCACTTTATAAAGCGCGTTGGCCTTGAGGCGGCAAAAAAAGATGTAGTTGAGAATGAGACCGAGCGGGCGGCGCTTGTCTCGCGCCTTTCCGAGGCCATGAGCGTAGTCTCAGACCCCTGGAAGGAACGTATTCAGAGGTGAGGATGGGATGGGGCTTTCCTCTCTGGAGGGTTATGTATCTTAAGTAGATAGCAAAAATAGCTTTATATCATATAAGCTTTACTGGTATTTTGGGCCTTTGGCTGGTTCAGCGAGTCTCTCTTCTGCACCAGCCAAAGGTTTCTTTGTCTTCATGCCTTCTTGACCTAATCGTTGCTTTGCCCTATAGTTTACTTAAGTACATATAAGTCTCTATATGGTGAGACAAGTTTATTTTTCTTCCTTTTATTGTGCACTCCCTCTTGGCGCTGCGGGGGGAGCCTCTAAGGCGGCGGTTTTTGTTGTCCGGGGATTTCCTTGAGGCGGCACTCTAATGTGTTTTTTTAATCAGCACCTTACCTTAAGGAGGCTATTATGAAGACAAAATTTTTTATCATCTCTCTCTTGACACTAATACTTTTTGCAAGTGGGGCCCGTGCCACAGAGCCCATACCTGCCGTGCCACCCATTCCTTCTGATAACACGATGACTGCGGCTCGAATTGAGCTTGGCAAGATGTTATTTTTTGATCCCCGCCTATCCTCAAGCGGTGTGATAAGCTGCGCCACATGCCACAACCCCTCCTTCGCTTATACAGACAGGGTCTCTCGCGCACTTGGTCACAATCACCAGGTGGGGCCGCGAAATACGCCTACCGTCCTGAACTCCGCGTTTCTTGGCTCTCAGTTCTGGGACGGCCGTGCAGCTACACTTGAAGAGCAGGCCCTTGGGCCGATTCAGGCCTCAGGTGAGATGAACGAGAGCCTTGATAATGTCGTAACCCGTTTGAAGTCAATAGCCCTCTACAGAGAGATGTTTAATGAGGTCTTCGGCGAAAAACCTCAGCCAGTTACACCGAGGAACATCGCAAAGGCCATAGCCGCCTTTGAGAGAACCCTCATTACCCTCAACTCCCCCTTTGACAGGTTTCTCTCCGGCGATGTGCAGGCCATCTCAGAGAGAGCTAAGCGTGGATGGAACCTCTTTCAGAATAAGGGCTGTATAGCCTGCCATAACGGCCCTATCTTTACGAACAGCAGTTTTCAGAGGATACAGGTGCCGGGCTCCACAGATCTTGGAAGATACATGGTTACGAAAAAAGAAGAAGATAAGTATAAGTTCAGGGTTCAGACCTTGAGGAATGTGGCCTTGACATATCCTTACTTTAATAACGGTTCCGTCTGGAAGCTCCGTGACGCCGTCAAGATAATGAGCAGGAAGATGCTTGGCAGCGAGACTGGTGATAAAGACGCCGATGATATAGTAGAGTTCCTAAAGACCCTTACGGGGGATATGCCGAGTTTTTCCATACCAGTACTGCCTTAAGTGCGGGTTCTGGTGATATCTGAGTAAGATTGATGAAAGTGTTAAATAAAAGGAGAGCTTATGGAGCTTAAGGGCAGCAAGACGGAGAAAAATTTACTTAAGGCATTCGCAGGCGAGTCGCAGGCGCGAAACAGGTATACATACTTTGCGAGCAAGGCCAGGAAAGAGGGTTTTGTACAGATATCCGAGATCTTCACTGAGACGGCCAATCAGGAAAAAGAGCACGCAAAACGTATGTTCAAGTTCATGACGGGTGGTGAGGCGGAGATAAGGGCGGCCTTTCCCTTTGGTCTTATAGGCGATACTGCGGAGAACCTCAGGGCCGGCGCCGCCGGGGAGAGGTACGAGTGGACGGAGCTTTACCCCTCCTTTGCAGAGACTGCCCGCGAGGAGGGCTTTGAGGCCGTCGCGCTTATGTTCGAGGCGATACTTGTAGCCGAGCGTCAGCACGAGAAGAGGTATCTTGACCTTGCGAAAAACATTGAGGAGGAGCGTGTCTTCAGAAAGGACGGTACTGTTGTATGGCGCTGCCGCAACTGCGGCTTCTTGCACGAGGGCCCCGAGGCTCCCGATACATGCCCCGCGTGCCTGCATCCGCAGGCCCATTTTGAGGTCTTAGGTGAGAACTGGTAGGTTGGCTCCGGGAGGGGGGGGGGAAGAGGTTGCGGATTTGATTAAAGACAGGTAATGTAGATATCTCGTAGAGAGATAGAGAGCAAGGCACTAAAAAAGGGGCCGAAGGCCCCTGATGACTGCTGAATTTTTTTAATTATACTCCTCTCCCTATTACCCTCTTTGTACGGTTTCACGGTTCTCTTTTTTGCTGCATCATAGAGATATCACTCTCATTGCTCTCCCCTCTCGGGCGGTTGCCCTGTGGCCCCTTACATTATCCAGTCTTCTATGAGGGCTCTCTTTTCTGCCTTTGTCCACTTATCCCAGTCGCCATACTTCTGCGCCTTTTTGATGGCGTCTTCTTTCTCACCGCCTGGCAGGGTGTTGTAGATAATAAGTAAGCGGGCGGACTTCATTATATCGGGCTGATCGATACGCGATTGATTATATCTGTAAATAAGCGGCCAGAGTAATGGGTTTCCGTAGACCTCTTTTTTACCGGCGATATCACGGAGGGTATCGTTTTCTTGTATTTTATAAAAGGTAAAGGTACTGCTCTTACCTGTGCCCGTTATTATGTCCTCCAGTGTTATAGAGCCATCGTCAATTTTCTGTAAGATGGTTTTTTTGAGTTTACGTAATTCTTCATGAATTTCCACAAGCGAGGGTCTTGTTAACTCGGGGTTTTCTGCGAGGTTTTTAAGGGCGTAGTTTACGTCCTCAATTTTGCGGATAATTTTGTAGAATTCTTTATCGTTATCATTGTTGTCCCTGTTTTCAGCAGTAGATGGCGCGATTGCAGGGGTAAGCGGCTCGGCGCTGATTGATGCTGTAACTTCGCGAGGGGCTCTTGTTTTCTCAAGACTCGCGAGCATTAAGGGGGGCTGAACCTGTGAGAGGGGCTTGTTCTCAAGAGGGGTTAAGAGGCTCTGCGTCATAAGGGAATTGTCTTTATTTGCAGCGCGAGGCACTGGAATGGGGGCGGTTTTGTTGGTAAGGCTTTCTGAGATTAGCTTTGTATTCGCCTCGCTGTTTTTTACCGCCTTGGGTTCTGTCAAGAGGGTTTTCTCCGCTACGGGAGCTGTTGCCGCGGCTCTCTCCAATTCGGCGGCAGCCTCTTTTGCCCTCTGTGATCTCTCGAGCATTCTGAACTTTTCTTCCAGTTCGATATTTCTTGCCTGAAGTTTATCTATAATAAAACGAGCGGCCTCGGCCTCTGCAAGTGCCCTTGCTGTATCGCTGGCCTGCGCCTCAAGCTCGACGTTTCTCTGGTTGAGTGCAGTTATGGTAGTCGCGGCCTTGCGGTATCTGGTGATGATGGCTCTTGTATCGTCTCTTCCGGGGATGAGTTGAGGCCTGTCAAGAAGGCCTGAGTTGGCTTCACGGTAGGCGCTTTGCGCCTCGGCGAGTTGAAGGCGTGTGTCCTGGAGCTGAGCCTCAAGCTCTACATTCCTGTCTATCATTTTCTGTGCTACGTAACTTGTCGCCTGGTTCTGCAGATCCGTCAGGTCTCTGCCCATGATTTTCGTATGGAGTTCGGTGTTATTGCCTGTGAGCTCTGATCTCATCTCGCCAGGGGTCGTAATCTCTGCCTTAAGGGGACTGCCTTCCCTAAGTGCCTCTATGTTAAAGGGTTCGTTGTTATTTCGGGTATCTGCCTTAAGGGGCTCTCCGTACTGCGTGACCTCTGCCTTAAGGGGCCCGCCTTCCCTAAGGGCCTCTATATTAAGGGGTGCATTGTTATTGCGGGTATCTGCCTTGAATGGCTCTCCGTACTGTGTGACCTCTGCCTTAAGGGGGCCGCCTTCCCTAAGGGCCTCCATGTTAAAGGGTTCGTTGTTATTTCGGGTATCTGCCTTAAGGGGCTCTCCGTACTGCGTGACCTCTGCCTTAAGGGGCCCGCCTTCCCTAAGGGCCTCTATATTAAGGGGTGCATTGTTATTGCGGGTATCTGCCTTGAATGGCTCTCCGTACTGTGTGACCTCTGCCTTAAGGGGGCCGCCTTCCCTAAGGGCCTCCATGTTAAAGGGCTCCTTTGCTCTCGCGGGCCCGCTTGCCTTCAAGCCCTTCTCAATATTCATGTTTTTTGTCTCGAGCTGCCGAGTTTTGCTGCGCAGCATCTCAATCTCGGTCTTTGCCTGCTCGGCGAAGTCTTTTTTTGTCTCCTCCATATTCTGGAGTTTTGCCTGCAGATTAAGTATCTTGACTCGTAGGGCATCTACTCTCGCCTTTTCCATCGAGTCGGCGGCGCGTTGGGCCGTTACTGTGTCGTTATTATTCTTATTATTAAGGCTTGCCTTCAGGGCCTCTTCTCTTTGTCTGGAAAAATTAAGCTTTTGTTCCAGCTCCGCTATTTTGCGGGCCTTTATCTCAAGGTCGCTGCGCAGGGTTTGTTTCTCATCGTCCCTGTTAATCTTAGCGTTACGCATAAGCTCAGATATAGCCTTGTCTCTCAGCTCTATCTTGCGGTGGAGCATCCTGCGCGCCTTTTTCAGCTCTGTTATGAGGTTTTCTACGGAGGCCTTATTTGGGCTCTGTTCTATTGATGCTTCTGCGGTATGTGAGTCCTTAATGGTCTGCTCCGCGGCGATGAGGCGCATTTCAAGGTCGGCCCGTTTTTTATTTGCCTCGGCAAGGGTCTCTCTGTCGGAGTTGCTGCTGCCTACCTCCATTGTATTCTCATTGCCGGCCGTCTTTATTTTTGCGCGAAGGTCATCGAGTTCTTGTCTTAGGGCTTCATACTGCAGAGTCGCCTCACGTGCCTTGGTTCTGGCAAGCTCTGCCTGAGCCCAGCCATCACCATCGCCGCTTTTTTTAGCCGTAAGCCCGATACGGGCGCTCTCTTCAAGGCGTTTTTTTTCTGCCTCTATAGTAAGAATTTTGGACTCGAGCTTTGTGATCTCCTGGCTTGCCCGCTCCTCAACTTCTTTACGAATCTTCTCACGCTCGCCCTCAAGGTCAACTGCCGTGCCGCTATCAACGGCTATCTTGAGCTTTCTTTGCTCCATAGCGAGCTTACGTTTGAGCTTTTGCTGCTTTTTCTTCTCGTTTTTAAGCTTTCCCTCAAGGGTTTTCTGATGGGCCTCGGTGGAGCGCATTTTTATGGTAAGGGTCTGATAGTTGCGGTTTATAGCCTCTTGCTCGGCGCGCGTCTCCTTTACAGTGTCTTCAAGGATAGTATTCTCCTTCGTCCCTGAGAACCAGCTGAGGGATAAGGAGAAAGCAAGAAAAGCACTGACTATAAGACCTGCGCCCATAATTTTAGTCCTTAAGTGAAGAGGCTTTTAGAGTAATGAAGCCCCATTTATGCGACCTTACCTTACGCTACAGTATATAATATACTAAAGTAAGTTAAAAAACGATTAAAAAATACATTAAAAAGTCATTTAAAGAGCAATTTTTCCTTATTCGGCACTGTTTATCTGTTTATGAAGTAAGGGCTGTGAAGTAAGAGTTTTTTTTGCATTAGAGAGTTTACTGCAACATCAGTATATCATGGCTGACGCCGTAGTGTATATCCCCCAAAAGTAGGGGTTTTCAGGCCGGTATAAGGTCTCTTATGGGGTTTGGCCGTGAACAGGTCTTTTATCTTGACTTTTGAGGGGCATTTAAGTATTGATATATAAGACATTTCCAAAGTCGGCGACCATCCGGCCCTTGTCTCTGGAGGGGAGTGGCAGACCGGTCACATAGAGTTGCAAAAAGACGGGTTGGGGGTATGCGAGAGGCCTCACGGCCCCTTACCTTGTCATATATATACTCAATGAAGAAAAAAAATAACCCCCTTTTTACAAAAGCGCCTACTATAACGGCTGTAATAGTTGAGCGGATTGATAAGAGGACTGTGCAAAAGGCCCTTGCCGCTGGGGCTGATATGCTGGAGATAAGGGTTGATACTTTTCGTAAGAGAGACACAGAGTCTCTTGTAAGGGCGCTAAAGAGGCTCCGTGGTTTTGAGGGCGTCTCTGGTGTTCCTCTGCTGCTGACTTGCAGAGATGTCACCGAGGGCGGAGTTAATGCCGTCGCAGTAAAGGAAAAAAAGCTTATATTCAAGGCGCTTATGCCGTTTGTGGATTGTATTGATATCGAGCTGCGCGTTGCAACTGGTTTTAGAGCTGTTATAACAGAGGCCAGAGAGGCCGGTGTTGCTGTAATAGTCTCATATCATGATTTTAAGGGTACACCGGGAGCCGCAAGACTTGAGGGTATAATCAGAAAAGGCCGCGCCGCAGGCGGCGACGCCGTAAAAATAGCCGCCAC
>CAZEBZ010000087.1:0-6355 GCA_964510775.1 uncultured Thermodesulfobacteriota bacterium
TCAGAGTGCCGTAAAATTATTTCAAAAAAAAAGGGGAGGCCATAAGGCCTCTCCAATAAGGATAATAACTGAGTATGCGGGTGGACTTATCTCTTTGAGAACTGGAACCTCGCTCTCGCGCCTTTCTGACCGGGTTTTTTACGCTCCACCATCCTGGGGTCTCTCTTGAGGAAACCCGCTTTTTTAAGTACGGCACGAAGCGCCGGATCGGAAATTATAAGGGCCCTTGAGATGCCGTGCCTGATGGCTCCGGCCTGCCCTGTCATGCCGCCGCCTGTTACCCTCGCGGCTACATCAAACTGACCTGTTGTATTTGTAATGGAAAAAGCATCAGCCACTGTCTTTACATGGTCTTCTCTGCCGAAGAACTCTCCCACAGGTTTTTTATTTATCTTAATTTCACCGGCGCCGGCCCTAAGCCTTACCCTCGCCACGGCTGTCTTTCTTCTGCCAACAGTTACGATTTCTTCTGACATTTTTTCAACTCCGCTTTACGCATCAGGGCCGCGGCCCCACTGTATTTTTAATTTTTTTTATGTCCCGTCAAAACTCGGACAAAATACTTTATTTTAAACTAACGAACCCGCCGCCTCAACAACCCTCTTTTTTTCTAAGGAACGCCATCTTTTAGATAGCCCCTACTGGAGAGGAAGGGGTTTTTGCGCCTCATGGGGGTGATTCGGGCCGGCGTAGACCTTGAGCTTACTGAACTGGTCTCTTGCCAGCGGCCCCGCGGGAAGCATGCCCCATACGGCTTTTTTAATTACCTCTTCAGGTTTTGTATCGAGGAGCTTTTCGAGACTAACGCCCTTTATTCCGCCGATATAACCTGTATGATGATAATAGATCTTATCTGTCGCTTTTTTACCGGTAAAATGAATTTTCTCGGCGTTTACGACGACAACAAAATCTCCCATATCCATATCAGTAGCGAATTGCGGGGTGTGTTTGCCTCGCAGAACAGCGGCTATCTTGGCGGCGATACGCCCCAGCGTCTTACCCTCTGCATCTACGAGAAACCATTTCTTTGCGTCTTTATCAACTTTTGGAATGTAGGTCTTCATTTTTATAATCATCCTTAAAGGTATTAGAATTTTCTAATTTATGTGATTTCAAGGGTTTTGTCAAGATATTTTACGTATTCTTCATGAAAAAAGGCTTTTTCACGAGGCGGCTTCATAACTTAGCCTCCTCGCCGGCCAAAAGTCTCTTAATGTTAGCCCTGTGTCTCAAGATTATAAAGAGGGCTATAATAAGACCAAGACCAATGTACTCGCCGTGAATACGAAGCATATACAGTGAGATAGGCATACTGAGAGCGGCGAGTATTGAGGCAAGAGAGACATATCTCTTAAGGGCGACGGTTATGATAAATACAAGAAGGGCTATAACCGTAGCCGGCGGTGAGACGACGAACATCACTCCGCAGGCCGTGGCAACGCCCTTACCGCCCTTACCTCGAAGAAAAAGAGGGTATAAGTGGCCGAGAAAGGCCAGAAACCCCGCCGTTGCGATAAAGTGGTCTGGAAGGCCAAGCGCGCGAGCTAAGATAACAGGGACGGCGCCCTTTAGAATATCAAGTGCGAGCGTTAAGGCGGCGGCTCCCTTACCTGCGGAGCGGCGAACATTAGTAGCCCCTATATTTCGGCTGCCCATAGTGCGCGGATCGGCTCCGCCAAATACAGAGGCACAGATAACGCCAAAGGGTACTGATCCCAGCAGATAGGCGAATATGAGGAGAAGGTATCTCATTATTTACTTATCCCTGAGAGGGGTTATGTACAAAGGCTCTACAGAGAGTATCTGAAAGAGCAAATGTAAGAGGACACTGGCAAAGCTCATTCTACTGTCACGCTCTTTGCGAGGTTTCTTGGCTGGTCAACATCCGTTCCCTTCAGGACAGCTACGTGATAGGCGAGAAGCTGCAGGGGGATAGATAAGAGGATTGGTTCAAGGGCCTCTGCGATTGTCGGCACTGTAAAGGCATGGTCTACACGCGCCGCCGCGATAGAGTCGCCCTCAGTGAGTATGGCTATAACGAGGCCGCCCCGAGCCTTTACCTCCTCCATATTACCGAGCATTTTTGGGTATGAGGAGTCGGCGGGAGCAAGGGCTACTACGGGCATGTCCTCGTCAATAAGGGCTATGGGGCCGTGCTTCATCTCACCTGCGGGGTAGCCCTCGGCATGGATGTAGGATATCTCCTTGAGTTTCAGCGCCCCCTCAAGGGCTATGGGGTAATTTATGCCCCTGCCGAGAAAGATAAAGTCGCTGTGATGAAAGTATTTTTTAGCTATGGCCTTTATCTCGCCCTCTCTCTCGAGGACTTTTTCTATCTTTCCGGGAAGACGCAGAAGCTCCTGCAGCAGGGCCGTAGCCTCGGCGGCCTTAAGTCGACCCGACCTTCGGCCAAAATTTAAGGCGATTAGCATAAGGGCCGTAAGCTGAGTGGTAAAGGCCTTTGTAGAGGCTACGCCAATCTCAGGGCCAGCATGAGTCATAAAAGACCAGTTTGCCTCTCTTGTGAGACTGCTCTCCATGACATTGCAGATAGTAAGAAGCGCAGCCCCCCGTTTCTTGGCCTCTCGTACGGCGGCTATAGTATCGGCCGTCTCTCCTGACTGCGAGATAGCTATGACGAGATCGCCGCTGCCAACAAGAGGGTCTCTGTAGCGAAACTCACTTGCAAGGTCAACCTCTACGGGAATGGAGGCGTATTTCTCTATGAGAAATTTACCTACAAGGGCCGCGTGCCATGAGGTGCCGCAGGCAAGGATATATACCTTTCCAACGCCTGTTAAGTCAATATCAAGGCCGTCAAGAAAAACCTCGCCCGTCTCTTCGCTGATACAACCCCTGAATGTATCGGTAATTGCGCCGGGCTGCTCAAAGATCTCCTTTAGCATAAAGTGGCGGTAACCGCCCTTCTCGGCCATTACGGGGCTCCAGTTGATAATAGTCGGTTTTTTATTGAGTTTCTTACCCCTTAGGTCTCTTATCTCTACCTCACCATGGCGAAGCACGACAACATCACCGTCCTCAAGGAAGAGGGCCTTTTTTGTAATATCAAGTACGGCGGGGATATCCGAGCTCAAGAGGGCCTCGCCCTCGCCCACTCCTACGATGAGGGGGCACTCCATCCTCGCCCCCACAACAGTGCCCGGCTCATCTTCGCTAATAGCGGCAAGGGCGTACGTACCCTTAACTTTCTTCACCGCGGAGCAGAGGGCCCCTGCAAGGTCTGCCCCCCCTGCCACCTCGCGGCTTATAAGATGAGCGAGAACCTCAGTATCTGTCTCGGACTTAAATACGGCGCCGTCACTGACGAGTTCTTTCTTAAGGGCCAGATAATTCTCTATAATACCGTTATGCACTACGGCAACGGGGCCTTCCTTGTGAGGGTGGGCGTTTGCCTCACTGGGCCTGCCGTGTGTTGCCCAGCGTGTATGCCCAATGCCCGTATGCCCGGAGAGAGTAGTCTCGGCAACAGCGTCTACAAGGCCCTGCAGCTTTCCCACGCTCCTTACAAGCTCTATAGTACCGCCGTCAAGAAGTGCGAGGCCGCTTGAGTCATAACCCCTGTACTCAAGCCTCTTAAGGCCGCCCAAGAGGACATCCGCCGCTTTTTTAGTACCGCTATACCCTACAATACCGCACATTTTTTAATATTCTCCAAAGCTGCGTGCTAAAACCTGCTGCTATTATAATAGAGACCATAATGAAAGAAGAGCAAGAGGCCTCAATACTACACTACATAACAACGCCGCAAGGGGCTATTTACCAAATTTTTTCTTTACCCAGCCCTTGATAATCTTCTCAGAGCCCCTTGATGTAACAAGGGCCCCTGCGGGCACGTCTCTTGTAACAGTCGTACCGGAGCCTACATAGGCGCCCTTGCCAACAGAGACAGGAGCTACGAGCTGAGAATCGCTGCCAATAAAGGCACCATCCTCTATGCGGGTAAGATATTTTTTTCTGCCGTCGTAGTTGCACGTAATGGTACCTGCTCCTATATTAACCCCGTCGCCTATGCGCGAGTCGCCAAGATAGCTGAGATGGCCTGCCTTGGCGCCTCTGCCAAGAGTAGTCTTCTTAAGCTCTACAAAGTTACCGAGGCGTACGTCATCTGCGACCTTGTTGCCGGGGCGAAGCCTCGAAAAGGGGCCTATGCTGACGCCCTTACCTATCTTACTTGACTCTATAATAGAGTAGGGCTTAATAGTGCTGCCCGCGCCAATCACGGAGTCGGTAATAATAGATCCCTGCTCTATCAGGCAGTCCCTTCCAATGGTGGAGCCTGATAAACTCACGCCGGGGTGGATAATGGTCTCTCTACCAACCCTTACATCGGCTGAGATAACTGTCCTCTCAGGGTCGATAATGGTAACACCGCTTCTCATCAAGGAAGTTAGAATCCTCTTTCTCATAACAGCGGCCGCTGCCGCTAATTCTACTCGGTTATTTATTCCCATAACTTCAGTAGCATCAGCGAGGGTAAGGGCGGAGACTTTTTGACCGGCTTTCAGGGCAAGAGGGATAAGGTCAGGCAGGTAGTACTCGCACTGGGCGTTAGATGAGCCGATTTTTTTTATGTTTTTCCTAAGAAAGGCGGCATCAGCGAGATAACAGCCTGTATTAATCTCCTTAACGGACTTTTCCTTCTTTGTAGCGTCCTTATGCTCGGCTATACGGAGAACCGCGCCCTTATCATCTCTTATAATACGGCCATAACCAGCGGGGTCGCTGACAAGGGCTGTTATAAGGGCAATCGCCCCTGCAGGGCCCTCTTTTTTGTATACCTTAAATAACCCCCTTACCGTAGGGGCGCTAAGGAGGGGCACGTCTCCTGAGAGTATGAGAACCTCGCCTGTAAGCCCCTTTACCGCCTTCATGGCGCATAAGACGGCGTGACCCGTGCCGAGCTGCTCGGTCTGCTCGACAAAGGTAAGGTCGTACCCTGATAAGCGCTCACGCACCTCTTTTGAGCCGTGGCCTACGACAACAACTATGCGCCCCATGCCAAGACCCTTCAGGAGCCTTATCACATGGACTATCATAGCCTCGCCTGCGACCTCGTGCAGCACCTTTGGCAGCCGCGATTTCATACGTGTACCCTTGCCTGCGGCAAGGACTATGGCGGTTCGGTTCTTCATGATATTTCTAAGATATATTACATACTTGAATTCGTCAAGGTTTTAATAAAGAGGCAAAAGCCCTCTCTATATAGGCCCTGCGGGATTACCACAGCGCTTATATACCGGCACATAAGAGCGCGGGCATTGACAAAGCACTGTGTGAAGTTTATTATAATATAATCTATTTTTTATCAGATAATTCCTAATAGGACGGCGCGCATGGTCGAGAGAGCGGATATCTCGAAGATAAAATTTGACAATAAAGGCCTTGTCCCTGCCATAGCGCAGGATAAAGAGAGTGGTGAGGTTCTCATGCTCGCCTACATGAACAGAGAGTCCCTCGCCAAGACCATTGAAGGCGGAAGGGCCTGTTTTTACAGCCGCAGCAGAGAACAACTCTGGCTAAAGGGCGAGAGCAGCGGTAACTTTCTTTCAGTGCGGGGTATTCGCTATGACTGTGACGGCGATACGATCTTACTTACCGTAGAGGCCGAGGGGCCTGCATGCCATACAGGGGAAAGATCCTGTTTTTATAGAGAATTAAGAGCCGCCGAGGCTGAAGATAAGGCCGATGCTCAACAGGTACCTCGCGAGGCTATCCTGCAAGACCTGCAAAAAATCCTTGAGCAGAGAAAGACGGCTGACGCGAAGAACTCATACGTAGCAAGCCTCTACGCCAAAGGCAGGGGGGCCATACTGGAGAAGGTAGCCGAGGAGGCAGGAGAATTCATTGAGGCCGCAGAGCGGGAGAGTGATAAGGAAGTCGTACACGAGGCCGCAGACCTGCTCTTTCACACCATGGTTATGCTCTCAAAACGTGAGATAAAGATAGAGGCCGTACTCTCTGAGCTGCAGAGGCGTTTTGGCACCTCAGGGATAGAAGAAAAACTTAGTAGAAAACAAAAGGCGGACGCCCATGAATAAAGACTGCCTCTTCTGTAAGATTGTCTCTGGTGAGATTTTGGCAGAGCCTATATACGAATCAGAGAATTTTTTAGTCATAAAAGACAAGTTCCCCCAGGCCCCCACTCACCTGCTCATACTCCCAAAGACTCATTACAGAAACATCATTGAGTGTCTTGAGAGCGATGGCGAGGGAGCATGCAGCGGCCTCTTTAAGACCGCCGTAGAGGCGGCCAAGAGGCTGGGTTTTGCAAAGAGCGGCTTTAGAACCATTGTAAATACCAACGCCGGAGGCGGTCAGACTGTCTTTCACCTCC